>JAQWZU010000020.1 GCA_029253285.1 Akkermansiaceae bacterium | reverse complement strand
CTCAAGGGCAAGCAGAAGGAGAACGTTACCAACTTTGCCGAACAAGCCCGCCTATCCAAAGACCTTGCGACCATCATTCTCGATGTTCCGGTTGCTCAAACATTGGACGATCTCGTTCGTCAGGAACCAGACGAAGAAGTCCTAAAGGTAGCCTTCGAAGAATGGGAATTCCGCACGCTGACCAAGCGCCTCTTTTCGAAGAATGACGATTCAGACGGCAACGACGCTCCGGTCTTCGAGAGTTTGAAAAATATTTCCGACGTCCCACACAACTACCACCTCGTCCGTTCCGACGACGAAATCGAGGACCTCATCGAAAAACTCACCACCGCTGAGTCCTTCTGTTTTGATGTCGAAACAAATTCTCTCGATCGCTTTCAAGCCAAGCTCCTCGGCATCGCCTTCTCCACCACTCCACAAGAAGCATACTATCTACCAGTTTCAGATTGGGAATCTCTCCGCAAAAAAATTGCTCCTGTTCTGACTTCTGACTCTCTCAAAATCGGACACAATCTCAAATTCGACCTCGCCATTCTCCTCTCTCACGGTATCGCCGTGAAAGGTCCATTCTTTGACACCATGCTGGCCCATATCTTGGTGGCTCCGGATCAAAAACACACCATGGATAGCTTGGCTGAAAGCCTTCTCAATTATTCTCCCGTCAAGCTTGTCGATCTTTTCACTGAAAGCGCAGAACCCGAAGACGACCTCTTCGCTGCTGCTGCTAAAAAGAAAGCGGCCAAGGGAGACCTTGATCCCTCAGAAATCCCCACGGAAAAACTAGCTGAATACGCGGCCGAAGATGCTGACGTGACCATCCAGCTTTTCCACTCCCTCAGACCTCTGCTTGAAGAAAAGAAACTCCTCCCGCTCTGGGAATCCATCGAAGCCCCGCTTCTTCCTGTCCTCGTCGCCATGGAAGCCGAAGGAATCACGGTCGATCAAAATGTCCTCAACGAAGTTGGTAAAACCCTCGCGGAACGGATCGCAAAACTCAGTGTCGAAATCGAAGCTTCCGCCGGAAGACCGTTCAACCTCAACTCACCCAAACAACTCGGAGAGATCCTCTTTGGCGAAATGGAGCTGGTAGAAAAACCAAAGAAAACAAAGACCGGTCAATTCAAGACCGACGAACAAACTCTTTCTTCTCTTGCCCCCAAACATGCCATCGTTGCCAACATCCTCTCATACCGGGAAGCAACCAAACTAAAGGGAACCTATGTCGACGCGCTCCCTGCTCATCGCGCGCAACACTCCGGGCGGGTCCACACCCATCTTCATCAACTCGTGACCACCACCGGACGACTCGCCTCCAGCGATCCCAATCTACAAAACATCCCGGTTCGCTCGGAAACAGGCCGGGAGTTGCGCCGGGCTTTTGTTCCCCGTGGCCCCGAATTTACCCTCCTCGCGGCGGATTACTCCCAAGTGGAACTCCGTGTTATGGCGGCTCTTTCAGGCGACCCCACCATGATCGAAGCTTTTCAAAACAATCTCGATATTCACACCGCAACCGCCGCCAAGGTATTTGGAGTCGAGATTGATGGGGTCATTCCGGACATGCGACGCACTGCCAAGATGGTAAACTTTGGCATCATCTATGGCATTTCAGCCTTCGGCCTATCACAACGTCTGGGCATTCCCCGCGGAGAAGCCAGTGAAATCATCAAGACCTACTTTGAAGAGTATCCTGCCATCAAGCAGTTCATGGAAGACACTATTGAAGATGCCCGTGAGAAAGGATACGTGGAGACCCTCGCCAAGCGCCGGCGCTATTTCAAAGATATTACCTCATCCAACGCAACCATCCGCAGCAATGCTGAACGAGCCGCGATCAACAGCCCAATCCAGGGAACAGCAGCCGATATGATCAAAATTGCCATGATTAAGGTGCAGGAGCTCCTCGTTGACAAAAAATCCAAAATGATTCTCCAAGTCCACGATGAGCTCCTTTTCGATCTCCATCTCGATGAACAAGAGGATCTAACGCCGAAAATTGTCGAAGCGATGGAAACAGCCGTCATTTTACCTAAAAACGTCCCCGTTCGAATCGACACCGGCACTGGCGACAACTGGTTGCAAGCTCACTAGAACCCTCTACACTTCGCCCCACATGAAATTACTCCCTCTCCTTCTTCCACTGACTTTCCTCATTGGTTGCCAGACCGATGCCCAAAGAAGAGACCCACCAAAGGCCAAAATCAAGGCCCCCGTCGGAACTACCGTCGTTATTGACACCAGTCGGGGGAGCATCCTCGTCGAGCTAGACGACAAGAAAGCACCGGGTACGGTAAAAAATTTCCTCAGCTACGTGGATCAGGGCTTTTATGACAACACGACCTTTCATCGCGTCATCTCCCACTTTATGATTCAGGGGGGCGGCTTCACCCTAAAGGAAGGTATCCTCAACGAAAAAACAACCGAAGCTCCCATTGCCAACGAAAGCGCTCAAACCCCTCCTAATACCCGCGGCACTCTCGCCATGGCCCGCAAGCCCGATCCAAATTCCGCCACGTCCCAATTCTTTATCAACGTCGCAGACAACAACCAACTCAATCACCCAAACTCCAATGGCAGCGGCTACGCAGTTTTCGGTAAAATCATCAAAGGCATGGAAGCTGTTGATGCTATAAAAACGGTTCAAGCCGGCACGACTTACGCCAATGCGCTTGATGCCACGGGTATCGCCATGCCGACTTCGATGAAGGATGTCCCGGTTGAGCCGGTCGTGATCAAATCGATCCGCCGCACCCTCAAACTCCAGTAAATCAAGATGTCTTGGCTTCTACCACTCGTTGGGTTCCTGTTGGGCTCCATTCCCTTCGGCCTTTTAATGGGAAAACTTAAAGGCATCGATATCCGCCAACATGGCTCGGGTAATATCGGAGCCACCAATGTTTTTCGCACTCTGGGGAAACAATTGGGTATCACTTGCCTCCTTCTCGATTTCACCAAAGGTCTTGTCCCGGTTCTCATCGCCAGGAATATGGTTGAACCCATGATGGCTGAACAACAATTTACGGCTCAATCCATCGAAGTCCTCACCGCCCTTGCTTCAATCATGGGACATAATTACTCGCCATGGATCGGCTTTAAAGGCGGCAAGGGTATTGCCACCACCGCCGGAGCAATCACCGCGATGATGCCCTTCGGACTCGTCTTGCTAATTCTTGTATGGGCCATCTTTACCTTCACCACCAAGTATGTTTCGGTGGGCAGCATCGCCGCGGCTGCCTCCCTACCCATTCTCGTCATTACCGGTTCGGCCTATCACGGCAAGCTAGCCAATGGCACCTGGAACAAGCCACTCTTCATCTTCTCTCTGATCGCCGCAGTTCTGGCGATCTGGAAACACCGGGCCAACATAGCCCGCCTCAAGGCGGGGACCGAAAACCGCATCGGGCAAAAGAAAAAGGAGGATTCAGCGTGAGTTCCACCTTTGAGAACCCCCTCGTCGTCGGCTGCGGATCCTGGGGTACCGCTCTGGCCCTTCTGCTGACAAACAAGTGCCCGCAAGTTCACCTTCTTGGGAGAAACCAGAGCACCATCGACGAAATCAACTCATCGAGAGAAAACAAACACTACCTTCCCGGAATCACTCTCCCGTCCAATCTCGTCACAACAACAGACCCCGGTATCGCCAATAACGCCGACCTCGTTCTTTTCGTCATTCCCACCTCCGAAACCCGTACTGCTGCCGAGAATCTCGCCAAACAGTCTATTTCAAAGACAGCCGTTCTCCTCTCCTGCTCCAAAGGGATCGAAAGAGAAACCGGTAAACGCATGTCCGAAATCATTTCGGATAGTTTCTCCGAAAATCCTGTCGCGGTATTCTCAGGCCCCAACCATGCCGAGGAAATTGCCCGCGGTCTTCCCGCAGCAGCTACCATTGGCTGCTCGAATATCGCCATTGGCGAAGCTCTGCAGCACACCTTTTCCAATGAACGGTTCCGCTGTTACACTAACGAAGACGTTGCGGGTATCGAATTAGGCGGAGCGCTCAAAAACATCTTCGCCATCGCCGCCGGAGTGGCCGCAGGTCTCAAACTCGGCGACAATGCCATCTCCGCTCTCGTTACCCGGGCCCTCGCCGAAATGATTCGTCTCGGCACCCAGCTCGGAGGAAATCCCGACACCTTCCCGGGCCTCTCTGGTCTCGGAGATTTAATGACAACTTGTTTCTCTCCTCATTCCCGAAACCAACGTATTGGCGTGGCTCTCGGAACAGGACAGAAACTCCAGGATGCCGTCGAACAACTCGGCATGGTTGCCGAAGGGGTTCCCAACACACGCTCGATCTACGAAGCCGCCAGACGAGTCGACGCCCGCACTCCGATCATCGATGTCGTTTATGCGATGCTTTACGAAGATGTCCCACCAGCCGAAGCTCTCGACCGACTCTTCAGACAAAGCCCGCGTAACGAAGTCGGATAATCAGGAGTCCTTTTTCAAAAGATCGCGAATCTCTGAGAGAAGCACCTCCTGCGCAGGAGGCTCGGCTGGGGCGGAAATTTCCTCCTCCTTCTTCATTGATCCCATAACCTTCTTAATCACGATATAGAGCGAGGCCGCGATTATAAGCAGGTTGATCACGGTATTGATGAAGGTTCCGTAAGCAATCACAGCGCCCATTTCTTGAGCCTTTTCAAGATCCCCTTTGGGAGCGCCCTCAGCAAAAGCATAGTATAGCTGACTAAAGTCCGGCAGCTTGAAAAGCCCGGCGATCACGGGCATAATGATGTTATCGACGAGCGATTTGACCACGAGTCCAAAGGCACCTCCAATGATGATTCCAGAAGCCATATCGATGAGGTTTCCTTTGAAGGCGAATTCTTTAAAATCTTTGAGCATGATGGTATTAGGGGTAAATAACCTTTTCGCCTAAATTAGGCTGAACATAAAAAACATCTTCCAACTATCTGCGGCTTAGAACGGCCGGAGCGCTGGTGTTACCATAGCGATCCACGGAGCTCACTGCGACCGCATCTGGTGCCCCGCGCAGCGTCGCACTTTTGCCACTCGTAGCATAGATGAAAACCCATTGCTTTCCGTAGCGGGCCTGAACCGCGTATTTCGAACACCCCGCAACTGGTGACCAGGCCACGGAAACACCGCCACTTCCTCTCCCAGCCTTGACCGCCGGAGTCCCAGGTGGAGCGTTGTTAATCCACGGCATGGGAGGAACCAGAGCCGCCTGCTGATAGAAATTCTTCGTCAAACCATCACTCACTCCGCCTCGATTCTGCATCAAGGATTTCATACTCCAAAAAACATGCCCGACATAGTTTCGACCCACACTCCGGGAAAGCGACACCTGGTTAATGATCTCGCTCGCCGGACGTCCCGGGTCATCCGATGACAGCACCCGCGAAGCAGCAATCCCCGGCCAAACCGGACGTTCTCCCTGTGCACGCCACCAGCTTAAGAGCTTGGTGTAACTCTGCGGACCCTCAATTCGCCAATATAATTGAGGCGACAAATAATCGCACCAGCCATTAGCCAGCCATTTCCGTGAATCCGCAGAAAGGTGACGATAGGAATCAATCGAAGCTGTCGTCCCGGCCGGCACGCCTGGCCGCCAAATTCCAAACGGACTAATGCCGACTCTGACCCAGGGCTTCTTTTGCTTCACCGAACGATACATCCGCTGCACAAATCCATCGACGATCACCCGACGCGCTGCCGGAGTTTTCCCATCAGGAAAGATCTGTTTGGGTTCACCATTTTTTGCGACATCTGGATACGGATAAAAATAGTCATCAATGTGCACGCCATCCACATCGTAACGACTCACTACATCCAGAATCGTCGCCAAGGCACGTTGTTGGGTGAATTGGCTCGAGGGATCCATCCAGCGATAAGATTTAAAATTCCTAATCACGCTGGAGTGCGTTCGCGTCACATGATTCCGAGCCGTAGGAATCTCACTATTCGGCAAAGCGCGAAAAGGATTAAACCAGGCGTGCACCTCGATCCCCCTGGCATGCGCCTGTTGAATACAATAAGCCAGCGGGTCATAACCCGGAGAATTTCCCTGGGTCCCACTCACCCAATGACTCCACGGCTCCAAATTTGAACGATAGACGGCATCAGCATTGGGACGCACCTGGAAGATAATCGCGTTCATGCGCATGGAGGCCATTTTGTCCAAAATCCGCCTCATTTCCGCTTGCTGGGCTGACGCTCCCAACCCCTTCTTACTTGGCCAATCGATATTAAACACACAAGCCACCCAAGCGGCCCGGAATTCCCGCGGAACTACCGGAACTCTCTCACGACTGGGTGCGTAACTCTGCCCGAGCAAAGGACATACAAAGAGGAAAAAAGCGATCAACCGAAGTATCATTTCACTAAACTCTTACTCAATTCACCGCGCAAACCGCGAGCAGAATCGCCCTAACTCAACCCTCCACGACGTCTCATGACCCATTCCGTGGTCAGAAAAAGTGCCAGCAACCCGAAGATCAACCATCGATCCCACAGGGAAGTTTCCCTGAGTTCCTCTCGGGTTTCCTCCTCCGTGACGAAGAGATCAGCCAGATTTCCCTCCCCATCGAAAACCCGCCCGCCGGACATTTGAGCCACGCTTTCAAGAAGCGGAAGATTTAATGTCGTCTCGGAAAGCTCCACCGCACTCATAGAGCCCACCACCCGAAAATTAGTCAAAAGCTCATCCTCAACGGTGTCACCATTTAGAAAAATCTCGTAGTTTCCAGGCCTCCGGAATGGTCCCGCCAAAGCCGTGTGCAGTCCATTAGAATCCTCCCGGTAAGAGAGATCCACAGTCGTTGTTTGCCCGGACTCATGGCGAACTTCGGCAGTCAACGAACTATCGACAATGGGATTTAACGATTCATCCCGGAGGCGGGCCATGATGCGGACTTCATCGTCTCCGGTGTAAGTCAGCTGATCAGTCCCCAGACGTGCTTTGTTGTTACCCGAACGAAGATTCGGCCCGGCGCCCCAACGCACCAACTGCCCCCAAAAACGGTGATGATAAACATCGCCAACACCTTCCCGCAATCGCCAGCTACGATCGGTGAGGAGCATCGCAACCTTCCCTTTACCTGTTTGGCGGGTAACCAAGAGAGCATTTTGAGCTTCGCGCTCCCGTCGTTTAGCAACTTCGACGAGCGCCGCATCGAGAGACGCTGCGGAATTCACCGTCCGCTTGGCCTTATCAACACTTTCGGCATGTAGGAGGACTTCGGCCCCTCCTTTAAGACCTTTCACGGGGTGACGCCAGCGAAGCTCTGGGAACCGCTCCCAGAGTTGCTCATTCCTCATCTGCCCTTCAACCTGCGCGGTTACCGGATGGGTTCGCCCAGTGTTTGTCAGAGCGAAATTAAAGGTGCCATCACTTCCAAAATAGGTCCGTTTGGACACTTCGTAGTTAACAGGCACCAAACTCTGGGCGACCTCCGATTCATAAGCATGTGGCATTGACTGTGGTCCGGCCACCATGATCAATAAAGCCGCGCGATCACGGACACAGCTCGAGATAATCTCCCATTGCTCATTGGTGATGGCATCCTGGGCCACGTCGCCAAGAATGATCACGTCAAATTTTCGCCACTCCTCCTCCGTTTCAGGGAGAGCCGTTGCATTGGCTTCTCCGAAGGGACGACTCGCAGAAGCCACCACTCTCTTCGCTGATTGTCCTGAAATACGATCCGGCTCCATGAGAACGGACTGCAGATGGATCGACTGATCACGCCCGTAGAAGAGATTGCGTAGATAACGGAACTCCCACCTCGGAGTTTGGTCAATCAACAATACGTTGGTTCGGGCATCACTCACCACAGTTTGAAATCCCCATTCGTTATTGTTATCGAAGGTTTCATTCTCCAGGCCGTTCAACACAACCCGGTATTCTCCGATGCCACCTTCTTCGGGAAGGTGACGAAATTTCACCTCCTCACGGTGATTGTCCTGGGGAATGGAAATTTGCCGCGAGTCGATTTTCTCATCGCCGGAATATAATTCCACCGTCGCTTTCTTCCCGCGATAACCGTTAAACTTCAATAAGGTCGCCACCCGGATTCGATCCCCAAGATAAACTGCATCAGGTGATTTCACCGAAATAATTGACGCATCCTTCGGCGGAATTTCACTTCCAATTGGAATCACCGCAATTGGTGCATCGAGAATTCCAAAACGCCGCGCAGCGTCGTCAACGCTGCCTGGACGGTTGTGACGACCATCACTCAACATGACAACCCCTGCCAGCTGATCGGGCGGCACTTGCTCTAGAACACTCTCCAATGCGCCGGCAATATCCGTGGCCTGATCCCATCCTTCAACGGCATCGTCATCTTCCATCAACGCCCGACGTGCCGCGCGAACTGTTCGAACTCCGACTTTTCCATCCAGCGCCTCAACAACACCACTTTCAGTAAGAATCTCTTCCGCTAATTCCTGACGTGTCTTGGTCGCTCCCTCATCAATCAAATGCATCGACGCCGAATCATCAATCAAGAGAACAATCTCACGGCGTATCTCACGATCAACATAGCGGCTCCAAACCGGCTCCAGTAAAATCCAACACAACAAGAGAAGTTGGGAGATCCTCAGGGCCACCAACCAGCGCCCTCGTTTCTCCCCGACAGCTTTCCGCTCATAGCGATAAGACCACAAAATAAGCTCTGCCCCCAGCGCGCCGACCAAGGGAACACTCCACTGAGGCCAATCGGGACTCAGATCAAGCCAACGATTCAAAAAGATTACCAGGCCCCAAAACAGGCCGAACATCACGGCTCCTCTCAAAATCACTCTCATCGGGTTCCTCCTTTCGTTTGAGCTACTGATTTCGAGAACTCAATCGGAACCTCATCGCGTTTTTCAAAATCAACCCTTACCTCTTCACCCGCTCTTCGTGACTTTGAAACCCAGCGGGCAAGCAAGCCTTCCAAGAAAAATAGAATCAGAGCAGCAATCGCGATGACCTTCCAAATCTCCCGTCCAAAACCTTCGCCACGCAGAACCGAGAGCATGTTGTCAATCGAGCCCAATTCCATCAAATCAATCTCCCGCTTGATCAAATTGCGGTCATCATCGTTCCAACGGTCGAATCGACTTTCACCACCTTCACGTTTCACAACCAAGGGAAGCGTCTCTTTACCTTCGACATCGGAGCGCAGACCAGCCGGCACCTCAAGTTGATACTGACCCGGAAGGGCTGATCCTTCCACCTCAAGCAGACGACCTCTCCGCCCCTGCGTCGCAGCGACATCTCTCTCCCGTCCTTTGGGATCGAGCGCCCTTGAGGTTGCCAGGACGACATCTTCATCATCTTCCACAACCGCCAGGAAGGCCGAAGCCGGAACAATTTCAGAAACCCGGTCCGGACGCTTCCAACTCAATGACACGAACGCCTCCCCCCAACCTTCTCGATATTCGGCCCGGAATGGCACGATCTCTCCCGCCACTAAATTAATTTTCTTGGAACGTCTCGTCGCCCCCTCCCCTTTAAGAACCTCATCGCCGTCAAGCCACATTTTAAATTCGTCATCAACGATCGCTTCAAAAACATATTCACCCGATTGAGGCGGCAAAAGAGAACCCTGCCATTTCACGACAAATTCATCTGCCTTGAGCCCCTTTTCTGGAGGCCCGCCCCGCCAATTGAAATTGATCGCCGAATCAACGCGATTGAGCATTTCGCCTTTCTCGCCATTCTTTCCTTCAAGATAGCTGGCTCGCAATCCTCCTCCGGTCGGAAGAGATAAGGTCGGACTCCAACTCGCCTTGACATTCAATTCAACCCCCTTGCCTCCCGCCAACCAGTTGGTCAATTCATGAACCAAAGGCACAAAACTCGGCCGGGCCGGCAGACTCCCCATCCGGGCATCAAGGCCGGTCGTGGTAACGACAACACGGCCATGTCCGTATGCCCGGGTCGCCATGAAAATTTCTCCGTCGGCAAAGCGGGCTGCCGCCTGGGCCCCACTCACAAGACCCGTAGATTCACGATATCCCAGGACAACTCCCTCGGCCAGATCATCACCTGCCGCTTCTTTGAAAATCCTCAAAACAGGATGATCGAACGTTCCCTGAGCCACGCGAACACCATTCTCCGGCAGGTTCATTTTCCCCAACTTTATGGGAACAACCGGGCCGTCCCCCCCTTGCCAATTCTGATAAAAGTCCTCCTCAATATTCGGACCGGCCAATATCCAAAGGCCGCCACCTTTAAGGACAAAATCAACCAGCTTTGCGGAAGTGTCCGTGGGGAGTCTCGTCACATCAGCCAAGACCACGACGGTGTCATCCTCAAGAGTTTCGTTCACAAAGGCATTTGCCTCAACCACCCGGGGATCAACAAACACCGAAGATTCCGTGTCAGCAGGCGCCAAAGCCAATCCCAAATAGCCACCTGCCCGCTCAAAAAACGATGCCCCGCTATTTCCTTCCACGATTAAGACCGGAAGAGTTTCCTTCACCCAAAGCACCCGCTCGCTGATATCGTCACCAACCAAATCATCCTTACTAGCTAGGGCTGCCTTGATAACCTGCGGGCCCGCTTTCGTGAAACGATGACGGTAATCAATAACTTCTTCTCCCCCGGGGATCAGTTGTCCAACTCCTTTTGACTTCAATTCCTTCCCCTCCACAGTCATCTTCAGTAATCCCGGCGTAATGACTTCCGTTCCGGTGTTCTCAACACGCACCCTGATCATCACCTCACGATCGGTCCCCACGATCTCACGGGATAATTCAATTTCTGAAATAGAAACATTTCTCAAATTTTCAGGTGGTGGAAATGACCTTACTAACAACCGCGGCTTTGCTGGAAGCCCTTCCCAGGCATCCCCCAAATTACTCCACGCCGTAGTACTCTCCAATTGCCATCCAACCCTCTGCTGATCGGTAAAGACGACAATATCTTTTGTGGCCGCCCGACCTTCGGCCAATGTCAACGTTGCCACGCCTAAGGCTTCGTGAGCCCTAAATGGACCACCCACCGGCTCCAATTGATCGAGAACCTCGAGAACGTCGGCCCGATGTGTTAATGGATTTCCGGTCCGCATCTCCGGCGCAGGTCCCCCGAGCACCACTGAAAACGCCGTTCCTTTTGGAGCATCTTTGACAAAGCGGCGGGCTTCTTCAATTGCACGGGAAAAGGCCGTCTGTCCCTCGGTCTGGATCAACATTGAAGTCGACCCATCAATCACAAGCGCGACATCTCTACGGGGACTCGTTTGGAAACGACTCAAATTTAGGTTCTTCTCCTGCCAGCTGATGAATCCCGCACCACTAATCAAAGCCAACGCGATCACTCGCATAATCCAGGTTGCCTTCAATGAAGAGAGAACGAAGGAGCCTCCCAGAAATGCCATCCCAAGCAAACCAAGCGGCAGAACAAAGAGCCACGGAATTTGCGAATCGGGCGGAACGAATGGTCGCGAAACAGCCAGTGCAATCAGCGCAATCAGAAGGCATCGTGCCGCCATCAGAAGAAAGTCCTCCCACTCCATTCGCTTGCGTCGTGCCGCCACGGTATCGAAAAGAAAGCGCATCGCGCCCCAGTCGTATGGCTTGGCGGCCTGCTTGCGAATCAGGTGTAGGATTATCGGGACCAAGACCCCGGCGAGACCCAACAAAAGTAATGGATTCAGAAAGAGCATCGCTTACTTCTTCCTCCTTCCCAGATAACGTACCAGAGCATCAGGAACCGACGTCTTAGTCGTCACCGGCACATAATCTGCGCGAAGATTTCCACAGACCGACTCAATCGAATTAATAAATTCACGAAGTTTTTCGAGATAAGCCGCCCGCACGGCCTGCGGATCGATGCGCATCATCTCCTCAACCCCCTCCAGATCCCGGAAGCGCTGAAAGGATTGGAAAGGGAAACTTAGTTCCTCTTCAGCCAATACGTGGAACACAACAAGCTCGTGCTGACGGTAATCAAAATGGTGTAGCGCTTCGACAACCTCGGAAGGGTCATCAAAAAGGTCACTAATCAAAATCACCAGGCCACGCTTAGGAATCCGCTCAGCCACTTCGTGGAGTACTTTTCCAACTCCTGTTTCCTTCCCCGGCTCGGTCGTATAAAGCTCTTCACAGATTCGACGAACCTGGCTCGGGCGGTTCTCAGCACGCATCAGGGTTTTGATTTCGTCATCGAAGGTCACCAACCCGGCAGCGTCTCCCTGCTTGATATAGAGATACGAAAGCGCCGCCGCCAGATAGCGACCGTATTCAAATTTCGAAATCACTTCCCCGTTGATCTCGGTTCCCTCATCACCTTTAAAATTCATCGAACCAGAGACATCGAGGACGATGGTCGCACGAAGGTTGGTTTCCTCAATGAACTGCTTAATGACATTACGGTCACTCTTGGCCATGACCCGCCAATCAAGATTTCGCAAGTCGTCACCATAGGTATATTCACGGTGTTCCGCAAACTCCACTGACACCCCCTTGTCCGGACTGGTGTGCTTACCGGTCAGAGTACCCTGCTTTCGCAGACGGGCCAGCCATTCAAGCCGTCTTATCCCGCCAAGCACTTCGGGCGCAAGGAGGCGCATGCACTCCGGCATTTTCAAATGCTCACTCTCCCCGGCCATCGTAATCCTGTTTAGGTAGTCGCTTAAATTTCGATTTTGCTGTCACCGCCACCGAGCTCTTCAACGAGTCGACGAATGATATCGTCGCTCTTCACTCCGGCCGCTTCCGCATTGAAGGTCGTAAGGACCCTGTGTCGCAGGACAGGCAGGGCAACCGCAGCCACATCGCCGGTAGTGGCATGAAGGCGTCCGCGAAGTACGGCATGCGCTTTGGCCGCTGAAATCAGGGAAATACCAGCACGCGGACCAGCCCCCCATCCCACCATTTCCTTCACAAAGCTTGGAGCTTCATCCGAACCAGGTCGAGTGGCACGAGCCAGTTTGGCTGCAAAATCAATCACATGATCGCCAACCGGAACCCGCTTCACAATCTGCTGTAGTTCGATGATCTCCGCACCCGACATGAGTGGCGAAACTTTCGCAGAGTTCGGACTAGTAACACGACGAATGATCTCTCTCTCTTCTTCACCAGTGGGATAATCGACAATAATATTAAAAAGGAATCGGTCGAGCTGGGCTTCCGGGAGTGGATAGGTTCCCTCCTGCTCAATCGGGTTCTGAGTTGCCAGAACAAAAAATGGATCAGGAAGCTGCAGCGTACGCTCACCAACAGTGACGTGGTGCTCCTGCATCGCCTCGAGAAGAGCTGCCTGCGTCTTGGGCGGTGTCCGGTTAATCTCGTCCGCCAGCACCATGCTCGCGAAAAGCGGACCATTCACAAATCGGAAGCCACGATGACCGGTTTCCGGGTCCACCTCTAACACATCCGTTCCGGTGATATCAGCAGGCATGAGATCGGGCGTGAACTGAATCCGCTTATACTCCAGCTCCAGAGCTTCGGAAACCGTCGAGACCAAAAGCGTCTTCGCCAAGCCCGGAACACCGACTAGAAGGGCATGTCCCCGGCAAAACATGGCCATCAAAACCTGCTCAACCACTTTATCCTGACCCACAATTACCTGGGCCAGCTCT
This sequence comes from Akkermansiaceae bacterium, assembly GCA_029253285.1. Lineage (GTDB taxonomy): Bacteria > Verrucomicrobiota > Verrucomicrobiia > Verrucomicrobiales > Akkermansiaceae > SW10. Next base: position 49,929 of record JAQWZU010000020.1, on the reverse strand, counting down.
TCCTTCATTCGCTGATAGCTTCCGTGCAGCCGTTCTACTGCTTCCTTGTCGTCACTCATGTCGACCTCATCCTACGGGAAAGCCTTCCTGTCTCTTGCGTCTTTGAGGAAGAAAAAGCGGAAAAATTACTCCGCCCACAAAAATGTCAAATCCGACCGTCGAGCATCTAACCAAACTATCACCCCAGCTTCAGCGAAGCTTCACTTTGGACGAAGATTTCGCACCCCTTCCAAAAACGGGCGGCTGTGATTGGCTATTGAGTCACAATGAACCGGGCCAAACCTATCGACAGTTTCTCAACTGCCTCCCCAACATGCCCGGTGCCCCAGGGGGGCGAAATATCATTTACCTCCAAGCACTCGGCAAATTTCCCGAGTCCGCTCCGAAGATCAAGACCCTCCACAAATACATGGAGGCCTGCTTTCATCCCATGACAGTCAAACTGGCCCCCGCCCTCGGTGTCGCAAAGAACGGCCCTGTTAAATCCCGCATGAACAGAGGAAACCTTCAATGGAACTGTGTCGACGTCCTCAACCACCTCCAACGCCGTGACCCTCGCGATGCTTACATCGTCATGGGCCGTCACCATGACCGACCTTTATCCAAACGAAGAATGGAATTTCGTCTTCGGTATGGCTCGCATCAAGAACCGCTTGGAAACCTTCAGCTTCTCCCGCTATAGAAAGGATCCCACCGTCGCGCTCAAATTCGACCCCGCCGTTCGCCACCAATAACTTGCCACCTTCCTCAATGATCACAAAATGACTGACGAAGCGAAGTGGTTTGAAAAGCGAATTTAGAAAATCAATCCCCCTTCCTAGGGCGAATAGAAATTAATGACCGAAAAACATCCGCCCGAATCCATCGGATCGTTTCTGCATGCTTGGTTGGGTGAAAATTGTCCATCACCCCCACCAGATTCACCCCATCGATCTTCGTCCATCCCACTCCCGCCATTTCGTGTCCCCAGGAGAGATGGGGTTTATGAGGTACCCGCACCGTGCAGGAAAGCAGCACCGGCCTCCCCGCTTTGATCTCTTCCTTCAGTAACTCAATTGAAAATCGCGTAATGCGACAATCGACTCCAACGTTCTTCTCCTTCGCATCAGCCTGAATCGCCCTGGCGAGATCGTGAGGAAACGCTCCCGCGAGCGTCATTCCGTTAGACGTAAATCCATCAGTGTCGGGAAAAGCGGCCATCTTTAACCGAGCCCGTAATCGCCGCGTAATGTCCACTAGCGTTTTACCGTCTTCACCCCGCCATTGCGGAAACTTTTTATCCACCCAAAAGGACACCACGCTCGCTGCAGCAGTCGGCACGCATCCGGAAGCGATCACCTTCCCACCCGCTTCCTCAATTGGAAACTGTTGCAAATTCGGAATCCCCGAAATCACATTTTTGATTTCTAATTTCGCGTCCAGAGTAAATTCCACAATTCGTCCTTCACCGCCCTGATCCCACATCATTGTTCCTTTACCTCCACGCGGTCCCTTGATCTCCCCGACCCACACCGGTGGCAAACCCGTCGGGTGGGCTAAATCTTTTTTCTGCGAAACCAGTTGCACAGCATCCAATTTTGCACCTTTCCAATCCCTGGCCCAATTCTGAGAGACAATCTCCTTTAGTATCGCATGACCCCTCTCCTGTCCGCCATCAACAACAACCTGAGAATGCGTCGTGATCATCGACAGCATTCCGAGCACTAAAATAAAGTATCGCATAGAACTCATCACAGATTTAAGTAAGCGCCTTGCGAAATTCACACAAAACCTTTTCGATGTCCTTCGCGGAAATATCCAAATGCGTTACCAGGCGAATTTTTTCGCCCGTGTATCCAGCCATCAAAATTCCACTCGCTTCCATTCTTTCCGCCAGATGGGTCGTGTCTCCACTAACCTCCACAAAAACCATATTCGTCTGCACCGGATCTACCTTTACCCCCGGAATCTCGGCAAGCCCTTCGGCGAGAGCTCGCGCATTGGCATGGTCCTCTGCCAATCGCTCCACATGATTCTCCAAGGCATGAATTCCCGCTGCGGCCAACAAGCCTGATTGGCGCATCCCGCCGCCTAACATTTTCCGCGAACGCTTCCCTTCTTTGATAAATTCCTCGGACGCAACCAAAACGGAACCAACCGGCGCTCCGAGCCCCTTCGAGAGGCAAAGTGACACCGAGTCGAATGGTGTCGCGACTTTCGATGCCGGCACCCCAGAAGCAACCGCCGCATTGAAGATCCGCGCTCCATCCAGGTGTAACGATAGCCCATACTTTTCCGCGAAAGGCCTAACTGCTTCAAGATACTCCATCGGGAGAACCTTTCCCCAGGTCGTGTTCTCAAGACAAAGAAGGCGGCTCCGAACATAGTGAAAATCATCAGGCTTCACCAGCGCTGCCAGCTTTTTAAAATCCAAGGTCCCGTCCGCTTCCTGTTCAAGCGGCTGAGGTTGAATACTGCCGAAAACCGCCCCGCCGCCGCCTTCGAAAAGATAGGCATGCGCGGTCTGCCCGACCAAGTATTCATCGCCCCGACCACAGTGAGTCAGCAAGGCACATAGATTACTCTGCGTCCCACTGGGAACAAACATCCCCGCTTCTTTTCCCAACATTCCGGCTGCGAGTTCTTCGAGCCGGGTCACAGTAGGATCGTCACCAAAGACATCATCTCCAAGCTCCGCCCTCCCCATTGCCTCCTTCATGGAAGAGGTCGGGCGGGTCACCGTGTCACTGCGCAAATCGATTGGCATTCTTATGCTCTAAAGAAATGAAAACTGATCGACAAGACAAAGCGACTCAGTGAATCTGGCGCTCTTCCCATGACGCTCCGCTTCCTTTTCCTCTCAGCTCTTTCGGCAACATGCCTCCAAGCGACTCCAGGTGCGCAGGTTGAGCGCTCACTGAAAATCGACGAGAAGACGAGCGTTCCCTATCTGCAGTATCTCCCAAAAAAATTTGATAAGACGAAAAAATGGCCGCTCCTTCTCTTCCTCCATGGCCGGGGAGAAAGCAATGGACCGCTTTCCGGCCTCAAAAAATGGGGCCCGTGCCGCTTAGTTGAGGAAGGCAAAGAGTTTCCCTACATCATTATCTCACCCCAATGCCCAAAAACTGCCTGGTGGTCCAATGACGACCAGCAAATGATCCTCGAGTCCCTCCTCGCCCACGTTCAGAAAACCTTCCCTATCGATAAATCCCGCATCTACCTTACCGGCCTCAGCATGGGAGGCTTCGGCTCCTGGGAATTAGCGGCAAGAAACCCCAGGACCTTCGCCGCCGTCCTCCCGATCTGTGGCGGCGGCAATCCCAAGAACGGACCCAAGCTCCTGAACACTCCAATTTGGGCTTGGCACGGAACAACCGATAAGATCGTTCCCATCGGAAAATCGAATGATATGGTTCTAGCCGTCAAACGAGCAGGCGGAACAAAAATTAAATTCACGAGGCTCATCGGTGTTGGACACGTATCCTGGCCAAAGGCCTACGATGACCCAAGGGTCTGGGAATGGTTCGATCAGAAAAAACGATCCGCTCCCGAGGAATAAAAAAGCGCCACGGAGAATCTTTCCCCATGGCGCTTTGAAAAGTAAGTTGCTTTAGTCTTCGTAGGACCCTTCCACCCGGGCGGCCACGTCACGGTAACCGTAATCGACTTCGTAAATTTGCTTAAAGCAATCGAGGGCCTCATCTTTACGCCCCGCCTCGTGATAAATGCAGCCCAATTCGTAGAGAATTTCCTTTTTCACGTTATCCATCACGGTGAGTTCGGAGTTTGCATCACTCAGCTGCTTGATTGCCAAATCAGTCATGCCTTTGGCTGCAAATGTCCGACCAAGAAGCAGAAGCACCTTGGTGCGAATGTGAGGATTGCGGGTGGCCTGCTGAAGGTGCGGAATCGCTTCACTGTGCTCCCCTGAATCGTAGTAGGCCAAGCCAAGGTCGTAACGGAGCTTTGGATCGGTGGGGTTTTGCTTCACTCGCTCTTCACATTCCTCGACACGCTCCTTGACGCGGGACGCGCTGATTTCGGCAAGCTGGGCCTGAAGTTCTTCATTGTCTGGCTCGGCCTCGGCAGCTGCAGTGACATCCTTGATGTACTGATCAGCGGCGTTATCCTTCATGCTCGCCGCTTTATTCTTAAGGGCAACATCGCCATCGGACAGCTGGTGAGCCCAATCGTAGAATTGATGGGCGTTAGACCATTCTTCGAGTTGCTCGTAGGTGTTTGCGAGCTGCTTGACCACGGCGAGATTATTGGCATCCTGCTGGTATTTCCCAACCAACTCCGCAGCACGATCCTGCAACTGGTCTTTGGTGAGTGCCGTTCGAGAGGCCTTTTCTAGTTCAGCAGCGCCAGCGGAATCGACTTTAATTCCGGAGTTATCATCAGTTAGGTTTTGCTGCATCGAGGCCTTGGCTGAAGAATCCTTTTCACCCTTCACCGCAGCGCCGTCAGCGGGGTCATGCTTGACGATATCACGATAAACGGAAGCGGCCTCCATGTGCATGTCACGGGCCACATAAAACTGAGCCAATTTATGAGCCACCTTGGTATTCTCAGGATTCCCCTTGCGGGCAGTCTCGAGAGCAAATGCCGCTGTATCGAGCAAGTTCATACGTAAGCCAACATCGTGGAGAGTCTCATTGATCCCAAGGTTAAAGGGATCCTTTTCAAGTTCTTTTTCAATGGCAACCAAAGCACCGGGAGCATCTTTTTTCGCTTGGCGGGAAATTGCCCCTCCTCCGGACCCAAACATACCTTTCTTGGCAGATCCTGGAGAAGCTCCAGTCGCCATAATCGCAGCCTGACGAACCAATTTGCGGGCATTGAGGAAGCCCGGCACCTCTTTCAAGATCGCCTGGAGGAATTTGATGGCATATCCTGGATTGTTACGCTCCACACTGGCTTTAGCGCTTTTCCAGTGATCTTTCAGGTTTGCGGGGAGTTCTACTTCGGTAATTTCTCGGATTTCTTGGTCAGACATACTCTATGTGCGTGGGCTGGTGTGATGTCCAGAAATGAAGCGCGTATCTCAGGCCTTTGCAAGCTCCCAAGATGTGCAAACATCAATAAAATGAAAGAATTGCAAAAACAGAGCTAAAGCCCGGAGTCAAATCAGACTTTGATCCATTGCCTGAGCAGGGTTCTCGGAGGTGCTCTCCCCGACCACCACCGCAGGAACCCCTGCAACGGTCTTATGCGGAGCGACATCATTCAAGACGACGCTACCGGCACCGATCTTGGCGCCTTTGCCAATTTCAACCCGGCCCAGAATCTTGGCACCCGCTCCAATGAGAACGCCGGAGCGCACAATGGGATGTCGATCGCCCGACTCTTTTCCGGTTCCCCCCAGAGTCACCTCATGCAGAATGGAAACATTATCCTCTACAATCGTCGTCTCCCCCATGACCACACTGGTCGCGTGATCGAGGAAGATCCCGCAGCCCAAATGCGCTGCAGGATGGATATCGACGCCAAAAACCTCAGAGGAAAGACTTTGAAAATACAAAGCTAAATCGCATCGGCCATTTTCCCACAACTGATGACTCAATCGGTAGGTGGAAATCGCCAAAAAACCCTTATAAAACAACAAAGGTTGAATCATAGAAGTGCACGCCGGATCACGATCTTTAATCGCCATCATATCCGTCACCATACTCAGCGCGAGCTCCGGATGGGCGGCAAGGACTTCCTCCAACAAAGGAAATAGCTCATCGCGTGTCATATCCTCGCGGGCGAGCTTTCGGGCCAAACGAGCGGATATCGCCTCATGAAACGAATCCCGTGAAAGAAAAACGTCCTCCATCAACGAAATCAGACGATGCTCAGAGGCAGCAATCCGTTCTGCCTCCTCCAAAACGTTCTGCCATACCTTACCGATATCAGGACGGCCTTCAACACAGAGAAGATCTTTCTCCGGACTGGCGCTCGGCGATATTTTATGTTTTCCTTCCATGAGTGAGGATCTCCCAGAAACTAGATTACGCAAGCCGGGCAATGGTGCATCTTGCACGCAAGCACGACGGGCAGTCTGTCGTCCGAGCGGATGATATTGCAGCGAGTGAGGCAATACCATCCAGTTTTTTGGCACAAATTCTTCACGAACTCAAAAGAACCGGTTTGGTCACCAGCAGACGTGGAAAAACCGGTGGTTGGAAACTGACTTCCGACCCCGCCGAAACCACTCTGCTCTCCGTCGTGGAGGCCCTGGAGCCTGAGAGTCTTGGCCAACATCTTGAAACCGCCGGCGACTCGGGAGCAGCCGTCTCCAAGACTTGGGAGGAAGTGCGACAAATCAGCCGGAAAATTCTCGAAAAACATACACTTGAGTCCATGGCTGCCAGCGCCGAGCCAATGTTCTATATTTAAGGTCAAAAATCCGAACCCCTGAAAAGGAATCCGGATTTTGGAAACATTTTTTCTATTCAGGCAACTCAGCCACGGGAAGATTGGTAACCTCCTCACGATAGCTTTCAGCAAGCGGAGTACTCAAATAACGCTCGGTTGATGAACATCCGACGGTCACAATGCGCTTTCCTTTGAATTCAGGACGCTTCGCAACCTCAATGGCAGACCATACGTTGGCACCGGTTGATATTCCTGCCGGGATTCCTTCAAGCTGGGCCAACTTCTGCGCCATTTCGAAGGCATCCTCATTGGTCACCGTAATCGTTCCATCGACAATCTCGGTATTGAGGTTTGGAGGGATGAAACCCGCCCCTATTCCTTGGATTTTATGAGGCCCGGGAGATCCACCGCCGATGACGGGACTATTCTCGGGCTCAACTGCGATCGCTACGAAATCAGGATTTCTCTTTTTAATCACCTCGGCAACTCCAGTAATCGTTCCTCCGGTTCCCACTCCCGTCACGATGGCATCAATGTTACCGTCTGAATCAGCCCAAATTTCCTCAGCCGTGGTCTGACGATGAATTTCCGGATTGGCTGGATTATCAAACTGACTGGGACCAAAAGCGGAGAGGTCTTCGGCGAGTAGTTGCTTGGCCTTGGCGATCGCTCCCCCCATTCCTTTTGGTCCGGGAGTTAACACGATATCAGCGCCCAAACTGCGAAGAAGAACACGACGTTCGATCGACATCGTTTCTGGCATCGTCAGGATGCACTTGTAGCCCTTGGCACGGGCCACAAAAGCCAGCGCAATTCCGGTATTGCCTGAGGTGGCTTCGATAATCGATCCACCGGGCTTCAATTGACCATCTGCCTCGGCGACCTCAATCATCGATTTTCCGATTCGGTCTTTAACGCTAAAGAGTGGGTTAAAGAATTCAGCCTTCACATACACCTCGGCCTCGAGCCCTTCGGTAACGTGGTTCAGCTTGATCAGCGGAGTGTTTCCGACGGTATCTACAATATTGCTGGCTATGCTCATTTTATCTTTTTAGTTAAATTTGAAAATCATTCTCTCCAGATTGTTCGTGGAGTCCACACTCATATTTTTGCCCCCCGAAGCGCGTCGACTCGGCATCTTCGCCTGCCACCGGCTTCCGCGTTGAGTGCCAATCGCCCATGGTGAGATAGCCCTCTCTTTCGAGCGGATGCTTCGGAAGTCTGTTGTCGTAAAAGTAGGAGGATACTTGGGCGTCGGCCCAATCAAGAATTGGGTAAACCTTAAGGGTGGCACTTTGTTGCTCGGCCAATGCGCGGTTCGCACGAGTCGATGACTGACTACGACGCAATCCACTAAGCCAAATGTCTGCCCCGATTTCCTGCAAAGCCCTATTCATCGGCTCAACCTTATTGATCGTGGCATACTTTTGTTGCTCCTCCTTATCCCCGGCCCAAAGCTCACCCCAAAGAGCTTCCTGATGAGCTGCGGTATAACGGGGAATATAACACCGAAGATCCACATCAAGCATCTCACTCAACTCATTGATGTAGCGATAGCTCTCCGGGAAAAGATAACCGGTATCGACAAAAATCACCGGGATCTTTGGTGCATGGGTAGAAATCAAATGCAACATGACAGCCGCTTGCAGGCCGAAACTCGAGCTGGCCACCACCCGATCACCATAAGTCTCGTAGAGCCAGGCAATCCGCTCACCAGCCTTCTGGCTCTCGAGCGTATTCGCGATCTCTTCTGCTTCAGTAATGGTAGCCGACATTTCTTTCTAAGCCGAAGTAACTTCGGGTTTCAAATTCTCATGGAAGTCCAGTCCATTAACCGTAGCGGCTACGTATCCGGCACGAATCACGAAGTCTCCGAAGGATTCACCATCCTCCCGCGACTTGGCGTAATCGAGAATAATTGGACCGAGCACTGCTTTGATCTCTGTCCTGGGTAGAGCCTCGCGATACAACTTATTCAAGCGATCACCCGCATGACCTCCACCGAGATAGAGATTGTATTTCCCGGGGGCACGCCCAACGAAGGCGATCTCCGACAAGAAAGGTCGGCCACAACCATTGGGACATCCGGTCATGCGAATGGTGATGGCATCGTGGCGCAAGCCCGCTTCCTCGATCACCTCTTCAAGCTCGGTAATCACTCCCGGCAAACCACGTTCAGCTTCTGCAAGCGCAAGCCCGCAGGTTGGTAACGACACACAAGCGATGGAATTTAAGCGGAGCGCCGAACGCTCGTGGGAATTGAGCATTCCGTGCTCCTCCAGCAAGGCTTCAATTCCGGGGCGATCTTCGGGCCTTACATTAGCGATGATCAAATTCTGATTTCCAGTCAGGCGGAAATCTCCCTTGTGAATCTCGGCAATCTTGCGAAGCCCGGTCCTCACCGTCGAATCACCATCATCACGAACACGCCCACCTTCGATAAATAAATTCAGATGGAAATTCCCCTGATGATCTTCAACCCAACCAAAGCGGTCGCCGTTGTCATCGAACTTAAATTCCCGGACAGGTTCCAAATCATAACCGAGATACTCATTCACCTTTTCAAGGAACCAATCAGCACTATGGGAATCAATGGTGTATTTGAGACGTGCATGTTTGCGGTTGGTTCGATCCCCAAAATCACGCTGCACCATGACAACCTTCTCAGAAACATCGACAACCTTGTCCGGAGTGACAAATCCGATGATATCAGCCAAACGGGGATAAGTCTCGGGCATACCGTGTGTCATTCCCATTCCACCTCCGACTGCGACATTGTAACCGACAACTTTTCCATCTTCGACAATCGCCACGAAAGACAAATCATTTGCGTGAATATCGACATCATTGGATGGCGGCACGGCCACCGCGATTTTAAATTTACGCGGGAGATAGGTCTTCCCGTAAATCGGCTCTACTTCCTCCGCTGTTGATTCAACCTTCTCTCCATCCAACCAAATTTCGTGATAGGCACCGGTCGCCGGAGTAAGATGCTCGCTAATCTCCTGGGAAATCTTCAAGACATCCGCATGCGCCTGGCTCAAGAATGGATTGGGATTGCACATGACATTTCGGTTCACGTCGCCGCAGGCTGCAATGGTATCCATTGCAGCCGCATTAATTTCCTGAATCGTTCTTTTGAGCTGGGTTTTAATCACACCATGAAGTTGGAAAGCCTGGCGGGTTGTCAGCTTGATTGTTCCATTGGCAAAATCCGACGCCAAGTTGTCCATCTTAATCCACTGCTCAGGCGTCGCCACTCCGCCCGGGACGCGGACACGGATCAGAAAACTGAATGCCTTCTCCAATTTATGCTTGCGGCGACCTGCGCGAATGTCCCGGTCATCTTGTAGATAGCATCCGTGAAATTTCAACAACTGCTGCTCGTCCTCGGTCAAGCCTCCAGTCGAGGTATCAGCCAAACCTTCGGCGAGCGTTCCGCGAAGATAGTTACTATCGATTTTGAGATACTCGTTATGGGCGAGTTTTTTTTCGTCACTCATTATTCTAAAAGATTGGAATTCTAATAAACGTCGCGCTGGTAACGCTTGTCTTTTTTAAGGTCGGCAACATAAACCGCCGCATCTTCTGCGGAGAGCTTGCCATACTCGGAAACGATTTCGATGAGAGCTTCGTGGACGTCCTTGGCCATGCGCTCTGCATCACCGCAGACATAGAAGTGCGCCCCCCTCTCCAGCCATTGAAAAAGCTCGGCGGCATTCCTTCGCATGACATCCTGGACATAGACCTTTTCCGGTTGATCCCGTGAAAATGCCACGTCCAGCTTGGTAAGCGCTTTATTCTTCAAATAATCCTGCCACTCAAGTTGGTAGAGGAAGTCGAAATTGTATTTTTGATCGCCAAAGAAAAGCCACGATCCTCCGCTCGCTTTGCGTTCGGCTCGCTCTTCAACAAAGGCGCGGAACGGGGCGATCCCAGTACCCGGGCCCACCATGATGATCGGCGTTGCGTCGTCTTCGGGGAGCCGAAAGTTTTTATTTGTATGGACATAAACCTGCACTTTTTCGCCAACTGGCATTTCGTCGGCAAGGAAAGTTGATGCAACTCCCTTACGACCCTTTCCGTGACCCTCGTAGCGAACCGCTGCCACAGTCAGATGAACCTCTCCAGGATGTGCCTTGGGGCTTGAAGCTATGGAGTAAAGTCGGGGTGGGAGCTTCCTCAGAATACTCACCAACTGCTGCGCGGTCAGGCCTTCAATCGGAAAGGCCTCGATAAGATCGACGATTTGACGCCCCCAAATCCAGGCGGCAAACTCGGCTTTCGATTCATCGGAAAGTAATGTGTCTAATTCCGCATTTGGAGAGAGAGCAAGAAACTTTTTCACGACAGCCCGCGAAAGCCCGGTGATATCGAGCTTATTGCGAAGGGCGTCGCCCAATGAAGTTTTTCCAAATGCCTTATGCTCAACTTCCTCGGATTCTGAAAATCCGGTGATCTTCAAAATATCGCTGATGACATCCTCGGCATTCAGAGGAATGACAGCCAAGGCATCGCCCACTTGATAATCCAAGCCTGATCCGTCGAGCGACAACTCCACGTGAATTGTCTCTTTGGCAGTCCCCTCGCCATTCAAGAGAACATTATCTAGAACTTCCGAGGGAAAAGGATTTTTCTTCCCATACTCCACTGCGGAGGTCGCTGATGCTTGCGCAATCGCCACCGGACCACCACCTCCCAGTTCGGATAGAAAGCGATCTAGCCACGCGGAATAGGCCTCTTCAAAATCAACGTCGCAATCCTCGCGAGCGGTGATTCTCTCTCCTCCCAACTTCTCCAAGCGTTCGTCGAAAACCTTCCCTATCTCGCAATATTTTTCGTAGCTAGTATCTCCCAATGCACAGATTGAGAAACGCAACCCCTTCATGTCCGGAGACTCCTTGATAAAGGTATTGTAAAAACCCTCTACCGTTTCGGGCGGCTCGCCATCTCCCCAAGTACTGATGATCACGGCAAGATTTTCGGCCTTGGCAAGATCAGCCGGATTCAGATCGGCGAGATTTTTCAAGACCGCTTTAATTCCCTTCCCCTTGGCCGCTTTCACCGTGCGGGCGGCCAACTCCTCGCTATTTCCAGACTCGGTGCCGTATGCGACAGTAAGATTGACCGGACCGGTCGATACAGTGGAGCCGAGACCAGCAAGATACCCGCTCAACCACGACGATTGCTCGGGGGAAAGCCCTGAAACTAAGGCGGAAAGCGAAGCGCTCTGCTCTGGAGAAAATGGTGCGTGCGAAGGAATCATCGTTTAAACCTTATAAAGTTAATCATCTTTGTCAGATTTGGCTGCGAGAAGATGCACTGGGCAAATGAAAGGTGCAACCTTTTTCGAGTGCCATCTCGTCAGAAAAGACATACCCCTCTCTTTGTGCAACGCTGGTTTCGAATCCTCCTTTTTCTCCCCGCTCTTCTTCTCCAGTCCTGCCTGATCGAGGGAGAAGAGGAAATCTGGATCGAGGCCGACGGGGCGGGGAAGATCCGGATTCAGTACACGGTCCCCACCCAAATGGTCAAAACGATGGGAAATCCCGACGACTACATTCGCGCCATTCGGGAGATCGATGAGAGGGAAGACGGAGCAAGGGTCACGGCGCTGAGTTTCGACGAAGTCGGCAAGCAATCGCTTTTTGGGGGGAGTTCGCGATTCATTTTGGAAGCCGAATTCGATGATATCCTGCAGTTTTTTGAACTCGCCGAGAGAAATGAAAATGACTTTGTCTCCGCAACCGGAACCAATACCGACACCCTCGAAACCATTGTGGGCGAGATTGATCTGGAGATGAATTTCTTAAAGCCCCAGGTCGAGCGAACGGTTTCCTTTGAAAAACTCCTTCCAAAAACGGTTCACAAATTCCCCAATGCCCTCGGGCAATCCAGTTTCAGCTACATTTATCACCTTCCCTTCCCCATCGAAGAAACAAACGCACATCAGATCAGCGAAGACCGGAAGACGGTGAAGTGGAAATTTCTTCTCAAGGAGCATGTCACCAAGCCGCTCGTCATGAAGCTGGAAACAAACATTCCTCTCCCGTGGTGGTTCATCACGATCATCACCATCCTCGCCTTGATTGTCATTCGGGTCCTCTACCGGGTGATTCGCGGAAAATAGAAAAGCAGCACCTCGATGAAGAGATGCTGCTTTGAAAAATTGCCTTCGCTTAATTAACTTAACCGAAAATCGAGGTAATCGGCTTGCCGAGTTCCGCTTCGGCACCAGCCATCCGGAATGGGCGTCCACTTGGTGAACTAACGACCTGGGAATAATCAATGCCAAGAGCGTATCCAATAGTGGCATTGAAGTCCTGAACAGTGACCGCATTTTCAGCAACACGATTACCGCTCTTGTCTGACTCACCGTATTTCTGACCTCCGGCGATTCCACCACCGGCCATGACCGTGGAGAAACATGCGGGGTGGTGGTCACGACCACTATTGTGCTCTTCCACGATACGTGGAGTCCGGCCAAATTCAGTTCCGATCACCACCAGAGTGCTCTCAAGAAGACCACGCTCATCAAGATCCTTCACCAATGTAGAGAAGCCCTTATCGAGAACTGAAGCGCGTGATTCGACCGCATTAAAGTTGTCATAGTGGGTATCCCATCCACCGAGCGAGACTTCGACAAAGCGAACTCCCGACTCAACAAGACGACGGGCAAGCAAACAGCCCTGACCGAATCGATCGGAACCATACTTGTTACGACCCTTGGAAGGCTCACGACTAATGTCAAAGGCCTTAAGATCGTCGCTCTTCATCAATTTAACAGCTTCATCATACAAGCTGTCATAAGCTTTCACGTCAGGTGTCTTATACTTGTCACCAAAGCTCTTATTCAAGGCATCAGCAATTGCGAGACGACGATTAAAATCTTCTTCGCTAACCGATCCGGCACGCGATGAGTTCTTAAGTCCTTCATCAGGGCGACCGAGGGGCACGCCACCGAACTCAGCCCCGAAGAATCCGGGCGAAGAAGCAGAAGGGCTCGTGCCGACGGTCACGAACCCAGGAAGCGTGGTATTCTTGCGACCTTTCATTCGAACAACCCAAGCACCAATCGCAGGGTGAACGATGGTTCCGCGAGGTGAATAGCTGCGGTGAAGGAGATACTGTCCCTGACTGTGGGCCCCTTGCTTTGAGGTCATTGAATTAATGACACAAATCTTGTCAGCAATCTTTGCAGATCCAGGAAGATACTGCGAAAGCTGCATGTCCCCCGATGTTGCGATTGACTCAACAGGTCCCTGAACCTCCTTGTTCCCGGGCTTGGTATCCCAGGTGTCAAGGTGACTCATACCACCTCCCATATTCAGGAAGATGACGTGTTCGGCAGTTCCACTGCCTTTACCTTTACGGCGTTCTTGTGCTCCGAGAGATCCGGTAGCGAGACTTGCACCAAGCATGGGTGCGACGCTCACGCCAAGATAACTACGGGCGGCATTGATCATGAACTGGCGGCGGCCAAGTTCGTCGGCTTTGAGAAAGGATGCTTTATCCATTGTTCGAGTTGGTTGGGTTTTCGTTTTTTGTGGTGAGGTTTGCTACTGCACGAAGATGAATTCATGAGTGGCGACAAGGGCGGAGACAAGATTCTGATAGCTGTCACGTGAACCATCAATGACGTCACGCATGAGCATGTTCATTTCGTCATCTGTTGGTGGTCGACTGAGGATAGCGTAGTAAATGTAGCGGACCTTGTCGGCATCGGTAGTCCCAGCTTCAAGCGCATTGTAGACGGCAGCGCCACGATTACTGACCACCATCTTTTCGACGTGACCATTCATCACTTCGAGAACCTGGGCCATGTTGGCTTCTCTGGTTTCATTGCCGACCAACTGACGGTCGGACTGACCATACTCGCGCAGCAAGTGATTTGATGGCGCTGGTGAAGACAGTTCCGATGCACGGGCGATTCCACGGGCAGGCCCCGGACGGGACTTCTGGGCCATCATCATCATTTCAGTGCCTTTCCCGGAACTCTTGCTGCCGGAATTAAACTTATCGAGGAGATTCTCGGCATATGCGCGATACTCCTGAGGCGTCTTGAGGGCCATTACTTCGCGGGAAAGCTCGGCCATTGTTTTTTCGCCAACCATGACAGGTTTCCCCTTATAGTAGATGTGATCGCTGTACTTACGCTTGGCAAGTTTGTCAGGACCTTCAGCAACCAAAGTCACCAAACTATCCCAAACCTGCTCCGCGCTCATCCGCTCAACCTGACGACCATTGAATGCCTGAGGCACACCAGCCTCGAAGGCTTGCGGGTTGGCCGAAAACTGGAAGGTCTTAGTTAGAAGCAAGACATTCTGGAAGGCCTTGAGGTCGTAGTCGAGATCGACCATGAGGCGCATCAAATAACGGACCAATCCGGGAGAAAGCGACTTCTCGGGAACTTTATACTCATCAACAGGCGCCGTAATCGGACTACCCATGACACGCTGCCACATCCGGTTGACGATTACGTAATCGAAATTCGGGTTATCTTTTGTCAACCAATCAGAGAAGGCATCGCGTGACTTTCCAGAATTCTTGCGATCCGAGGAGCGAATCTTCTTTGCGAAGTGAGTTTTTCCTCCCACCCATTCACCCGGGTCACCATCTTTGTACTGGTAATCGCTGGGAAGCTTAATGCGACCGTCACCTCCACCACCGAGAGTGTTGTAGTGAATGTTATCACGCATCCAATACATTACGTTTCCAAGTGGAGAACGGCGGAAGTCTTCATCATTGACGTAATTAACGGTCTCGCGCCAAATTCTGGAATTCATTTCACCCTGACCATTTGTGAAGGCAGCGAGCTCGTAAAAATCCATCCGCTCCCACTTGTTAGTCGGGCTGTCGTGGCACTGGGCACATTCAAGGCGCTCACCGGTAAAGATATGCATCGTCAGGGACATGTTATCGAGTGGCATTCCCTTATCGCGAATGTAGTAACCCACGGCTCCATTGCCCTTCTCCCAGGCAATCCCTTTCGCTGAAACCAATTTATGCGCAAATTCGTCCCAAGGCATGTTGTTCTGAATAGACTCCGTAATAAATCTCATATACGGGCTGGCATCGGACCCTTGCCCATTATCAAAGCGTTCCTTAGCTCGAAGCAGATCCATGATATAGTTTTGCATATGGCTGCGATAGCCATCGCTCTGCAGAAGATAAGTCGTCATCATCTCGCGCTTGTTTGGATCATCGATCTCCAAAAAGTTGGATGCTTCCTTCAAAGTTGGAATCCGTCCGGCTCCGATCAAAAAGCTTCGGCGGAGGAAAGTGGGGTCATCCACGACTTTGGGAACGGGCAGCTTCTTCCTTTTAAAGATTTCAGCGACAAATTTATCGACGTTATAAGCGGCCTTTTTCAAGGCTGCCGGGCTTTTTTTGTCGCTCTGGGCGGCAAGCGGAGACATCAGGCCGCCCAGTAAAAGGGTGCAGAGGAGTTTACTCTTCATCATTAGGGATACGATTGGGTGTTCAATTCCATTAGAGGAACTTTAATAAAAATATAGATATTTCACCCCTCCTGTCAAACCCAGAAGACAGTCAAGGCCCCGAAAGCAGGAGAGTTTGGAAGTACCAAACCCACAATTCCCAGCCACCAAACACCCAAGTGAGAGCCGCCAGTGCGAGAAAAGGTCCATACGGCAATGGTTTACCAAAACCCACACGAGAGACCAGGGCAGCCAAGATGGCGTAGAGAGAACTGACAAAAATTGTGAAAAACACGGCCGGCCAGCCCAAAAATGCACCGATCATGCCCAAAAGATGAGGATCTCCCATCCCCATCGCTTCCCTCGGAATGACCACTGAGGTCGCATTTCCATCTAATGACTCCAATTTTTCAATGCTCCATCGCTTTTCAGCAATCGTGAAGCCATCTCCCCTCAAAATCACTTTTTTCCCCTGAACACGCTCTCCATCGACCTTAAACCCATGACCATCAATGATGAGTTCGTCCGAATCCCGAAAAAAGAGATCATCCCACGAATAAGCCTCTTCTCCCATCACCCAATGAAGCTGGGGATTATCGCCCCACCCTTCCTGTAATTTCCATGGTTGGGCCTCATCCAAAGTGACCTTTTTCCGACCCCAAACAAGTTTCCCCACCAGAACAACCATTAAGAGCGTCCCGAAGCCAGTGACCCAACCTACCGCGGCCCACTTCAAGCCCTGCAATCCGGAATTAATTCGACTCTCACTGACCAAATCGAGCAGTTGAGGCTGAAACAAGCCTCCAATCAGGGCCACAACGCTTGCTCCGCCCGTCCAGCTGATGGGAATTACCTGATGCTCAGCATCAACAAAAGAGACGGTAACCAAGACTGTCAGCATCACAATCGCGAGGACCGCGCTGGTCATGGGAAGATTTCGCCAGGCCGCATAATATAGAATTCCAGCGAGAATTTCGACGATGATGTATCGAACAGCTATCGGCGCGGAACAGGTCTTACATTTCCCCCCTTGAAGCAACCATGTGAAGATCGGAATATTCTGCCATGCCGGAAGCGTCGTCTTGCAATGTGGACAGAACGACCGCTTCGGCTCGTTCACCGATAATCCGCGCGGAATCCGGTAGATGGCCACATTCAAAAAGGAGCCCACACAAAATCCAATCAAGAGGATCCCCACACCCATGGCCGGGCTGTTCCAAGTTGCAAGCACGAGAGTAATCTACGCGCTCTCTCTCAAAAATCGAATCAATTCCCAGTTGCGTTAATGCTGGTTCAGAGCAAGCCTCCGGGCGGACTCATGAGCGCCCAGAAAGAACTCGCCTTGGACACCGCCCGCATTCTTCGCGGTGCCGGGCACCTCGTCTATTTGGCAGGTGGCGCGGTCCGGGACCAGCTGCGCGGGATCGAGCCCAAAGACTACGATCTGGCAACCTCCGCCACGCCCACTGAATTACTCGCTCTCTTTCCAAAATCAGATGCCGTCGGTGAACACTTTGGAGTCATCATCGTCAAGGGGCATCGCAAGACGATTGAGGTCGCGACTTTTCGAACAGATGGTTCATACAAGGACGGTAGACGCCCGGAGTCTGTCGAGTTCTCGTCTCCAGAGGAAGACGCCCAGCGACGAGACTTTACAATCAACGGTCTTTTTCAGGACCCCTTCTCCGGTAACATCATCGATCACGTCGGAGGACAGACCGATCTGGAAACCGGCATTCTTCGGGCCATTGGTGATCCCAAAAAACGATTTCAAGAAGACGCACTCAGGCTGATGAGAGCGATCCGTTTTGCTGTCGTCACCGGATTTAAAATCGAAGAGAACACCCTGAACGCCCTGAAAAAATGTGCGCCTCTTCTGAAACAGATTTCTCCGGAAAGAATCCGCGACGAGTTCTCTAAAATCCTCGTCTCCAAAAACCGGGGCCGTGGTTTAGACCTCCTTGCTGAAACCGGACTCGCCAAAACCTTCCTTCCCGAACTCCTCACCTTACAAGGTTGCGAACAACCCCCGCAATGGCATCCTGAAGGCGATGTCTACATACACACGAGGATTGCGCTCTCTCTTCTCGACGCCCCCCCCCTGCACCTCGCCCTGGCCGTCCTCCTTCACGACATCGCCAAACCTCCTACGCAAACCTGGGACGATGAAGCGAAGCGATTTCGATTCAATGGTCACGATCGTGTCGGCGCAAAGATGGCCGAGGAAATCCTTCGTCGACTCCGCTATCCCAATCAAACCATCGAGGAAGTTTCCTTCATGGTCTCCCGCCACATGAAGTTCATGCACGTGCAAGAAATGCGCACAGCAAAACTCAAACGCTTCATGGCGGCCAATAGTTTCCCCATGGAGATCGAATTGCATCGCGTTGATTGCGACAGCAGCAATGGCTTTCGGGACAACTACGACTTCCTCCATCTGAAGCAGGAGGAGTTTGCCAACGAACCGCTTATTCCCACTCCACTTCTCACCGGAAAAGACCTCATCGATAAGTTCAGCCTTTCCCCTGGCCCCAAAATCGGCGAAATCCTTCGCGCGGTGCAAACCGAACAACTGGAGGGACGACTTTGTGACAAAGAAAGAGCCCTTGCCTTCGTAAAAGAATCACTCTCAACATGACTACCATTCCAACCGAACACGACGACCCGATTAACGCTCAAATTCTCGGAGTCTCCGAAGACCTCGTCGCAGGCTTTCAACGCGATCCCTTTTTAGTCATCGCCGAGGAATCAGGCATTCCTCTCGATACCGTTCTGGAGAGAATCCAAGCTATGTTGGAAGCCGGCGTGATCCGCCGTGTGCGCCAGACTCTCCTTTCCACCAAACTCGCCCACGGAGCCCTTGTTGCCTGGCGTCTCCCCGAAGAAAAACTCAATGACGCTTTCGATTTCATGTCCAAGAAGGATCCCTTCTCGGGCCACGTTGTGATTCGTTCGACCGACGGTAAGATCTCAGGCTCAGGTTACCGACTCTGGACTACCTTGAAAGTTCCACAAGGCGAGTCATTGGAAGAACATGGAAACGTCTTGAAGAAGTTGGTAGGCGCAAACGAATTCATCCTCATGCCCGCCAATGGCGTCTTCGCTCTCGGCGTTGGCCACGTCCGACGCAAAGGCCTGGAACCAGGCGCCAAAATCGAAGCCCCGGCCGAAATGATGACAACCACCGTGGTCGAACTCACCGATGAGGAATGGACGGTTCTATTGGCTCTTAAGGAAGAGCTTGAACCGGAAGAAGTCATTCGCAACTGCTGGGACAAGCGGGCTGAAATTGCCGGAGTGTCCCTTGACCGTTTCTGTAAAGTGGCCGAAGTCCTCGACCAAAAGAAAGTCATCGGACGATTCTCCACTTTTCTCGAACACGTCAAACCATCAGACACCGGGAAGCGGGTCACTCGCTTTAATGGACTCTTCCACTGGGCTGTCCCCAAAGGCCGTGAACAGGAAGCTGGCGGAGAAGTTGGACGCCATCACTGCATGACCCACGCATACTGGCGCGAAGGCGGACCACAGTTTGGCGACGTCAATATCATGGGCGTGGTCCACGGTACCGAAAAAGACAAAGTCCTTGAACACAAAGCGGCCATCGACCAGCACCTCGAATCAATAGGTATCCCGGTCAGCTACACTAATGTTTTTTGGGGTGGCCGCTCCGAGATCAAACCCTCGGAAATCTCCCCTCTCATCTACAAACAGTGGCATGAGGAATACGGCGACTAGCTTGTCAGATCGGCCAAAGCATGCCCGATGTGGGTATACTTAAATTGGTAGCGGTCTTTTTTGAGGACCGCTGGATCGACTTTCTGGCTCGCCAAGAGCCCCTCCTCCGCAAATTCCCCAAAGACCAACTTCAAGGCGAACCTCGGAACAGGAAAAACTGCCGGCCTCGCCATCGCCCGCGACAGCATCAGAGTGAGCTCCTCATTTCTTACCGGATGAGGCGAGACAAGATTAACAGGACCGGAAAGGTCGTGATCAAGACAATGAATGATCCCCCCAATTTCGTCATCCAGATGAATCCAGGGCATCCACTGTCGGCCATCACCAAGTTTCCCTCCCAGTCCAAAACGGAAAACCTTGCGAATCTTTTCCCAAGCCCTTCCCCCTCTCCCCAGCACCACTCCTGTCCGAAGGCAGCATACCCGAATCCCCAAATCTTCTGCGACCATCGCGGCCTTTTCCCACGCGACACAGAGCTCCGCGAGGTACCCCTCCCCGGGCTTCGAGCCTTCGCTAAGCAAAAGCTCCTTCCGATCCCCATAGATCCCAACTGCCGAGGAATTCAGGAGAACCTTCACCTCCGAGGCTGAAACAGCCTTCACAAGATTTTCAGTGAGTGTAATACGACTTTGATAAAACTCCTCTTTCCGCTTCTGGTTCCACCGTTGATCGATCGCCTCTCCCGCCAGATTCACGATAGCAGCTACCCCACTCAGATCAATTTCCCCCTCGCCATCCCACTGTCGCCACTCCAAATCCTGATCCTCCCGCGGTCTTCGAGAAAACCCCACGACCTGGCGCCCCTGCTCAAGTAACGCGGTGGTCAGGTGCTCTCCCAACCATCCCGAGGCTCCAATGATGCCGACCGACTTCCTCATTATTCTAGTAAGTTACGAGTGCTTCTCCACAAATCCAGCGATTGACATCAAATAAGCCACCTTTTTCCTCTCCGATGGAAATGCTATCGACAGGGAATTCTCCAGCTCATAGTTTCGCCCCTAGTTTTATGCGCTGTCTCTCTCTTATTCTTGCTCTGACCATTCAGCCCCTTCAGGCGCAAGAGACAGCCCCCGACACACCGAAAAAAGCCGCAGACCTCAGCGGAATCATCGATGGAGAATCGGGGGTCCCCCAATCACGGACCTACGAGTTGATTACCGGAGTAAATACCTCAACAAATTTACAAACCGACGATGCTGGAAATATCACTATCGTCATGGACGGGAAGATCGAACTCCGGGGTGACAACGGCCTCCAGATCTTCGCCAATAGAGCAGTCGCCAACGAAGCCAGCGGCAATATTTTCTTATCAGGAAATGTCACCATTTATCAAAACGGCTTGGTCTACCGCGGCGATTCCACAACCTATGACATCAAGAAAAAAAGGGCCGACACCAGTAAACTCAGGGTCGGCGTTGACCCCATTCTGATGGAGGCCGGAAACCTGCGATCCGTGCCCTATCAAGGAGGTAATATCTTCGTGGGAGAAAATATGGGAATCACTACCCACGACGCCCAAGACCCCGACTTCTGGCTTCGCGCCCGTAAAACCACCATCATCCCCGGCGAACGGGTCATCTTCCGGGACCTGAAAGTTATCGCCGGTGACAAGACCGTTTTCTGGCTCCCCTATCTATCCCAGCCATTCGACGAAAACTTGGGATACCATTTCGTTCCGGGCGGCAGATCCAACCTCGGGTTTTTTCTCAAAAATCGCTACGGCGTCATGTTGGGCGGCACCGAAGACCCGGTCACCGGAATCAAAAAAGACAGCTGGCTTCTTTCACAATTTCAAGCCGACCTTTACACCCTCCGTGGACTCGGACTTGGAGCCGACTTGTTTGACACTAGAGTCGACGACAAAGACGATTTTGGCTGGCTAAAGCTATACTACATTCACGATTTCAACAGTGAACTCGAACGAGCGGGAATCGATCGGGGAACCGTAACATCCAATCGATTTCGAATCGACCTGGACCACCGGATCGAACTCTTTAAAGATCAATCTTCGACATATTCCTTCGAAGCAAATCTCACCAAACTCAGCGACCCCTTTTTCCTGGAGGACTTCGACCCAAAAATGGCGCGCATCGACGCAGCACCCGACAATTTCCTCGCCCTGACGTGGAGAAACGCAAACAGTATCACTTCGCTGGGAGCCCGCCTCCAGGTCAATCCATTCTATCAATCCGACACCCGGCTTCCCGAAATCACCCACGACTGGGTTCGCCAACCCCTCTTTGAATCCTCCGTTCTCTATGAAAGTCAAAGCTCCTTGGGGTTTTACGACGAACACCTTTCCGATTTCAACGAAGACAGCTTGAAAAATGAAGCTGCCATGCGTTTGCCCGGTGACCCCCGCATCGCTGAGATCAACCGCCTTCTCGACGACCGTGGCTACACGCGATTTCACACCTACCATGAATTCTCACAGCCCTTCAAAACGGGCC
Organism: Akkermansiaceae bacterium; assembly: GCA_029253285.1. Taxonomy (GTDB): domain Bacteria; phylum Verrucomicrobiota; class Verrucomicrobiia; order Verrucomicrobiales; family Akkermansiaceae; genus SW10. The sequence continues at coordinate 27,956 of JAQWZU010000020.1, read as the reverse complement.
ACTTTAACATCACACCCAGAATAGGTGCAGGATACACTTCATACAGTTCAGTGCAGGGACCTGCGGAATCGACGACCCGCAGCCACCTCTCGGCCGGCCTCGATGCCTCACTCAAAATGACCCGCTCATACCCGGAATGGGTGGATCAAAAATGGGGCCTCGACGGAGCCCTTCACATCATCGAACCCTACGCTTCGCTCAGTTGGCTCTTCACAGACGAACTTGATGACTCATTCCAACGCATCGAACGCCTCTCACCGACCACCCGGCCCCGCACGAGAAGAATCGGACGCTTCTCCGCAATCGATGAACTGGAAGACTGGCAAACCCTTCGTCTCGGCGCCCGAAATCGGATTGTGAGTAATCGAAACGGAGTGACCCACGATTGGCTCAGCGTCGATACATACTTCGATACCTTCTTCGAAGACCCCGAGTTCGACCGCGACTTTTCCAACCTCTACAACGATATTATCTGGCGCCCTCTTCCCTGGCTTGAACTCGATCTGGAAACTCAATTCCCTCTCTTCAATGATTCCAATTTCACAGAAATCGCCTCCAGCCTCACTTTCATGCCCGAAGAGGATCTCGAAGTAAGACTTGGTTATCGCAGATTGTCGGCTCACCCGATTCTCAGAGACTCCAACCGGATCCAACTCGAAACCTTCGCCCGCCTAAACGATTACTGGGGCATTGGCACCGAACACAATTTTGAAATCGAAGATCAGACCTTGGAACTGCAGCGCTACAACCTGCACTACGACTTCGATTCCTGGGTTGGATCGGTCGGACTCTTCCGCCGTGACAACCCGAACCGCGACGAATTCGGAATCCTATTCAGCTTTGGCCTCAAGGAAATCCCCGGGCTGTCCTTGCCAATTTCGTTCAATTCGGAATAGTCCCCCGATGACCCACCTTTCTCCGAAAGATCTCCTCACCCAACTCCAGTGGCGCTATGCAACCAAGCAATTTGATCCGGACCAAATAATACCGGGTGACACCTGGTCAGCCATCGAAGAGTCACTTGTCCTCACCCCATCCTCGTTTGGCCTGCAGCCCTGGCATTTTGTTGTCGTCGAGAGCCAGAATCTTAAAGAAGAACTTCTTCCTCATTCATGGAACCAAGCGCAGGTCACCGAATGTTCTCATTTCGTTGTTCTCGCAGCCAAGTCCCGCACAGCTAATGAGGAAATCGATGCTTGGATTGACCGTATGGTCGAGGTGCGTGGTGGCGAGCGGGACAGCCTGACCGGTTATCGCGACATGATGGCAGGATTTCTCGAACGAATGGATCCCGCCGAACAACTGCAATGGTCCAAACTCCAAACCTACATTGCGCTCGGGCAACTCATGACTACAGCCTCGGTCCTCGGAATCGACGCCTGTCCAATGGAGGGGTTTCTACCCGCCGAGTATGACCGCATCTTAGAACTCCCAGAAAAGGGACTTACCGCTTCTGTGGCGTGCGCCCTTGGCTACCGCGCAGAGGCAGACAAATACGCCGCTGCTCCCAAAGTGAGGTTTCCAAAAAAAGAGCTACTCACGCTTTTGTGAGGAAAAAGCCGCAAATTCCCGATCATTTCCCGCCAATACCGTGCCGCAGACTATATAGATCTTCGGGGCAATGAGTTCCAGCTCCTCGATTTCCTTACGAATTCCGGTGAGACCGATCTCGATAGTGTTCTTGCTGGGACGATATTTGATCTTCATTCGCTTGGTTAGATCGGCAATAGCAGCCTGCTCACCGTCCAATCCCATCAAATTCTGATAGTCACTTTCCTGGACGATCTTTTTAACCACCACTTCCTCGACGGCAATCTTCTCAAAAGTCTCCACCCACCGGTCCCGCTGCTCGGCCTCAACTCCCTGCATTGGCAAACTGATTCCCCGAAAAGCGACTGCATTCATCTTCCAAGTATATATTCCGAAGGCCGAGCCTCCAAGAACGAGGACTGCCAGCAGCCCGATGATCGCAAGTTTCGTTCCACTCATGGCTAAGACCTATCATCTCAGCTGACCAAGGTCATGATTTTTTTCCCAAGAAGCAAACTTCTTGCCTGCCACCCTCCCTCACGCCACCGTTCGCGCAGATGAATTTCCCTGCCACGACGGCTCGCCTGCACACTCTCCAGCCTGAATTCGACACCATTCTGGATCCCATCGATGACTCGCCGGTCATCAGCGCTCAAATTTGGGTCGAAACTGGCTCACAACACGAGAGTGCCCTCGCTGGCTCGGGGATTTCCCACCTCCTCGAGCACATGGTCTTCAAAGGCACCGACCGCTTCACCGGAGAGGCACTCTCCCAGGAAGTTCAGGCCGCCGGGGGGCAATGGAATGCCTACACCAGCTTCGATCGCACCGTCTACTACATCGACGGCCCGGCCAAGTCGCTCGAACTATTTCTCTCTGCGCTCATTGAAATGGTCTTCCGTCCGACCTTCCCCGAAGACGAATACGAGCGGGAAAAAGACGTTATTCGCCGTGAGATCGCCATGGGGCTAGATGATCCCGATTCTGTTTCCAGCCAACTCCTCTTCCGTACTGCCTACCAAAAGGACCACCGTCGGCACCCCGTGATTGGACACCTCGATCTTTTCAATGCCATTTCCTATGAGCAAATGAAAAACTACCACGCGGCCCGCTATCGTCCTGAGAATTCCTTCATGGTTCTTTCCGGAGGCTTCAATCTTGAGGAAGCAAAGCAAACCATCGAAAGCGAACTCGCCAAAGGTCTTCGTCCACCCGCTGAGTTTGCGATTTCCCTTCCTGCCGAACCACGCCAAATCGGGACCCGCCGCACCAGCAGAAGCTTTGCGATTCCCACGACCCATCTCAGCCTCGCCTGGCAGGCCCCCGACCTCACCCATGGGGATGCTCCAGCCCTCGATCTTCTTTCTGTCGTCCTCGGCGGTGGACGAGCCTCCCCTCTCTATCGCGTCATTCGAGAGGAAAAAGGCATCGCTCATTCAGTCGGTTCCTACACCTGGATGCCTCCCGAGGGGCCGGGACTTTTCAACGTTTATGCCGAAGCGGACTCCGAACATATTCCCGAAGTCGAAAAAGAAATCCTCCATCAAATCGAGGCTCTTGGCGGGAGCGACCTCACCAAGCCCATAGCCCGAGCCCTCCGTCAAATTGCCTCGTCGCAATTCAAAACCCTCACCACCGCCTCCGGCCGGGCCTCCGACCTCGCTTCCAATTGGCATAATACCCGAGATCTGGATTTCACAAAACACGCTCTCGAAAGGCTCAGTCAGGTTACTGAGGGAGACCTTCGACGCGCCCTCAAAACATGGCTCATCCCTGAGACTCTCACCGTTACTTCCCTGGAACCTAAAGATACACCCACGCCGGAACGAAGCAGACCTTCAAAGAAGGATTCGGGAGAAATTCTTGAGCACACCCTTTCCAACGGATTGCGCGTCATCCTTCAACGCGATCCCAAAGTCCCCGTCGTCTATAGCCAAACCGCACTCCTGGCCGGACGCCTTTCAGAGTCTCCCAAAAAAGCCGGCCTCAATCACCTCCTCGCCAGTCTTCTTCTAAAAGGCACGACCCAACGCGACGCCCTCGCCATCGCGGAAACCCTCGAAGATCTTGGGGCCTCCATCCGCCCTTCTTCCGGAAACAATTCCTTCATGCTTTCTTCGTATTGCCTGCGGGACGATCTCTCGCAAGTCATCGATCTCCTGAGCGAAATTATCAGCGAGCCGTCATTTCCCGGCGACTCCATCGAACGCGAACGCGCCGCCATGATTGCCGGTCTTGAAGAATCACTCGAGGACCCGGCCAATCGGGCCTTCCGTGAAATGCGCTCGCACCTTTGGAGCAACCAGGGATACGGCATTCCCTCGAACGGAACCCACGAATCCCTCGCTTCGCTCAACCGCCTTGCTCTTTCCGCACAACACTCCCGCTACTTCGTTGCCAGCAACATGGCCACTGCCTTCTTCGGAGACCTCGACCCCGACCGCACCATCATTCAACTCGAAAACACCCTCGGAAAACTTCCCACCGGAAGCCCCGCCGAACTCTCCAGCCCTGACTGCACCGCTCATGGCGAACACAATATTCAACTCAACAAGGAGCAAGCCGTCCTCGCCATCGGATACCCTGGAGTCGCCACCGATGATCCCCGACGCTACGCCCTCGAACTTCTCGATTCCTACTGCTCCGACATGGCGGGCCCACTCTTTACGCGCATCCGCGAGGATCTCGGCCTGGCCTACTACGTCAGCTCCTCAATGTTCCTCGGACTGGATACGGGATTAATGAGCTTTTACCTCGGAACCTCGCCCGATCAACTCGAACTGGCCCGAAATGAACTCACCAAGGAAATTGAAAAGCTCGTCACCATCGGAATTCCCGCCGATGCCCTTGAACGAGTCAAAGCCAACACCGAGGCGCGCGAGGCCCTCCGTAATCAAAACCCCTCGAACCGGGCCCGCATGGCCGCTCTCGATGTTCTGCTGGGACAGGAGGCTGACAACCACCTCCACCTGAGCGAACAGCTCAATGCTGTCACCGGAGACGAGATACACTCTCTTGCCAAAGAGCTCTTTCAGGACGACAAGTCGATGATTGTTACCGTTTCACCTTAACAAATTCCTCTTCAGACCTTACACTTAAGCCATGAGCGATTCTACCATCGAAGAGGAGGCCCCTGATCCACGCTTCGCCTCTTTCGTATACTTTCAGGCCCAGAACGGCGGGCTTTTCCTCGGCCGCATCCCAAATCCCACCACCGGAGAAACCGGCGTCAACATCAAGGCCGCCCGCAGCGTGCTCGATTCCCTCGAAATGCTCTCCGATAAATCCAAGGGCAACCTCAACAAAGCCGAGGACAAACTTCTCAGTTTCGCCCTCGAAAACCTCCGCAAACTATTCGACGAAGTGATTACCAGCGTCGAAGATCCCTCACATTCATGATTCAATTTCCTCTCGGCAACTTCACCGTCGGCTCTGGCGAGCTCTTTTTCATTCTCGGACCCTGCGGACTGGAGGAGGAAGACTTCGCCTGGCGCATGGCCCGGGCTCTAAAAGAAATCACCGACCGCCTCGGCGTGAATTTTGTTTTCAAGGCCTCCTACGACAAAGCCAACCGAACTTCGGTTGATTCCTACCGCGGCCCCGGCGTCACCGAAGGCTGCCGCATTCTCGGTGAAATCGGAAAAGAACTCGGCGTCCCCGTCACCACCGACGTTCACACCCCCAAGGAAATAGAAATCGCCGCCGAATCCATCGACCTCCTTCAAATTCCGGCCTTCCTTTGTCGTCAGACCGACCTTCTCGCCGCCGCTGCCAAAACCGGACGTCCGGTAAATGTCAAAAAGGGCCAATTCCTCGCGCCCTGGGATATCGATCCCATCATTGGAAAACTAAAACACTTCGACTGCCAGCAATTCGCCATTACCGAACGCGGAACCACTTTCGGATACAACAACCTCGTCGCCGACATGCGTTCTCTTCCCTGGATGCGCGAACAAGGCGTCCCCGTCATCTTTGACGCTACCCACTCAGTGCAACGTCCCGGTGGACTTGGTGGCACAACTGGAGGCGATGGAGCGCTCGCACCCGTCCTTGCTCGAAGTGCAGTTGCTGCTGGCGTCGATGGCGTCTTCATGGAAGTTCACGAAGATCCCTCAAAAGCCCTCTCCGACGGGCCCAACCAAATCCCCCTTTCGGAAATCGAAACAGTCCTCAGACGACTCGTCGCTATTCACGAAGCAGCTCACCCGGGTTCATGATTTCAAAACTCCTCATCCCTCTGCTGATCGCAGCGCAGCTTCCCGCATTTGCGGAGGAGGAAGACGAGGAGAAAAAAAGCAACAGCATTCTTACCCGGGTGCCCATCGGCGCCACCTCGACCAACGTCACTATCCCGTCCTTCGACAAATATCAAAAGCGAGCCTCCCTCCTCACCGCAAAGGTTGTCGTCGTCGACAGCGCTGCCAAGCTCTCTGCCCAAGGCCTGCTTCTCTACCTTTTTGATAAAGAGGAAAAAATCAACGCAACTGCGAAAATAGACACTGCTAACTTCCTCCTCGAAGAAGAGCGTCTTCTTGCAAATGGCAACATTCACCTTCAATCCACCGACAAGGCATTCGAAATAAAAAGCGAGGGTGGCATCTTCCAACTCCCCACCCGCCAAGGTCTCTTCCTTGGCCCCGGCTACACCCAGATCACCGACCCACCTAAAAAGAACACTGCCGTGAACTTCCACCCACTTCTCCCTCTGACCGCAAGCCTGCAACTCCTCATTGCCGTCCCTCCGCCGGAAATCACCGCTGAAGAATTAAGTCGTTTTGAACGCATGGTGGCTCCGCGTCTTATTCCCGCCTCGGATGTTGATGAAGTCCAAGCCGCAGCAGACGCCGAGAATCTCAAAGTCGCCAAACGTCTGACTGATTATCTCGCCACTATTGGCAAGACTGAGCTTCTCACTCAAATCAAAGCTCCGGTCGTGATTGACCCTCTCAAAGAGGAAGAGCTTAAGGATAACCAAACTTCGATTGAATTCGATGGCGGGGCTTATTTCGACGGAGACAATCTTGAGGTCGTCTACCTCGGGAACATTGTTCTGAAGCGAACCACCTTTACCATGACCTGCAACAAAGACCTCAAGGTCATCTTGGAGGAAGCGGTCGAAAACAAAGAGAAAAAAGACGATAAGAAAGAGGAAAAGAGCACTTTCGCCGGACTGGGTGAACTCAAACAACTCACCGCCAGTGGAAATTTGGAAGTAGAGGCAGTCGATGAGAAAGGAAAGAAGATCGTCATGAAGGGCGACCGTGCCCTCTACGACAAATCCAAAGAAAGTCTCCTCGTCCGGGGAGACAATCTCTTCTTCCGGCAGGGCAACACCTTCGCCAGAGCAACCCATAAAGACGCTTACATCTCAGCCAAGTTTGATGGCAAACGCCTCAAAAACGCTCAACTTAGCAAGAATGGATGGAAGATTCAATTCACCGACCCTGAGGAAAAGAATAACCAATGAGTAAGCCTTCCCCAGCTACTTCCCCGGAACCACTTCTGGAGGTCGAAGGACTTCAAAAATCCTACACCGGTCGCGTCGTTGTCGATGAAGTCCGGCTCAAAGTCCAACCGGGCGAGATCGTCGGGCTTCTCGGGCCCAATGGCGCCGGTAAAACGACCACCTTCTACATGGTAGCCGGCCTCGTCCCTCCCGATCGCGGACGGGTTAATTTCCTCACCAAAAACATCACTCGCCTCCCCATGCACAAGCGGGCCCGACGTGGCATGGGTTATCTTCCCCAGGAAGAATCAATCTTCCGCAAACTCAGCGTGCAGGACAACCTCCTCGCCGTCCTCGAAACCCGCAAAGGCCTCTCTCGCAAAGACCGTATCGCCCGCGCCGAACAGCTCATGGAGCGCTTTGGAGTCACCCACGTTCGCAAATCGCTGGCAATGACCCTCTCCGGTGGAGAAAAACGCCGCCTCTCGCTCGCCCGTTGCCTCTGCACCGATCCCAAACTCCTTCTCCTCGACGAACCCTTCGTGGGAATTGATCCCATCGCTGTTCAGGAGATTCACAAAATCATCCGCGAGCTTCGCGACCGCGACGGACTCTCTATTCTCATCACCGACCACCAGGTCCGTGAAACCCTTGAAATCGTGGACAGAGCCTCCCTGCTCGTCGAAGGAAAAGTCATGATCGAGGGCTCCTCCGACGAACTCGTAAACGACGAAAACGCGCGCCGCCTCTACTTCGGCAACGACTTCCGCTGGTAGAGAGGACTTTTCTCATCACCTCTCTGAAAATTGTGGCAATTTGCTAAGGCGGCTGCTAAGAGTGTAGGCAAGGTATTTAGCTTACCTCTTATTATGCAGACTAGAAATGCGAACCCACATGTTACCGTGACTGTCCGTCACGAAGAAATTACCGATTCACTGCGCGAATACGCCACTGAAAAAATTGAAGGGATCCACCTCGACTATCCAAAAATTATTGAAGCGCGAGCGATCCTCGATGTCGAAGGCGACCGAAGGCACAAAGCCGAAATCATCCTTTTTTGCGCCAACCATATTGTCATCGATGCCTCTAGCGAGACCGAGGACATGTACAAGAGCATCGACTTCACCGTTGCAAAAATCGCGCGCCGAATGCGCAAACACAAGACCCGCCTCCTCAAGAGTCACCGACCAAAGCGTGAGGAAACAATCAAGTATCTCGACGAAAAAAACTATAAGCACGACTTCCTCGACAAGCTCCCGGAAGATGTTCAGGAGGAACCGGAACCCTTCTTCGTACACAAGGAGTCATTTCGCCTGCGCAAACTTCTGAAAGAAGATGCGATCATGGAGCTCGATCTCACTGAACGTCCCTTCGTGGTCTTTGATAATGCCCGGCGAGACGTCACTTCCATCGTGTGGCGCAAGCCCGATGGTGATTACGGCATGGTCGATATCGCTTAGCGGACCAAATCATCCTCAACGTAAAAAGGCGCCCCGTTTCCGGAGCGCCTTTTTATAATTTACAGGAAACTAAGAATCACTTCTTCTTGGCTTCATCACGCTCCTTGGCGTCAGCAATCACCTTGTCGGCGATATTCTTAGGACATGCATTGTAATGTTCGAATTCCATCGAGAACTGGCCACGACCGGAAGTCATGGTGCGAAGATCACCAATGTAACCGAACATCTCGGAAAGTGGTGCCTGGGCTTTAATGCGGATACCACCGGAAGCTGTGTCCTGACTCTGAATCATGCCGCGACGACGGTTGAGGTCACCAATGACATCACCGACATGATCTTCAGGAGTAAAGACGTCGAGCTTCATGATCGGTTCTAAAATCTGAGCACCGGCCTTGGGCACAGACTGGCGATAGGCCGCTCTCGCAGCAATTTCAAAAGCAACAGCCGAAGAGTCAACCGCGTGGAATCCACCATCGTTGAGAGCGACTTTGAAGTCCAAACAAGGATAGCCGGCAAGAACACCCTTTTCGAGAGAGGTCTTGAAGCCTTTCTCAACTGCGGACCAGTATTCCTTGGGAACATTACCACCGACAACGGTAGACTCGAACTGGAAACCTTCACCCGGCTCAAGCGGAGTGAGAGTGTAGTCGATTTTAGCGAACTGACCGGAACCACCAGACTGTTTCTTGTGGGTGTAGCTATCGGAAATCTCCTTGGTGATAGTCTCACGGTAAGCAACCTGTGGAGCGCCTACATTCACCTCAACTTTATGAGTCCGCTTCAGGATATCGACTTTAATATCGAGGTGAAGCTCACCCATTCCTTTAAGAATGGTCTCACCGGAATCAAGATCTGTTTCGACACGGAAAGAAGGATCTTCCTGAATCATCTTACCCAGAGCATTACCGAGCTTCTCGGCGTTCGCCTTATCAATCGGCGCAACGGCGAGCGAGATCACGGGATCCGGGAACACCATTGGTTCGAGAGTGGCAGGCTTATCCTTGGAGCTAAGAGTGTGACCGGTCTGGACGTTCTTGAGCCCCACCAAGGCGATAATGTCACCCGCTTGGGCGCTATCGAGCTCGGTACGGTCGTCAGCGTGCATCTCAACGATGCGACCAACACGCTCGGTTTTCCCAGTAAAGGTATTTAGAATGGTATCACCCTTCTTGAGTGTTCCGGAATAAATCCGAGTGAAAGTCAAGGCGCCGAACTGGTCATCCATAATCTTGAACGCAAGCGAACGAAGAGGGCCATTGGGATCAACTGTTGCGAACTCACCGGTCAATTCACCTTCGTCGTCAAACTCAGGTTCGGGATCAACTTCAAGTGGTGAGGGAAGGTAATCCACAACAGCGTTGAGCACGTTTTGGACTCCTTTGTTCTTAAAGGCCGAACCGCAGAAGGCCGGGAAGAAATCAAGCGCGATCGTGCCCTTTCGGATACACTTCTTAATCGTGGCAATATCAGGGGTATTTCCTTCGAGGTAAGCTTCCATGACGTCGTCGTCCTGCTCAACAGCAGTCTCGATGAGCTCCTCGTGATACTTCTGAGCCTTCTCCTTCAGATCATCGGGGATTTCGGTGATCTCGTAGTTCTCAGGCAGACCGGAATCATCCCAGACATACGCCTTCATTTCGAGAACGTCGACAACACCCACGAAGGAATCCTCAAATCCAATTGGGATAGTCATGACAAGTGGCACGGCACCAAGGACGTCCTTGGTCTGCTGAACCACGCGATAGAAATCAGCTCCGATACGGTCGAGCTTGTTGACGAAAATAATACGAGCAACCTCGGAGTCGTTGGCGTAGCGCCAGTTGGTCTCGGACTGGGGCTCAACGCCACCGGATCCACAGAAAACACCGACACCACCGTCGAGAACCTTCAAAGAACGGTAGACCTCAATCGTGAAGTCAACGTGTCCCGGAGTATCGATGATGTTCATCCGATGGTCATCCCAAAAACAAGTGGTGGCAGCGGACTGAATGGTAATTCCGCGCTCTGCCTCCTGCTCCATGAAGTCAGTTGTGGACTCACCGTCGTGAACCTCACCTGTTTTGTGGATCTTTCCGGTGAGCTTAAGAATACGCTCTGTCGTCGTGGTTTTTCCTGCATCCACGTGCGCGAAGATGCCGATATTACGGTATTTGCTGAGGTCTGTCATGGTAACTGTCTCGGGAGGCGCGGGTGATAAGCGCCAGAGCACCCTTTTGTCGAGTGCGGAGCGATACTTTTTCGAGTTCTTTTTGGCCTAGGCACCGCCAAAGCGCCCCGGGTTGACCTCTTTCCAGAGCCCCCAGCAGGCCAGAAACCCCGGAGCAAAGTCCTCGGGCACCGCTTCCACCCATTGCTCAATCTGCTCCATACTGAACCACTGGCCATATTCAATCTCCACGCAGGGAAAGCGAATCTTGCCATTTGCAAGCGTCGCGTAGAGCCGAACATGCTCCCACCCGGTGTTGGCGTGAGCCCCCAATTTGCCGACCTCCCGCACATCGTGATCAGCAAGCCCCAGCTCCTCTTCCAACTCCCGGGCAGCACAGGCATCATATTCCTCGCCAGCATCGACATGCCCCGCGGCACTGGAGTCCCACAATCCCGGACACTTATCCTTTAGACGGGACCGTTTTTGAAGAAAGATCTCTCCGTGTTTATTGAAGGCCAAAATATGCACCGCGCGATGCAATAAGCCATCACGATGAATGACATCACGACGTTCGCTACCGACCACCTGATCATTCTCATCGACAACTGCGAGCATTTCACCAGCGCCCTGCCCTTCTTCCCTCTCAAAATAGGGATCCGCCAATCGAGTCAAGGCTACCCACTCGTCCAAACTGAGCTCCTCCGCTCTTGCCGTTGGGCTCAAATCCAGTTTCTCACAAGCCTCTTCCCAATTAGTTCCATCCGGCAGATTCTTTCTAAGCTGCTTCCGCCGTTGTGCAAATCCCCTCCTCACCAACTCATCAAACAAACGACGATCATGCACCGGCAATTCGGCCTGACGGGGTTCGAGTGTCATCACCGTGGAATCAATCAAGGGCTGTGGATAAAAACAACTTGGCGGCACCACCTTAACCCGTTCGCCCTGCCATTCGCACTGCATCCGCAATGTCAGAACTCCGTAGTCCTTGCACTTAGGTCCCGCTAAAATTCGGTCGATCATTTCCTTCTGCAACATCAGCACCGCCTTCACGAATGGTGATGGACCCTTCAGGAAATTCCGTAAAATCGCACCGCCCGCCGAATAGGGCAGATTCCCCAATAGCTTCACCCGCTTGTGCGCAAAGAATCGTCGCGTATCAATTCGCACCGCGTCATGGCAGACCACTTCCACCTCCGCATGATCAGAAAAACGCTTCGTTAAATATTCCGCCAACCGTTTATCGAACTCCACTAAGACAATTCGGCCAACCTTCCCGAGCAAGTGCTCCGTCAAAGCACCGGTTCCCGGCCCTACTTCCACCACAGTGTCATCCGGCTTTGGATCAAGTTGATTGACGATCCATTCGGCGGTATTTTGGTCAACGAGGAAGTTCTGCCCCAATTTGCGCGAGGGAATCACCCCCACACTTGCCAGGACTTCTTTAAGTTCGGTAGCCGTCACACCTGTTCTTTCAATTGCCCGAGGCAACATTGTCCACTAAATTCCCTCCACCAGATGACTCTTGCCACCGCAGTCACCATCTTTCGGCTCATTCTTGTGCCGGTATTTGCGTGGCTTGCCATCGAATACGGCAAAACCGTCGAGCAAGGTAGCCCCCGCGAGGAACTTCGCTGGCTTGCAGTCATTACCTACATCACAGCCGCCGCTTCCGATGGCATCGATGGCTGGGTAGCCCGACGCTACAATCAAAAATCGCTCACAGGCGCGATTCTCGACCCGCTCACCGACAAAGCGCTTCTGCTCACAGGAATCATCACCCTCAGCCTCGTCGAATGGGGACAGGATTGGCATCTTCCCCTCTGGTTCGTTATCCTTGTCATCCTTCGGGACATTGAGATCCTTGGCGGAATCATCATCCTCTACTCCATCAACGGCAAGGTTCCCATCAAGCCCCACTGGACCGGCAAAGTCTGCACCGTCACCCAAATGGTCGCTCTTGGGTGGGTGATGCTCAAGCTCTTCGACATCTCTCCGGTCTACCCCACCGTTCTTGCAACCATCTTTACGGGATGGTCAGGTTACGCCTACTTCATGGTGGGCTACCGCCAATTACCAAAGAATACCGCGAGGGCTTGAAATCCTAAATTGTTACGCCACTCTCCCGCCGTGCCCTTCCTTGAGCTCCAAGATTTAAAAACCCACTTCCCCGTTTTGAGCGGAGGCTTGCTCTCAAAAAGCACCGAGACAATCAAGGCCGTCGACGGAGTCAATCTCTCCATCGAGCAAGGCGAAATTCTCGGACTGGTCGGAGAATCCGGCTGCGGGAAATCCACGCTCTCACGCACCGTGATGCAACTTCAGCCAGCTACCGGCGGCAAGGTCACTCTGGCGGGAGAAGAGCTCACCGCTCTGCAAAAAAACGAGGTGAGACAGCGACGCCTCGATTTTCAAATGATCTTCCAGGATCCCTACGCGTCGCTCAATCCCCGCATGACGGTTTTCTCAACATTGGCCGAAGCAATTTGCCAACGTCACCCGGAGCTCAAAAGACAACGCGATGCTCTCACTGAAAAAGTCGTCGAACTCATGGCCACTGTTGGTCTCGACTCGCGGCACATGCGCAAGTATCCGCACGAGTTTTCCGGCGGGCAACGTCAGCGCATAGCGATCGCCCGCGCCCTTGCTCCGGAGCCCAAGCTAATCATCGCCGATGAACCGGTCTCTGCTCTCGATGTTTCCATTCAGTCGCAGATTCTCAATCTCCTTTTAGATCTTCGAGACCGGCTCAACCTCACCATGATCTTCATCTCACACGACCTCTCGGTCGTACGCTACATCGCCGACAACATCGCGGTGATGTATCAGGGGAAGATTGTCGAATATGGCGAAGCCGACGAGGTCTTTCATAACCCTCAAGATCCCTACACACAAAAACTTCTCTCCGCGATCCCCCGCATTAAATCCACACCCTAAACACATGGACCCCGCTATCTACAAAATCATTCACTACGTCGGCATCATGGCTCTCTTCGCCTCCTTTGGCGGACTCATGGCAGCCGATCACCGAAAATCCGCCACCATGACCGTTTATGTCATGCTTCATGGGCTTTCCCTCATCGTTATCCTTGTCGCCGGCATCGGGATGATCCACAAGAACCCAGACCTCAGTTATGGCGCTACAGCCATTGCGAAGACGGTCATTTGGCTTCTCTTTGGCGCAGCTCTAGTTGTGTTCAAACGACGCATTATCCCCAAATTCATAGCCCTGCTTCTGATGCTCGCCCTGGGGGGAACAGCAGCGTTCCTGGCTCTCTACAAACCATTTTAGACCCACCAAATCTCTTAAAGAAAAACGGCCCGTCAGATCACTCCGACAGGCCGTTTTTATTGATTATCCTTGAGGCGAATTAAACCACCTTGTGCTTTCCGGGAATAGGAGCCGGATAGAGTCCATCCGCACCCGCCTTCGGTCCTGGGTCGGCATCCCAGTCATACACTTTGGGCATGATTGAAATCTCCGAGGCCAAGGCCTGGTCATACTTCAGCTCTTTGCCTGAGTAAGTTGCCATTCTTCCGAGAATCGCGGTCATGGTGCTCGCTGCGGTATAGTAGGCATTGTTGATCGGCTTGTCGTCACGGATGTGCTGGTAAAGAACATCGTGCTCGGTCTGGTAAGGATCGTTATCCTTCCCTTTAAATCGCCAAACAGTCTTACCTGCAGCATCGACAATGCGTCCGGGATAAGCTTTTCCTTTCTGACAACCGATAATTTCGGTCACACGGTTCATGGCCCCGGGCTGGTGACGACACTGCGAGTTCATCACCGATCCATCGGCAAAGGTAAACTCGACATAGTGATGATCAAAAATCTCACCGAAGTCTTTACCAACCCGCACCTCGCGACCACCCATTCCCTGGGCTTTCACTGGAGGGCCTCCCTTGAACCAATTCATCACGTCGATGTTGTGCACGTGCTGCTCCACGATGTGATCTCCGCAGAGCCAGTTAAAGTAATACCAATTGCGCATCTGATACTCCATTTCACTCTGTCCCTCAGTACGCTTGCGAACCCAAACGCCTCCGCCGTTCCAATAAACCTGACCGTAATTAATGTCTCCGATCACTCCCTTGTCGACCTGCTCCTTGGTCTGAATATACTTCTCCTGATAGTGCCGCTGAAGACCACAGACCACTTTGAGATTCTTTTTGTCGGCCTCTTTGGCTGCTGCAAGAACCTTACGAATTCCGGGAGCATCTGTCGCCACCGGCTTTTCCATAAAGACATGCTTTCCTTGCTGCACCGCATATTCGAAATGCTGAGGACGGAATCCCGGACTCGTTGTGAGAATCACAACGTCAGCAGAATCAATCGCTCCACGATAACCATCGAACCCGTCAAAAACCCGCTCAGCCGGAACATCGACACGCTCTTTAAAGCGCTCCTTCAATCCCTTGAGAGCCTTTTCGGCATTATCACGGAAAGCATCGGCCACTGCCACCAACTTGGTTCCAGGAACATTCAAAGTCTGCGTCGCCGCGCCTCGACCGCGTCCTCCGCAACCGATTAGGGCCACTTTAATTTCATCACTTCCACCAGCCTGGGCAAAACCCGCGATTGGAAGAGAAGCTGCAACCGCTCCACCTGTTTTTAGGAGAGCACGACGATTCGGGTGATTTAATTCACTCATAGGTGGATACATTACTCACCTTGTCGGACAATTCTAGCGCAGAAGTTCATCTTCGTAAACTACCGTCAAACCAGCCTGATTGAGCACTGAGGCTCCAAACTCGCAATCCTCCAGATACATCGCCAACAACGAGTGCCCCTGATGCTGCACCACAAGGGAAAATGCATAGTCCAAATTGGTCTCAGCTTCGTGTAATACACTCAGACATCGCTTCAAATCAGCCCCGGATTCCTTCATTTTCACCACCACCAACTCTGACAAGGTAAAGGCCACTCCTTGCTCCATAAACAACTCCTCCGCGGAATCCGGATCGCTCAACACCAATCTCGCCACCGTGGCATCCCGGGAATCCTGCACACTCAAGCCGATAACGTCGATTTCACGGCGACTAAGCAGATTGGACAGAGCCGACAAAGCCCCAACTCGATTCGGCAGCATCACCGAAAATTGGCGCACATAGGTTTTCTTCCGGTTAATTTGGTCCGCTACACTCATAAAGGGGATCTGCATCTTACCGCATTCTTCTCTTTTGTTCAATCCACATGTCTGCCAAGAGATCGCCGTGACTGACGACTACCTCAACCGTTTCGCCGGCATCGCACGCCTCTACGGCCAACCCGCACTCGACAAATTCTCCAGCAGCCACGCCATGATCATTGGGCTGGGCGGGGTGGGCTCTTGGGTCGCCGAAGCCTTGGCACGCTCGGGAATCGGAAAATTCTCTCTCATCGACCTCGATGACCTCTGCGTCAGCAATATCAACCGCCAAATCCACGCCACGACAGATACCATCGGCAAATCCAAAGCCACCGTCCTCTCCGACCGCCTCCGCGCGATCAACCCAGAAGTAGGGATCATCATTCGGCAAACCTTCTACAACGAACGCACTTCAGACGAAGTCCTCCTAAGAGACAAACCTGACATCGTATTGGATGCTATCGACTCCTCGCGCTCCAAAGTTCACCTCCTCACGACCTGTCGCGATCAGAAGATTCCTGTCATAACGAGTGGAGGAGCGGGTGGCAGACGCGACGCCTCCCTGATTAAGGTCGATGATCTCTCTCGAGCCCATGGCGACACCCTCCTCAGCGGAGTCAGGAGACAACTTAGAACACGCTACCGTTTTCCAGCAGCTAAAAAGAAAGGCGGAAGATTCAATATCCCGGCCGTTTTCTCCCCCGAACCTCGCCTCTATCCGCAATGTGACGGCTCCATCTCCAATGAGAAGCCCGAGGAGCACAAAGGGGACTTGAGATGCGATGCTGGTTATGGTGCCGCCACTCACGTCACCGCGACTTTTGGCAATCTCATGGCTGGACTCGCTCTAGATTTGCTTGCCAAATAACTCCAAAAGCATCAGGCCCGACGCTAAATTCAGGACACCAAACCCTGCTTCAAGCCACCGCCCCTTGCATTAACCAGCACGCCACGTGAATATCCTGAGGTCGCATAGTAATTATCCCGAAGTTCATCTCGTGCGCTGATCCCGGGGTCCGCGACGTGACCAATTTGGCCGCTTCGTTTTCCACCTCATCGGTAATTCCCTCCATCAATGCCAACTCAACATCCCGGTCACTGGGAAGGCGCTGCACGTCACATTAGGTGGAAACAATGTATTTACATTGTTTTCGATTATCACTTCCGTTTTTTAATCAAGTCGCAAAAAAAACGACTCCCTTTTGGGAGTCGTTCTGGGAAAAGTTAAAACGAAGTCGTTTTTAGTTCACGCCTTTTTTGGACATTTTGGTGCCCTTGGTCGATCCCTGACGCGCTTTAAAGCGTGGGTTCGTCTTGTTAATAACGTAAAGGGTTCCCTTACGCTTAACGACTTGGCAGTCTGCGTGGCGACGTTTGGCGGATCCGAGTGAAGACAAAACTTTCATAAAATCAGAAATTCGTGGAGGGCGGAAACCTATTCAGTCTTCATCCCGTGTAAAGCCCATTCCTAAGAAAAATTAATATCCAAGCATCCCTCTTCCTGTTTCACTCTCCGAGCAGCGATTTCCATGTCCGAGTCTTATTTCCAAGAAACCGTCAATTCCCCCGAGACCCCGGAAGATTTAACTCTCCGCCCTCCGGGGTTCGATGACTTTCACGGCCAGGAAAAGGTCACCGCCCGTCTCATGCTCATGGTCGAGGCCGCAAAGCAACGCGA
Organism: Akkermansiaceae bacterium; assembly: GCA_029253285.1. Lineage (GTDB taxonomy): Bacteria > Verrucomicrobiota > Verrucomicrobiia > Verrucomicrobiales > Akkermansiaceae > SW10. Next base: position 10,567 of record JAQWZU010000020.1, on the reverse strand, counting down.
CGACGTCCTCGAGCACATCCTCCTCTCCGGGCCGCCGGGATTGGGCAAAACCACCCTCGCCAACATCGTCGCCACCGCCGTTGGCTCCACGCTCCACACCACATCAGGGCCTCAGATCGAAAAAGCAGGCGATCTGGCCGGTATTCTCACCAATCTCCAGCGCGGCGATATTCTCTTCATCGACGAAATTCACCGACTCCATCCCGCCATCGAAGAATACCTCTACCCGGCCATGGAAGACTACCGCCTCGATATCATCATCGATTCCGGCCCCTCTGCTCGCTCAATCCAACTTCAGCTCCCTAAATTCACTCTCGTTGGCGCGACAACCCGCTCGGGCATGCTCACCTCTCCGCTGCGCTCCCGCTTTGGCCTCATTAACCGACTCGACTACTACACCGAGGAACAACTCGCTGTCATCATCACTCGATCAGCGTCCATTCTCGATCTCGACCTCAACCAAGAAGGTGCCCTCGTCATCGCCTCCCGCTCCCGAGGAACTCCCCGAATTGCCAACAACCTCCTACGGTGGGTCCGTGATTACGCCCAGGTTCACCACAACGGAAAGATCACCGCCGACGTTGCCGAAGCCGCCCTCGTCATGATTGAGATCGACGAAGATGGCCTCGACGAGATGGACACCCGCATTTTGGAAGCGATGATCTACAAATTCAACGGAGGCCCAGTTGGCCTCTCCTCACTCGCCGTCGCCATCGGTGAAGACGCCTCGACCCTGGAGGAAGTGCACGAACCATTCCTCATTATGCAGGGCTTCGTCAAACGTACTCCGCGCGGCCGTGTCGCCATGCCCGCCGCCTACACCAAGATCGGCGCCGACCTTCCATCCGATCCCACCGAACAACAAAACCTTCTCTAGCATGTCGCAAATCGATTCACTTCTCCAGCAAGCCCGCGATTCCGGATTGCGACGCACCAAGGCGCTCGAAGCACTCTTCACCTGCCTCGCCGAGCACAACCGTCCCATGACGCTCGCCGAGCTCAGCAGTTGCGGCCACCTCTCATCAAAGTGCGACAAAGCCACCGTCTTTCGCCTCCTTCAGCGCCTCTGCGAAAAAGGCATGGCCCGTCGCCTCGGCCTCCACGAACGCGCTGCCTACTTCACCCTTCTCCTTCCCGGCATCCACCGGGATTACCTCATCTGCACCGACTGCGGCAGCATCGATCCTGTCGACGCCCCTTGCCCCGTCCACCAACTAGAAGAAGAGATCCGTGAAGAGACCGGCTTCACCGAACTTTACCACGAACTCGAATTCTTCGGCCGCTGCCCGAAGTGCAGCGCCTCCTCCTAAAATAACTGGCCCTGTCCACCGGCACGAATCTCCGGCTGAATCGGCTTACTCGCTTTCTCTTCACTCCGCATTCCCAATGTCGCGATTTCATAAACGACACGCTTGCGCCCCTTTCCGACGCTCGCCTCATTGCGAATCACCTTGGTCCCGAGCACCTGCTCCATCATCTGCACCTCCATGCGGACCGCATTAGGATACTTGGCATAAATTTCCGCGAGCGGATTATGAAATTCCTCAATCCGAAACCCCGTCTCCGGATCATAGTGACACCGGCTAAACCAACCCTGCTTGTCCCGCAAATCTGTCAAACGCGTCGCCTTCTCTACTAAAGATTTCCCCGTCCGCACCTTCGCCTGCCATTGATCCCGCAATTGTTGGAAATGATGAAACAATAACTTTTCTGGCGCTGACTCACCATACAACTGCCGCGCACCCTCAAATACAGCCAGGGTCAATCCAATCTCCGCCTGCGGAAAAAGCGGATCAGCTTTCTTCGTCAAACGGTACAATTTCTCCGGTCGTCCCACCGCCCGCTTCTCGCGCGGCACCCGCCATTCCACCAAATATCCCCGTTCCGTCAGATTCAAACAATGCTGCTTCACCCCCATATAACTCATTCCCAACTCCCGTGAGAGATCAGAAATCGGCATCCCATCCGAACACTTAATCGCCTCAAGAATCTCCGCATAAGACGCCCGCATCGTATCTCGTTGAACCTTCAAAAACATCGCAAACTACGTTTAAGTCATTTTAGTAATTAATACAACCAAAATATTTTCGATGAACGGCATCGATAGACATTCACATGCAAATCGGCCCCGAAGCAACGAGCCTTGAGCCCCGAACTTCCCCACCTTTTCTCCCTTGTCCTCCTTGGCCTTGGCGAAGGGGGAACCAAGCCTGAATCCTGAACTCGAACAAACTTTACTCCGCAACTCCCAACAACACAGAACGATCAACCACCCACAAAGTGACAACACACCCTTTTGACAATCTCTCAATTCATCATATACTCGCCTCGATTTGAGCGATATCTCCTTCACATCCTCGGCGCCCGGATTCTGGGCGGACGAAAATATCCCATCAGAAGACTGGAACTCTGCCAAATGGCAGCTCAAGAACCGCGTCTCTTCACTCGCCGACATCGAGAAGCACCTCACTCTCTCTGAGGAGGAACGAGCCGGCATTCTACTCACCGGGACCAAACTGGCCACTTCCATCACGCCGCACTTCTTCAACCTCATTCACCCCACCGATCCCGATTGCCCGATCCGCCGTCAGGTCGTCCCGCGTATCGAGGAAACCTACACCGACCCCTCGGAAATGTCTGACCCCTGTGGTGAGGATTCCCACATGCCGGTCCCCGGACTCGTCCACCGCTATCCCGATCGCGTCCTTTTTCTCGTCACCGACCGCTGCGCATCCTACTGCCGCTACTGCACCCGGTCCCGCGTCGTTTCCGGCGTTTCGGACCAGAAACTCGAAACCCAATGGGATCAGGCCATCGAGTATCTCAAACGAACCCCCCAAGTCCGCGACGTCCTACTTTCCGGCGGGGATCCACTCCTTTTTTCCGACTCCAAACTCGAAGGACTTCTCCGACGTCTCCACGAAATTCCCCACATTCAATTCCTTCGCCTCGGCTCCCGCATCCCGCTTTTCCTTCCCCAAAGAATCACCCCGGAACTCTGCAATATGCTCAAGCAGTTCCATCCCTTCTTCCTTTCCATCCACACCAACCACCCCGACGAACTCACCTCCGAAGTTCGCGACGCCCTCGGTCGCCTGGCCGACGCCGGCATTGTCATGGGGAACCAATCCGTCCTTCTTAAAGGAATCAACGACACCGTCGAGATCCAAAAGGAACTCGTCCAAAAGCTCCTCATGTGCCGCGTTCGTCCCTACTACCTCTACCAGGGCGACCTCATCCAAGGCACCGCCCACCTTCGCACCGGCATGGCCGAGGGTATCGAGATCATCGAAGGCCTCCGCGGTCACACCTCCGGCTACGCCATCCCACAATTCGTCGTTGACGGCCCCGGCGGCGGTGGGAAAATCCCCATCAATCCGCAATACATCGTCGAGCAGAACGACGAACGCACCGTCCTCAGGAATTACGAGGGGAAAGAGTTCATCTACCCCGAGGCCTCAAAAACATCCAATAGCCTCGCCCACTGAGTAGAGATTACCTTTTCTTCGCCTTGTGAATCCTCGGATTCCCTTTCTCAGAAAATGGTTCCGGGTCGACATCAAACCATGACGATTTTTCGATCCGCTCCTTATTATAAGGCGGCGCGAAAATGTCGACCAACTGGGTTGTCTCATGGGCCTGGAGCCAGTGAATGTTTCGCTTTTTCGATGTCAGCGATGAGACTACCCCCTTTTTTAAGAAGTCATGATTCGTCTCTTGTAGAAGAACGTGATCCTTCTCCATTTTATCTGGAAGAAGATCGTAGTTCTTCGTTTCAATCTTCCCGGAAGCACAAAGAATTACTCCGGTCATCTCGGGATGATTATGATGAGGAATTGCTTCCTCTTTTTCAAACTGCAAGAGCGTGACATGAAAATCACGTTGCTTCTCGAGCGGTTCGAAATCCACCCGCTTATTTCCGAGACCACGATGGGCTTTTTTAAACGCTTTGAGCAAATGCTCATCCTTAAGATTCAACCGTGAACAAAGCAGCGATGCTCTCGCCACATAGGCCGCCTCATTCCAATCATCGAGATGCTGGCGCGAGGCCTCTTTCTCCACCGCTTCCAGAAAGGCATCCCAATTAATTGGCTGCTTTTCAGCCAAGCGCCCATTGCAGGCATTGGCCCGCGTCGCGATCGCATTTAACCCCGGCAAAGCCATAGTCAGCCCAAGAAAACCCGGCAAGGAAGTCCGAATAAAGTGACGGCGGTCATATTCATCCATGACTGAATCATCCCAGAGCCCAAGTTTAAAACAAGCTCCGACAGCGATTGATATTCGAAACTTTATTAGCTCCGTTCTTAAACTAGATTTTGGGCCAGAAATTTGAACAATTTATCTTCATTAATTGTATTATTGTCCTTCCCCTCATCCATCTCGGTAAACTTCCCATCACCCTGACTTCGGTTGCTCTCGGCATAGTAATCCTAATAAATGGCGTTCTAGCCTAAATTCACATGAGTGGGAGTCTCTGCGACAAGAAGCTCACCACAAGAATCACAGGACCGGTGCAAGCAATCGACTTTACCCACACTTGCGCCCCGCTGCTCCCATGCTATAGCCCAACCCGATGAACGCCGGTTCTCCTCGAGAACTGTGGCGGGGGTCCGCCCTGTCCACATGGGACCGCATGCCCAAATCCCCCGGTTCGAAACCGCTTCCGCTCGGAACTTGCAACCAAGCAGCGCAAGGATTTCTCATCGCCGCTCTCCTCTCCAAGGAACACCACGGTCGGGTCTGGGTCTTTTGTCCGCATGCCCGACGACGTGACCAACTCGCCGAGGAATTCGCTTTTTGGAAATCACCCGTCCTCAACCTCGCTGATCCCACCGTGATCGTGGAAGACGAATTGGTCGATCCCGACCGAGAGGCCGAGCGCATTTCCACCATCAATCGCATCTCCCGCTCACCGGGAAAACCAGTCCTCCTCTCGCGAACCTCCTGGCAGGCTTTAGCGCCAGCTCGTGATATTCTCGACAAAAAAGAACTCACCTTGACCGTGGGACAAGAGATCTCTCCCGAAGACCTCATCACATGGCTCGAAGAACGAGACTACGAAGAATATCCTCAGATTTTCCAACGCGGCCAGTTCGCCCGACGCGGCGGCATCCTTGATTTCTATCCACCCCAAAGCACCAGCCCGATCAGGGTGGAGTTCTTCGGCGACGAAATCGAATCTCTCCGCAAATTCAGTGTGGAAAGTCAAACCACAACCCGCAAGCTCGACACTTTCGAACTCGGAAGCCGCGACCTCTCACTCGTCGAGCCACTCTCCAATTGGTTCGAAGAGGGCGACCTCCTCATCGCCATCGACGAAGACGACGTCGAGATCGCCGACATCCTAATCAACGACGGTCCGACTGAATACTGGAACGCCAATCTCTATCCCTCGCCTGCGGCGGGATTCGAAGCCGGAGACTTTGTCATCGCGGATTCCAGTCGAAACCTCTTCCTCGAACAACTCTCCGACTGGCTCAAACAAGGTTGGGAAGTCGGGTTGGTCTCGCCATCCAAAGCGGAGCGCCATCGCTTCCTCGAAATCCTCGAACGGGACGAATCTGATTTCACCTTCACCGAAGGCCGCCTTGCCAAAGGCTTTGTCGCTCCCGAACAGAAACTCGTTGTCCTATCCACTCTCGAAATTTTCGGCCGTCAACATCTTCCCGGCACCAAAGGGCGCGAGGCCCTCGCCCATCAACGCACCGCAGCCGCCATCACCGGCGTGCACGAGCTCAATCAAGGGGAGTTCGTGGTCCACGCTGACTACGGTATTGGGGAATTCATCGGCCTCATTGAAAGCGACGAGGGCGACGAAGAGCTCGGCATCAAGTACGACGGAGGCTCGACTTTACACGTCCCCATCGATCAAAGCCATCTCGTCGCCCGCTACGTGGGCATCGGCGGAGGCAAACCGCGCCTCAACAAACTCGGTGACAAACGCTGGAAAAAAGCGCGCAAAATCGCCAAAGCGGCCGTCCTAGATTACGCCGCGCAACTTCTTCGCCTCCAGGCCGAACGCGAATCCAAAGGCGGCTACGGTCACGCGCCCGACGGACAATGGATGCAGGAATTCGAAGCCTCATTTCCCTTCACCGAGACTCCCGATCAACGCACGGCCATCGAAGCGACCAAGATTGACATGGAATCGCCCCGCCCCATGGATCGACTCATCTGCGGAGACGTGGGATTCGGAAAAACAGAAATCGCAATCCGCGCGGCTTTCAAAGCAGTCACCGGAGGAAAACAAGTCGCCATCCTCGCGCCCACCACCGTGCTCGCGGAACAACACGTGCGGACTTTCCGCTCACGGATGAGCGACTATCCGGTTCGCGTCGAGCTTCTCAGTCGACTCCAAACGCCCGCCGAGACTCGCGAGATTCTCGAAGGCGTTCGCGATGGTAACGTGGACATCCTTATCGGCACACACCGCCTCCTTTCGGCCGGGGTGGAATACAAAAAAATCGGCCTGCTCGTCGTCGATGAGGAGCAACGCTTCGGCGTTCGCCACAAAGAAATTCTCAAGGAACGCTTCCGCCTCATCGACGTTCTCACCCTCTCTGCCACGCCAATTCCGCGCACTTTGTATCTCTCATTGATGGGCGCGCGCGACATGTCCACGATCGACACGCCTCCGCCCAATCGCCTGCCGGTGCAAACCTCGATCTGCGCCTACGACGAACGGCTCATCCGCAATGCCATTCGACGTGAACTGACCCGCGGCGGTCAGGTGTTCTTCCTCCACAACCGCGTGGCGACCATCGATGGCATGAAGACCAGGATTGAGAAACTCGTCCCCGAGGCCCGTGTCGTCATCGGCCACGGCCAGATGGATAAAGACGACCTCGAAAAAGTGATGCATCAATTCGTGGACGGAAAAACCGACGTCCTTCTCGCCACGACCATCATCGAGAGCGGAATCGACATCCCCAACGCCAACACCATCCTCATCGACCGAGCCGACCGCTTTGGACTCGCAGACCTTTACCAGCTCCGAGGTCGAGTGGGCCGGGCCGACCGCCGCGCTTACGCCCTCCTTTTGCTCCCTGACGAACTCATTGCAGGAGGCGACGCCCGAAAGCGCCTCAGCGCGATCAAACAATACACCGAACTGGGCTCCGGCTTCAAAATCGCCATGCGGGATCTGGAAATTCGCGGCGCCGGAAGCCTCCTCGGAACCAAGCAATCCGGCCATATCACCGCAGTCGGCTTTGAACTCTACTGCCAGCTCCTCCAGCAATCAATCGAGACCCTCAGCGGCAAGAATCCCATGCAACGCGCTGATGCCCAGTTACGAATCGATTTCGTGGTCTTCGCCGAGAGCAGTTGGAGCAACGAAAAAGGCAAACTCCCCGCCTTTTTTCCCCGATCTTACGGTCCGGACTCCGAATTGCGCGTTGCGGCCTATCGCCAAATGGCCTCGGCCCGCACCGAAAAGGAGCTCAATGCCATCTCCGGGGACTGGCGGGACCGCTTTGGGCGCTTCCCAAACCCCATCGTCCACCTCATCGAAACCAACCGCCTCCGCATCATCGCGTCGGCAAAAGGAGTACAAATCGTCGAAATTCACAATGACCGGTTGAAGCTCCAGCGAAACGGAGACTATATTCTGCCACCGGGAGGAAAGTTTCCCCGCTTGAGTTCCAAAAAACCGGCTGATAAACTCCTCGAAGCAGTGCAACTCCTGAAATCTCTCTAGTCTCTCACTCCATGAAATCCCTTCTTCTTTTTCTCGCCGCAATTGCGCTGATTCTCCCCGCGTCTCAGGCCGCCCAACCCATCAATGGAATCGCCGCCAAGGTGAATGGCGAAATCATCACTCTCAATGAACTGATGATCAAAGTTGCCCCAATGCAGTCCGTGCTCATGTCGCAAAATCCGCGACGAGGCCCCAACTACGACCGGAAACTTAAACAGCTAATGGAGCAGATGCTCGATGAACTCATCGACCGCACCATCATCTACAGCATGTATAAGCAGAACCTGCAAAACCTTCCCGACCATGCTGTTGAGGAGGAGATCGAAAAAATCATTCGCAACGTTTACGCGGGCGATCGCAGTCGCTTCAAAGCCTACCTCAGAGCCACCAACCTCACCCGCGCTCAATTTAAAGAGCAACAGCGGAAGGAACTTCTGGTTTCCATCATTCGATCCCAGAACTTCGGCGAAGTCCTCCCGCCCTCCGAAAAGGAAATGCGCATCGAATACACTTCCTGGGCCAAAGCCAACCGCGACCGACAAAATGATATCGGCACCTACAAGAGAATTTACATTCTCAAAACCGAGGGCGACTTGAACAAGGAACGACTCAAACTCACTGAAGATCTCATAGAACAACTTAAAGCCGGAGCCGATTTTGCAGAACTTGCCAAGGAACACTCGGGTGATTCCCGTGCCAGCAGGGGTGGACTTTGGGAAGAGATTCCCCGAACGGATCTGCAGCACGAGTTCGGCTACGCTATTTTCGAAACCGAAACCAAAGAGATCTTCGGCCCTCTCGAAGATCAATACGGTTACAACATCATTCAGATCATCGAAAGAAAGCTCGGATCGAGCAAACCTCTCTCTCAAGTCCGTGGTCTCATCAAACAACGCGTTGAAGGGCAGAAAAAGCGCCTCAACTTCGAGAAATGGATGAAAAAGCTTCGCGCTCGCGTTCCCGTCGAAAAAATGATCTAACAGGGTATGCAGACAGCGGTATACGCCGGCAGCTTTGATCCACCCACCAACGGTCATCTCTGGATGATCAAGCAAGGCCTCGAGCTTTTCGACCGCTTGGTCGTCTCAATCGGGCAGAACCCGAGCAAAAGCTACACCTTCACCACCGAGGAACGTCTCGCGCTTTTGAGGGAATCCATCCCCTCCTGCGACCGCCTGACGTTCACCCACTTCGACAACCGTTATCTTGTCGATTACGCCCGGGAAATGGACGCGCAATTCATCCTTCGCGGGATCCGTTCACCCAACGACTACGAATACGAACGCGTCATGCGCCACATTAATGGCGACATGGCTCCTGAGATCAACACGGTCTTCCTGATGCCGCCACGCGACAAGGCGGAGCTTTCCTCCAGCATGGTGATGGGGTTAATCGGTCCTGAAGGGTGGGAAGAATCCGTGCATCGATATGTCCCCGGTCCCGTCTTTGAGGCACTCAAAGAAAAACGTCAATCGACTCATTCATGACTACTCTCGCCATCGCTCTCGGAGCCTTCGTTCTCTATCTGGTCGCCTATCACACCTATGGCAAATGGCTCGCAGCCAAGCTCTTCAAACTCGACCCAAAGGCCAAGGTTCCCTCCATCGAACAAGAGGACGGCAATGACTTCGTTCCTACCGAAAAGAAAATCATCTTCGGTCACCACTTCACCTCAATCGCTGGCACCGGTCCCATCGTCGGCCCTGCACTCGCGGTCATTTGGGGATGGGTGCCCGCACTTATCTGGGTCCTCTTTGGTTCCATCCTGATTGGCGCCGTCCACGACTTCGGCGCTCTCGTCGTCTCACTCAGAAACCGCGGACAAACCGTCGGCGATATCGCAGGCCGTGTCATCACCAAGCGCACCCGCATTCTCTTTCTGACGATTCTCTTCCTCGCCCTGACCATCGTGCTGGCCATCTTCGGACTCGTGATCGCGGCCGTCTTCAAGATGTATCCGCAGGCCATCTTCCCCTGCCTCGTGCAAATCCCCCTCGCCATCGTTATTGGCATGACCCTTCACCGCAAAGGCGTCAATCTCCTCATCCCCTCCCTCCTCTCTCTCGCCTTGATGTATCTCTCGGTCGTCTTTGGCGATTCCGGATTCCTCCACGACTTCAATCAATCCATGGCCAAGCTCTCCATTCTCGAATGGGTCATGATTCTCCTCGCCTACTCCTACGTGGCCTCCGTTCTCCCGGTCTGGACCCTTCTCCAACCACGCGACTACATCAACAGCCTCCAACTCCTTACCAGCCTTGGCCTCGTTATGATTGGTCTCGTCGTCGCCGCCCTTATCGGCGGAGCCGCGGTCGAAGGCTCACGTCCCGCCCTCGAAATCGTTGCCCCGGCGTTCAACTGGAATCCCGAGGGTGCCCCGGCAATTTTCCCATTCCTGTTTATTACCATCGCCTGCGGAGCAATCTCGGGCTTTCACTGCCTCGTCTCCTCTGGAACGACCTCCAAGCAAATCAAATGCGAAACCGACGCCCAGTTCGTCGGCTACGGCTCCATGCTCACCGAAGGCTTCCTGGCCGTCCTCGTCATCCTCGCTTGCGTGGCGGGACTCGGACTGGGAACGGGAGCGGGAGATTCCTTCCTGGCCGGTGCCGCAGCCTACGAGGCCAAGTATTCCTCCTGGAGTGCCGCAGCCGGGCTCGGCGCCAAAGTTGGAGCCTTCGTCGAAGGAGCCGCCAACTTCCTGAAAGCCCTCGGCATTCCTACCACCTTCGCCATTGCCCTCATGGGAGTATTTGTCGCCTCCTTCGCTGCCACCACTCTCGACACCGCCTGCCGACTCCAACGATACGTCGTTCAGGAACTCGCCCGCACCCTTGCTCCGCGCCACCGCATCGATGGCAAACGTGT
>JAQWZU010000018.1 GCA_029253285.1 Akkermansiaceae bacterium | reverse complement strand
TCCATTCCGAAAAGGACGGTGCATTTGAAGCCGTGATGCTTGGCGAGGATCTTGGCGATGAGGGGGCAGGTTTCCTCCGAACGGTATTCGTGGTCGTTGGCAATGAAGACGATGTGCTTGCCTTTGCCGGGGCCTTCGGCGCCTTCGTAAACGAGAGGTGCGGCGGCTAGGAGGCTGGCGGAGGTCATGAGTGCGAGGAGTGATTTTAGAATCATGGGTTGATGGATACGTTGATGGGGAGCTTGTTTGTCTGAAATCTTGGAAGAATGCAAGTTTTGGGGAATCGGGGGAATGCGGGATGGAAGTTGGCAGGTTGATAATAGAGACGGAACAGAATTGGTCACGGTGCGCCTCACGCCACCGCCAGCTGCGGGCTCCCGCTGGTTTGTCCGGTTGCGGGTTGAGCAGGAGTGAAATCTTGCACTGTCTCTGAAATCCAAATATGGACTGTCGCGATGGCCCAATTTCTCCGCTTGCTGCTTTTTTGCCTTTTAGTTCCCTGCTCGCTTTGGGCGGAGGAGAAACGGCCCAATATCATTTTCCTCTTCGCCGATGACCAGAGCACCTACTCGGTGGGCGCTTATGGCAATAAGGATGTTGTGACTCCGAATATGGACAAGCTAGCAGCGGACGGATTGATCTTCGACCGGCACTATAATACAACCGCGATTTGCATGGCGAGTCGGGCGAATGTCTTCACCGGAATGTATGAATACAAGACGGGTTGTAATTTCGAGCACGGGAATATGCATGCGGAGGTCTGGGAAAAGTCCTATCCCAAGTTGCTGCGCTCAGCGGGATATCTCACGGCTTTTGCGGGGAAGTTTGGTCTTGTGGTGCAGGGGAAGGGGCTTTGCGAAGACGACTTTGATTATTGGGGCGGAGGTCCGGGGCAGACGAACTATGCCACGGCGAAAAATAAATCGATGAAGAAATACGCCGAGGAGTTTCCGCATTCAACTTTGTCATACGGAGCTTTTGGTCGGGATGTCATTCGTGATTCGGTGAAGCAGAAGAAGCCCTTCTGTCTGTCGGTTAGCTTTAAAGCTCCGCATAAACCGGCAACGCCAGATCCGCGTTTTGATCACGTCTATGCCGGCAAGAAATTCACTAAGCCCGCGAACTACGGTCGGGAGTTTGGCGAACACATGGCTCCGCAGAGCAAGACCGCTCGACAGTATGAGCGTTTTGAATCGTGGAATTACGATAAGGATTACGACAATGTCATGGCGACCTACCATCAGCAGGTTCACGCCATTGACATGGCGCTGGGGATGATTCGTAAGGAAGTGGAGGCGCAAGGGATCGCGGACAATACCGTCATTATTTACACCAGCGACAACGGCTTCATTTGTGGCTCACATGGATATGGGTCGAAGGTCTTGCCGATGGAGGAGTCCTCGCGTGTGCCTCTGATGATTTTCGATCCGCGAAGCAAGACCGCCGGGAAAGGACGTCGTTGCAGCAAGCTCACCGGGAACATTGATTTCGCACCCACCATTTTGGAAATGGCTGGGGTCAAGATTCCAAAGAATGTCGACGGCAAGAGCTTGGTTAAAACGCTCGATGATCCGAAAGCGGGAGGGCACAAGCAACTCGCTTTCATCAACGTCTGGGGTCCGATTGCTAGTCATAGTTTGACCTGCGTGACGGAAACGCAGAAATATACCTATTGGTGGTATGGCGATGAGAATATGAAGCCGACGGAAGAGTTTTATGATCTCAAGAACGATCCGCTGGAGCTGAAGAATGAAGCGGATAACCCTCAGAAGGCTGCTGCGCTTTATCAAATGCGGAAGCGGTATGACAAGGAGTTGGACAAGTGGAAGCGCGAGGCGGTGCCGTACAACAATTACCAGCCCTACGGAGTCTACTTTGACCGGACGATTCGGATTGAAGACAAGGAACTGCCCAGGAAAAAGAAGTCGAAGTAGTTGCTTCGCGAGACTTTTGGAAGGATGAGACGGAGTGTTCCGTTTCTATGCCGATGTGTTGTTTGCGCTTTATTGGATTGCTGGTGGGTTTTCTCGTCGCAACTGAATTTTCGGCACTAGCCAAAACGCCTTTTCTGGAATCCCACTGCATCCAATGCCACGGCTCGGAGAAGCAAAAAGGGGAGGTCACTCTGCACGATCTGGGGACGGACTTTAGCGATCCGGACACGGCGGATCGCTGGGTTGATGTCCTCGAGCAACTGACGGCAGAGGACATGCCGCCGGAGGAGGAAGAAAAGCATCCTTCAGCGGGGGAACGCGCCCGAATGATCGAGTGGATTGAGGGGCAGCTGAAGTCGTCAAGTCAGGGCGATGCTTATCGGAAGAAATTGCTGGCTCCGGAATACGGGAACTGGGTGAATCACGAAAAACTGTTCTCCGGTGAGATCAAAACCCCGCCTTATTCTCCATCGCGACTTTGGCGCCTGAGTCCTGAAATATTTAAGAGCAAGGGCTTTGGGCGGACCCGTAGTCCTTTCACCTACACCACGCCGCAGAAGGGCATTCGTGATTACTCCGCGATGTCACAGGTGGATCAGAGCACGGTGCAGATGGTGCTTATCAATGCGGAACAGTTTCTGGAGCATCGGGAAAAGAATGGAGAATTTGAGAAATACACCAACACGAAATCGATGCCGGAGGAGGAGGTTCTTCAGCGAACGGTGGCTCAGGAATTCCGACGGATTGTGGGGCGGGCTCCGTCAGAACCGGAACGCGCCAAGTATTTAACCTTCCTCCGGGAGAACATCAAAATCGGGGGCAACCTGAAGGGGTTGAAGACGACCATCAAGGGGATCTTTCTGAATCCTGAGGCGATCTACCGAATGGAGTTCGGTCTGGGCGAAAAGGATGCCCATGGTCGCCGCCATCTCTCGTCGATGGAAATCGTCAATACTCTCGCCTATGCCCTCACCGACGAACTTCCTGATCGTAACAGGATCCTTTGGTCGGCATACGAAGAGGGGGAATTAAGGACCCGGAAGGATGTCTCCAAGGTCGTGCGGAAGTTATTGGATGAACAACTGGGAGGCGGCCGCTGGTCGCAACCGGCATTGCCCCGCGTGATGCGATTCTTCGAGCAGTTTTTTGGTTTCGATCAAGCCGGGGATGTCTTCAAGGACAACGAACGACGTCGGCTTGAGGCGATCCCGCAGTGGAATACCCAGTATCTTGTGCACGATGCCAAGATGATCATCGAGCATGTTCTGCGGAGAGATGAGGACGTGATTGCGGAACTTCTTACCACGAATGAATACTTTGTGGCGCATCCGGGTGACAACGAATACGCGAGGGAATTTTATGATGCCAAGGTGGAGGAGGTCACCCATCCCGAGTATGTCAGCCAGCAGGTGGCGAAGGCCGAATTGGAATACAAGAAGCGGACGAAGCCGGCTCACGTTCCAGCTTCCGAATGGGAAGAAGGCCGCAAAAAGCATATTGAGGAAAAGCGAAAGCAAGCAGAGCAATCCGTGAAACTCTTTACCACGGCTCTTGCGGAAGGGATCAATCCTCACCCGGACTTTCCATTTTCGAATCGTTCCCGTGGACTTGCGGATCTCATTTATATTGCGGCCTATAGCCTCCCTCCAAGCGGGCGCGCGGAAATGCAGAAGTGGAATTGGCCCGTGGAGCAACCCTTCGAAATGCCAGCCGAACAGCGGGCCGGGATTCTGACCCACCCGGCCTGGCTCGCAGCCTGGTCGTTGAATGACGGAAACGATCCCATTCACCGGGGGATTTGGGTTTTTGAAAAGCTTCTGGCCGGGAAGCTCCAGGATGTTCCTCCTGATGTGGATGCCAAAGTTCCCATCGATCCTCATCAGACTTTGCGGGAGCGCATGGAATTGTTGCGCGCCGAGCGCTGCTGGAATTGTCATCACAAAATCAATCCGCTGGGCGAGCCCTTCGAGATGTTCGATGACTGGGGGCGCTTTCGGACTCACGTTTATTTTGGCGAGGACAGTAAGCTCTTCACGCGTCGCGATCATCAGTTCAAACAACAGCTCGAAAAAGGAAAACTCACTTCTCGGAAGATTAATGCGACCGGTGCCATTCAAGGATCGGGGGATCCCAAAGTAGACGGGAAAGTCGAAAATGCCGTCGAGATGCTTCACCGCCTTGGCCGTTCGGAGCGCGCGCGTCAGTCGTTCATTCGTCACCTTTTTCGCTACTTTATGGGGCGAAATGAAATGCTCAGTGATTCCCAGACTCTTATCGAAGCCGAGCGGGCCTATCTTGAAAGCAAGGGCAGTTTTAAGGCGCTGGTCGTTTCATTGCTGAGCTCGGATTCTTTTCTTTATCGCCGTTGATGCCGGGATTGCCTAATTTCACCAACTACCAAGACAGATGATTCAAAAACGCCGTCAATTTCTTAAAGGAGGAGCTTCGCTCGCGGTGGCTCCCTTCCTTCGATCCTTGCAAGCTCAAGCGACCGGTGAGGCCGGATCTCGTCCCAAGCGATTTGTTTTCGTGGTGAAGTCTTCGGGTATTGATAAATTTAACCTCGTTCCGGATGGGCTCGAAAACCGTTACGTCAGTCCGAGCAATGGACGCAAACTTGGGAACACGGCCCGGCGATTGGGTCCCCTGGTTGATGTTGCTCTTTCCGAGCACAAGCTCCCGGAAAAGCTCTCGCGATTGGAGGCCTTCAAGGATCGCCTTACGATCATTCAGAGTCTCTCCGGCGAGGGCTTCAGCGGAAATCACACCGCAGGTTATGGCGCCTTGTCCTGTCATAATTCGGAGAGGGTGGCGATTGCTCCCACCATTGACTGCCTGCTTGGTCAGCACCTTTCGACCGGTCCTTATCCCATGTATGGTATGGCGACAAACGGGAGACTTTTGGAAGGTGGATCGGGTCTTGATGAGAGCTACTGCTATCCCAATATTTCGGCTTACAAGGCAGGCATGCCGGTTCCTTTTCAATCGTCGCCCCGCAAGGCCTTCATTGAGCTTTTCGGAGCCTCGGTCGCTCCACCGGAGCAACTCGAGCGCGAATTGGCTCTGAATGGCAACTTGATGGATTTTCTTGCCGGCGATGCCAGGCGGGTCGAGAAACAACTATCCGGTGACGACAAGGAGCGCTTTGCGCTTTACCTAAATTCTTTCGAAGCGCTTCAAGAGATCGAAAAAAAGAAGGTGGACCTGACCGATCGAATCAAGAAGTTCGCTCCGAAGCCAAGTGATCATTATGACTCACTGAAGCCGAAGCATCGGATCGAATCGTATTTTGAATTGGCTACCTCGTCATTGATTACGGGGCTCACCAATGTGGTGACCTTGCGACCCGACACCTTGGGCGTACAGTATTCCGAGTTGGGAATTTCAAATTCCGTTCATTCGCTCGGGCATTTGGACGATGGCAAAGCGACCAATGGCATGACGGGACACGAAGCCCGGGCGGCAGTTGAAAAATTGCACCTCAAAGGTATCGCGGGAATGGCGGAGCAACTCGATCGCATTCCGGAAGGAGACGGCACGATGCTCGACAATACGCTGATCGTTTATATGTCCTGTTCCGGCGGAGACCACCACGGAGGTCAGGCCGATTGGCCCTTCCTCCTTCTTGGCGGGATGGCTGATAAGCTGAGGATGGGACGTTACCTGGAGTTTCCCAAGTATCGTGAAAAAGGACACCGAACCATCGGCAACCTCTACCTCTCCCTCATGCAGGCGGCGGGGATGCAGGCTACCGACACCTTCGGACAGCTCGATTCCAATCTTAAAGATTTCGATCTCACCGGGCTGCTCTCCGAATTGATGGTGTAGGAATTAGGCCAGCTTGTAGTGCCCGGCCCAATCTTTGCGCGGCGCGGGGCCGGAGAGGAG
Organism: Akkermansiaceae bacterium; assembly: GCA_029253285.1. GTDB lineage: Bacteria > Verrucomicrobiota > Verrucomicrobiia > Verrucomicrobiales > Akkermansiaceae > SW10. The sequence continues at coordinate 53,340 of JAQWZU010000018.1, read as the reverse complement.
GGCGTTGGCCTCGTCGTTGCCGATAAACTTTTTGGTCTTGGGATCGAATTTCAGTTTCACGTTGAGGAACTCCGCGACGACACCGAGAGTAAGGACTTGCGTGAGAGGGGCTGCGACGCTGAAAGGTGAGTCGGTTTTTCCGTTGCCCATACAAGCCTGCACGAAACTTTCCATGTGATCGAATTTCGGTCCTGGGGAATTCATGGCATCCTTAAGGTCATCACGCTTTGACGCGGAGATGATTTTTGAGCGACCGCCGTGTGAATTACGGTGAACGAGATAGTCTCCTTGCTTGCGATGAGCGAGGGTTCCAGCGCCTCCGAGGTTGGGCGCTTTCCTGGATTTGGGATCGAGATATTTTTGATCGACGGTCGAAGCGTAGTCACCACCGGCTTTCCACATCAAATCGACGGCAGGGAGCTTGTCGCCGCGGGCGGGGAATTTGAGATTGATGTGCGAGCTGAGCGGGAAGCTGATTTGGTTGTGGTCGGCGAGAGCAGTGGGATTAATTTCGGTCGGGTAGCCAAGCTTCAGATAGTTGTGGAGGAAATCGATGATGTGGCATCCCCAGTCGCCGAACATGCCGCCGCCATAGAGATGGAAGCCGCGCCAGTTAAAGGTGTGGAATAAGCTGCTGAAGTCTTTTACTTCCCGCGGGCCACACCAGAGATCCCAGGTCTTGAGTGACTCGGGAATGGGCTCGGCTTTGGGAAACCCTTTGATGCGTTTGCCGGCCTCCATGAACCAAAGACCGGGGCTTTTCCAGGCTTCGATTTTTACAATGTCGTCGACTACTCCGCCGGCAACCATGCTCTTGAATTGTTCCGAGCCACCGGAAGTGTGACCCTGATTGCCCATCTGGGTGACGACTTTGAATTTCTTCTCGGCGCGCATGAGGATCTCCGCTTCTTCGAAAGTATGCGTCAGAGGTTTCTCGACATAGACGTGCTTGCCGAGTGACATCGCCTGAATGGCCGCAGTGAAGTGCGTGTGGTCGGGAGTGGCCACGGTAACGGCGTCAATGTCCTTGCCCATTTGGTTGAACATTTCCCGGAAGTCGTTGAATTGTTTGACATCGGGATACTTTTTGACGGTGGGGCCGCCCCGCTTAAAATCGACATCACAAAGGGCGATCGGCGTGGCGTTGCCTTTGTTACAATGTCCGCCAACGACAGAGACTCCCCGGCCTCCGACGCCAATACATCCAAGGTTGATCCGCTGGCTAGGTGGCTTCTTGGGATTTTTTTGCGCCCGTGCGCTGGTGAGGTAGGCCGGGATAAAGGTGAACCCAAATGCCGAAGAGGCGGACTTGGTAAGAAACTGGCGGCGTGATGTGTTGCTGGGTGTGTCGGATTGTTTCATGAGAGTTTGTGAGACTCTCTAATACGTCGTCTTGTGACGGATTAATCATCAATCCTGGCAAGGCTTCTTTTGAGGGAGCATGAGTCTCGCCGCGTCGACGATTACTCGAATATTGTTCAGCGCCAATCAACGATGATCCAATCATCGGATTCGTAAATCAGTCCTCTCCCTAGCTTGATCGCCCTGAGTCAGCTCTGCATGGTGAGTCAGGAATCTTTTAAGGGACGAGGAATTGATTCGTCGCAGTGAAGAGTCGGCTTGTGCCGCCGGCGCCGGGGAATGAAACGATGATGTCGTAGGATTGCCCGCTGGTGAGGCCGGAGGTGGCGACATCGAAATCGGCGACGACGGAGAATCGGGCGGGGTCTCCTGATTCATCGACGCGGGCGGCTGAGGTTGTCGTTCCACCATCGGTGATATTGCCGGTGTCCCAGGTCGCGGCGACTCCGCCAATGGTGATCCCATTGGGGCGGACGATGTTGCCGTTGTTGGTATTGATGAGTGGAGGAGCGTTCGCGGGCAGATCGATGTTCACGATTTGTCCATCACCACTGGAGTCGGGGGAAAGTGATTGGTCTTTGGCGACGAGAGCGAGGTAGGCCGTTTCGTGGGCCTCGCCGGGGTTGGGCGGGGTGGTGAGAGTTGAGGCTTCGACGCCGTTGGCTCCCAGGAGATACATTTGGTAGACCGGAGTGTCGTTGGGGTCGGAGACATCTTGCGTGGAGATGAGTTTGTAGTTCGGCCAGTCGTCCATGATGAGGGAACGCCCGTCGTTTTCATTCTGGCCGAAGACTTCGGCGATGATGCATCGGTCGGCAGTGTCGGTGCCGTTGAAGATAGGGACGAGGGAATCGGAATGATGATCGATTCCGGTAGGAATATCGACATCGGTGAGATCGAGAACGGTGGCAAAAAGATCGACGACGTGGACAAGTTTGTCGCTGGTTCCGGTTTGCAGAACGTCGGGCCCGATGGCGAAGAAGGGAACGTGAATTCCTCCTTCATTGAGGGAGCCCTTGGCTCCGGCGAGGCCACCGGCGGGAGCTTGATCGACCTGTCCGGGTGTTCCGTTGTCGCCGACGACAATGATGTTGGTTTTGCTCAAGTCGACAGAGTTGAGAAGACGGGCGATTTCGGTATCGAGTGCTTCGAGACTGCGAATGTAGAGGTTGATATTAGTACTGCCGCTGGTGGAGTATCCGCCGGAGGGAGCGAGACTGGCGGGAGGACTGTGGAAGGGAGTGTGCGGGGCATTGAAGCCCATCCAGACGACCCAGGGATCGGAGCCTTGGCCGGTGATGAAGGAAACGGCCTCATCGACTTGTACGCTGGTAGCGTAGGGCGATGAGTAGTCCCCGGCAGTGACGAGAGCGGTGATCTCTGTTCCGGAATCTGTCAGAGCGTTGTTTTCGATTTTAACGCGGATCCAGTCATTGTAATCCGGGACGCCTCCTTGAAGAGTACCGGTGAAGTTGGGCCAGCCGCCGGTGTCGAAGGCACCGGTATTTCCGGAGCCAAGGTGCCATTTTCCGAAGGAAGCGAGGCTGTAGTTGGGCGCTTCGTCGGAGATGATTTCCGGGAAAGTGAGTTCAGCAGTTGGAAGAGTAGAGTTTGCCCCGGGATTCCCAACGCCATGTTGGTAAGGTTGGCGGCCAGTAAGCAGAGTAGCGCGGGTGGGTGAGCAGATGGGTTGGGCGTATCCGCGGGTGAAGAGGAGGCCGTTGTCGGCAAGGTTTTTTAAGGTTGGCATGTTGGCCAATTGAATGCCCGGCCCGGCGGTATTGTAGAGCTCGGAGGCATCGATCCCCCAGTCATCGAGGATGAGGAGAAGGACGTTGTTGGGGCCGGCGATGGAGAAGGTGTCGCTTGAGGTAATCGAGCCATTGATGAGGGCCGGATATTCTCCGGGAGCGAGTGAGGAGTCATCGAAGAGGAGTTTGATGATTCCAGTCGCGGGATCGTAGTTTACGACTGTGGCGGTGATTCCGCCAATGCTTGCCGAAGTCACCGAGGCGGGCAGGGGAGGGTCGGTGGGAAGATAGAACAGGGAGACCGTGCCCGGGGTGAAGTTGAAATCGAATCCGGCTTGGTCAAATTCCGCGATATCAGTGAGCCGGGTGCGGTAGAATTTTTGCGAGTTGGTGACGAGTGCTCCGGTGTCGGTTAGGTTGAGTTTGTCTCCGGTGGGTTCGGCATCGGTGACTTCGCGGACCCAGGAATCGTCCCGGAGGGTAGTGGATGATTCGATGACGTATTGGCCTCCCTCGACGGCGGACCATGTCAGGGTGAGGTCATTGGAATTTGGAGCGGACTGGTCAAAAGTGATGCTCTTTTCAGGCCCTCCTTCGAAGTGAATGGTGACGGCTTCGTTGATGTTGTTGACGGTTCCTCCGGTGGGGTCTCCGTAGTATTCGCGGCCGACGGCGTAGGGAAAGGCGGGAGTGCCATCGGCCTCGATCGTGACGAAATAGGCGTAGGTTCCGGCGGGGAATTCCGGGGTGATGCAAGTGCGTCCGTTGTAGAGATCAAGGTCGCCGGTGCCGAGGAATTCGTAGTCTTCGATGTAGTGGCCGATGACGTAGGTGGCGTTAACTGGCGGTCCGTATTCGTTGGCGGGGAGGGAGACGGATTTGTTTTGGAAATCAGCGGCCCATTGCGGAAGGGTGGTGCGGTTGGTGATGGATCGTTTGGCGTATCCCGGAATCATGCGACGAACGGCACTGCCAGGATTGTTGGGATCATCGTATCCGTAGGGTCCGTAGATGGGGAAGCCATCGGCAGCCCAGGCGAGGATGGGGGAATGGCTGCCATTAAAATTTTCGGTGTAGGTATTTGTCGAGGGATCGGAGTCCACGCTGTCTCCAAGCGAATGACGGAGGCCCGGCGGGTTGGCGTGGTAGTGGTATTGACGTCCTGCCTGGTGGGCGTTTCCAGCGTCGAAGGTAACGCTCTCGTTGACATAGGCGTCACGATTCCAAACGTCGTCACCGTTGATGCCGTTCCTCGGACTGGAATCGGTGCCGTTGGAGTTGGAGTAGGAAAAGGCATCGCGGTTGTCGAACATGGCCACACCATTCACGTAAAAACCGGCGGCACCGAGAGTCGTGCCTGATTTGTTGGCGGGCACGATGGGCGTGCGGGGAATGCGGTAAATGACTCCGGTGTTGGCGGGGTAGTTGGGGAAAAGATTGGTCTTCGCCTCGTTGAGATACCACGGGCCCATGGGGTGCGATGCCAGACCGGTCGAACGGAGATAGACCCAATTGGCGGATGAGGAGATCTCGTGAATCCCGGCGTAAGTGGATTGCGCCTGCACTCCCTGTCCACGGTCCCAGGTGGTCACGGCATTTCCAGCGGTTTCGTCGGCGGTGGTTTCAAAGATCCGGGCATAGGATCCCGAGTCGGCTGTGAACCATGAGCTGATGCGAGGATCGGCTTTTAAGACCAGAGTGGAAAAGAGAATGAGGAAGAGGGTTTTCATCTTGTGTGAAGTGAATCTGAAGAGAAGAACCACTACTCTTCAACAAAGTTTCCCGATTTAGTGTTAAGGGTTTGTGAAGACGGGAAATTACAAGCCCGGGAGGCTTCAGCGTTCGGCCCTGCCGAGGGTGCGGAGGCCAGTGATTTCGACCCGGCGGTGCTGAATGTCCTCGGGAGAAATCTTGATCTCTACCACCACCCGGCGGGCTGGAGGAGAGTTCGCCATTTTCGAGTTCGGCGATGAAGTTGGTTTGGAAAATAGAAAGATTTTAGCTTAAGCAGTTTTCCGACGCTGGCGGCGTGCTGCGAGGCCTACTGAGCCGAGAGCGAGAAGAGCCAGACTGGAGGCTTCGGGAATGGCCCCGATGGCAGTTTCCAGAGGAATGGCATTTGTGGCCTGGGTGGAGACATCATCGTAGACGAAGTGATTGAATGAAGCTACGGGAGAGGAGCCGTTGGATCCCAGGCTGCTGAGGGTGAATGAAATCCAACCAAAACGGAGTTCGGTGTCACAAAATGGAAGCCAGTTTTCGCCAACCACAAAATCACCGCCGGTCAGGCCGTTTTCGTGCCAGCGGGCAGCATTCGCGGTATCGATCGGGAAATTCTGTGGTCCTGCCTGAAAAGCACCGGCGAAGTAGTAGTAGGAGTCAGGGACGTAGAATTCGTTGCCATAGATATCTGCGGCGAATAAGTAGGCACCCGTGCTTTGAGAGAGCTGGCCAATGTTGGCGGAGTTATCGAGATAGAAATCGGGAGCGGCATCACCTCCGGGAATAACCACGGACGGGCCGCCTGGGACTGTTGAAAATCCCGAGAGATCAATGACTTGAATGGCCCCAGTGGCAATGGAAGCGCTGCACCCGGCCCCGGCGGTTACGGCGAGGTAGGATCCTAATTTGTTTTGCTTGATACTCATAATAAATATGGGTGTTTTTAGGGGGTCCGAGCGCACGAAGCACCATCGCGGGGGAGGAGAGAACATAACACCGACATGCTGGTAATTGCAAGGCGGGAGATGAATTTGGGAAAGTTCTCGGGAGAGTTTTGGAATGCGGCTTGATGAAGGGCAATGATGCGCTCGACGGGTTGCTCCTCTACTCCGCCGAGGGAACGGGCTTCCTGCAGCACGGGATGGCCGTTGAGGAGAGACTGGGCGCGGCCAATTTCGTCGAGATATGCTGGTCTGATGAGCATGGATTACGAGGCCTTGTTTCGATGGAGGTCGGGACGAATTGCTTGAGTGAGCTTTTCAGGCTCGGGGGCTGTTTCGCCGAGGAAGGTTTTTAGGGCGTCGAGTTGGGACCCGGGGTTGGCGACCATTTCGGGGTAGTCGATTTCGATGAGATCGACGTTTTTACATTGTCTCAGTTGGGCGAGGGTTTGTTCGGCGTGGGTTTGCTGGGTTTGGATGAGGTGCTGTTTTTCGGAGACGGGGTTTTGTCCGCGGCGCTCGATCATTTTCCACTGGGAGTCGACGACTTCTACGACGGGGCGCTTCATGAAGATGACGCGGTATTGGTGACGGGGTGGAAGTTGGGGCAGGAGGGCGGAGATGACTTTGATGACATTTCCGTCGGCCTGCTCGATGAGGTGGGGGTTCTTTTTAAGGGATTTGACCTCTTCCCATTCCCAGTAGCCTTCAAGGTTGTCTTCATCGGCCTCGCGTTTGCCGTCGTGCATGAGGTCCATGCCGGCGGCGCGGAGCATTTGCATCATCAGAGAGGTGCCACTGCGCGGGAGGCCGGAGACGATGGTGAAGGAGCAGGGTTTGATGGCGGCTTCTTCGGCGGCTTTCTTGGCGGCGGCTTCGCGCTTGGCCTTGCGTCCGGCGTGGCGGGCTTTGGCGCGGGCGGCGATGCCGTGGCGCAGGGAGGTGAGGCGCTTTTCGCGTTCGGCGGTGCGAATGACTTTTTGGCGGACGAGGTCGGTTTCGAGAGCTTCGGCTTTTTTGGTTTGCTCGGTGACCTGATAGACTTGCTTGAGGGTGGCCAGAGCGGAGGTGTTTTCGCGGTCGAGTTGGAGGCAATTTTTCAAGGCGTGCTCGGCTTCTTTAAATTGCTCGAGTTGGATGAGCGCATTGCCGAGGAGGTGGTGGGCGCGGGGGCTCGCGAATTGAAAACTGATGGCGGCGAGGGCGGTGTCGACGGCGGCTTGGGGATCTTTGTCATTCAGATGACACCGGGTGCGGGTGTTGTGGGCCTGGATGCTGGTGGGATCGATGGTGAGGAGTTTTTCGGCAGTGGCGCGGGCTTCGTCCCACATGCCGAGGGTGGCGTAGGCACGACAGGAGAGTTCGAGGACGGGGACTTCTTCGCCGGCTTGTTCGCGGATGGTGTCGAGGTGCTCGAGGGCTTTGGCGTGGTTGCCTTTTTCAATCGAGATCTGGGCCTTAAGGACGTGGGCGGAGATGGATTCACCGAAGGTTTCGAGACAGATCTCGAGGGTTTCTTCGGCTTCGTCGGTGAGGCCGAGAGCGAATTGGGTTTTGGCGAGGGCCTGGGCGTAATCGGTGCGTTCGGGGTAGGCGTTGAAGCAGTCTTCGAGTAAGGGAAGGGCTCCGTCGTTTTTGCCGGTGTAGAGGTAGGCGCGGGCGAGGTTCCATTTGTTCTCGCGCTTGGTTTCGTCGGCAGCTTGGTTGGGATCGTCGGAGACTTCGTCGATGTAGCCGAGGGCGACGAATTGTTCGAGGAGGGTCTGACTTTCTTCTTCGGTGAGAGAGCCTCGGTTCCGGGATGAGCCGCCGGGGTTTTCCCAGGTGGGGATGGTTTGGATGGGGAGGCTTTCTTGAAAAAGTTCGGTGAGGACGCGGCCTTCCATATCGTTGCCAACGGGGAGGCCGAAGGCGTGGAGGATGGTGGGGGTGATGTCTAATAAACGTGAGCCGTAGACTTGGGAGTCGGGTTTAATGCCGGGGCCTTTGGCGAGGAGGACGCCCTGGTTGCGGTGCCAGACGGTGATGCCGGCGGGGACGCGCGGGGTGAATTTTGGGCGGAGGTGATCGGAGTGGAAGCCGTGGTCGGAGACGAGGATGACGGTGGTGTCGGGTCCGGCCTTCTGCAGGAGGACCTGGAGCATCATGTCGTGGGCGCGGTAGGTGGCGTTGATGATGTGTTGGTAGATCTCGAAATTGCCATCGGGGATACCTGCCATCTGGGGGGGATGATAGTGCATGAAGTGGTGGGAAATTTCGTCGATGGCGCGGTAGTAGACGGCCATGAAGTCCCATTCGGGATCGCTGTCCATGAGATGGGTCGCAGCGGAGTGGACGGAGTAGGCTTCGGCGAGATGCTCGCGGAGATTGTTGAGGCGCCTGTCGCGGGATTGATCGATTTTGTGGCCTTTGGGAAGAAAGGGCTGGAGGATGTCTTCGTCGATCTCATGGGGCGAGACGCGCATCCCGTTCATCGTTTCGGCGAGGTCCTCGGGCCAATAGGTGCCAGGCATGGGCGGGGGGAAGTCGGCGGGGTCCATGTCCTTGGTGGTGCCTTTGAGGTGCCCGAACATGTTGGAGACCATTTTTCCGTCGAGGTCCTGCTCGCCCTGGGTGGCGAACCAGGAGACGACGTGGCTGCGCTTGCCGTGTTCGCCGAGCATTTCCCAGAGGGTTTTGCATTTGCGGCTGGCGGCGGAGACGGGGACGATTTGGCCGGAGACGGGATCGACTTCGGTGAAGCCTTCGACGCCGTGGTGGTAGGCCATTTTCCCGGTGGCAATGGAGGTCCAGAGCATGGGCGAAAGCTGGGGCTCCAGGGTGGCGAGGTTACCGTGATTTCCACCGTTCATGAGGGAGCGGATGCCATCCATGCCGCCTTCTTTGAGAAGGGCGTTGATGATTTTCCAGTCGGCCGAATCCCATCCGACGAGGAGGACGCGCTTTACAGGTGTGGCAGGATTCGACATGAAACAGGAAGGTAACCATGTAGTTCTATCGTGCTATTGGAACAACAATCTTTTTAGCCTGTGAGTTTGTTGAGCGTTCACTGGCTATCCAAATGACGATCTTCGTTCCATGTTGGGGAATGCCTTGAATGCGGGTACCGCGGCCCTCGAAGAACCGGGCTCCGCGATGGGTCAGTAGGCCGCAGGTAAGGCTGCCAGTGGGGGATCGTTTGGCAGGGCTTTGGTCGGTGGAATTTCCCCGAAAAGATTCGCGATCATTCGCGGTTCGAAAAATTTATCTGGCCCAAACGTCGTTCCATCTGAAGGACGCGGGTGCTCAGGAAGATGGCAGCCAGCCCGAGCCCGATTGCGAGGCCCCACCAAATACCATTGGCTTCAAGGCCGCCGGTGGTGGCGAGGAGCCAGCCGATGGGGATACCGAAAATCCAGTAAGAGACGAAGGCGGTCCAGGCGGGGACTTTGACGTCCTCCAGTCCGCGAAGATACCCGGCGGAGACGACTTGCAAGCCGTCGAAGAGCTGGAAGAAGGCCACGATGATGAGGAATTTCGCCGCCAGAGAAATGACGGCTTCGTTGTCGACGTAGAGGCGGGCGATGAATTCGTTTCCTAACCAGCAGGCGGTGGCGGTGATGGAAATGAAGGAAATGGTGAGTAGCCAGCCGGAGACAATGATGGGGAGATAGCGGGAGGTGTCATTGGCGCCGAAGGCTTTGCCCATGCGCATGGTGAGGGCAATGCCGAGGCCGAGCGGCACCATGAAGACGGTGCCGGCGGTAGTAAGTGCGACTTGATGGGCGGCGAGGGCGATTTCACCCCAATAGCCCACAAGAATGGCGGCGGTCGAGAAGGCTCCGACTTCGGCAAGGAGGTGGAGGCTCGCGGGGATGCCCAGCGTGAGGAGTTTTCGGACGGTCTTCGGATCGGGTTTTTGAAGCCAGCGACGGGGAACGAGGTGGACGACGCGAATGGTGTTATTGAACCAAAGAAGCATCGCGACGAGAATAGCCGTTCGTGAAATCAGGGTGGCCCATCCGGCTCCGGTAAGTCCGTAGCCCAAATCGAAAATGAAGACCTTGTTGAGGACTACATTGAGAAGGACTCCGCCAAGGAAGATAAAGAATCCCTCCCAGGTGCGGTCGAGCGAGTCGCTGTGATTTTTCAATGCAATGGAACTCAGGATGGGAATGATCGAGATGAGGACCAGAGCGAGGTAGGGGGGAGCGAGGGCGGTGACGTCTTCCGGTTGATTGAAGATGGAGAGAAAGGGGATGATGAAGCACCCCAGAGCTGCCAGAAGACAACCCGCTCCCAGAGCAAGGAAGAATCCATTGCGGCAAACGGAGCGCGCTTCAGCGTCGTCTTCCCGGCCAATCGCGCCGGAGGTTAGGATGGAAACGCTGGTGATGAGTCCGATTCCGAAGATGAAGGGAATGGCGAAAATAGAGCTGGCGAAAGTCAGGGCCGCGAGCTCGGTCACGCCGACGTCCCCGACCATCACGGTGTCGGTGATGACCATGAGCATCTGGCTGATTTGCCCGATGATGATGGGGATCGACAGGATGGCCGTCTTTTTACCCTCTTTGAGAAGGGCAGGAATGGAAAGTCCACCTACCATTTCCAGGAATTGCGACTCCAGAACTTTTCGAATTCCTCGGCGGTGCCGTTGAAGGCATTGCGTTCCATGGGTCGGTCCATGTTTCCGAAGTATTTGGGTGCGCGCCAACCGAGGCTACGGAAGACCTTGGGTGCGGAGCGGCCGTTTTCCCAGAGAACACCGCCAAACTGCCAGATGGCCCAGGTATTCCAGATGTCGTAGGCTTTCATGAGGTCGTGCGGGCTGTCGTAGTATTTGTTTGAGTAGAGCGCGATCCAATAGGGCGCGCGGCGGATGATGCGCTTGTATTTGGAGCTGGCCGAGGAGAGCGTAGCACGAAGGCGGTCGCTGTTTTCGAGATAGACGATGGGGGTGGTGCCGGTGAGTGTTTCGATACGCTGGATAAATTCCGCAATCTGAGCAGCGGAGCTTTTGGTGTCGGCATCGCAGACGAGGAGGATTTCGCGGGTTTGCAGGCCCTTGGACGACTTGATCACGCGGAGACGTTGGATGAAGCGGTCAGCCTGCACCGTTGGGCTGATGTGGGCCAGGATGAAGCAATAGGCTCCGAGTTTCATCCCCTGGCGTTCCGCTCCCTGGAGGAAGTCGGCGCATTTGGAGTCCAGTTCGTAGCCTTTGGCACAGCGCGCGATGAGAGCCCGCGAGCCGTTGACTTTGAGCGCGGTTTGATTGAGCGGGGTGTAGCCGCGTCCACTGCGCTGGCGTTCCTTGGGGTCGTAGGCCGAGACATTGATGAACTTGGGCGCTTCACGGTAGGAAACTTTACCGTATTTTGATCCGCAGCTGCTCAAGAGGACAACGGCGAGTGAAAGAAAAATGGCTCGAGTGATCATGGGTGCTTTTGAGTTCTATAAGCTCATGCGAAAATGGAAAGATACAAAGCGCGCTTCCGTATCCAATCACGTGCGCTTTTTGGGCTTCATTATTTTTTTAGGAACCGGAAATCTTTTTGGGTTTCCGAATAGCCCTGCGCCCAAAAAAGAAGGAACGTCGAAAGCTCACTGGGCCTTTCAGCATCCGGTCAAACCGACCCTTGAGGGAAAGCTGCATCCGATCGATGAATTGCTGGCCCGGAAGCAGAAAGAGGGTGGATTTGAAGCGGTGGGTGAAGCTTCACGCGCCACGCGCTTCCGTCGTCTTTGGCATGTCGCGACGGGGCTCCTTCCCAATAAAGCCGAGCGTAAGCAGTGGATGGCCGACAAGCGGGCCGGAGTCGAATGGACCAAGGCCGCAACGCAAGCGGCGCTGGCGAGCAAGACTTTCGGCGAACGTTGGTCGCGGCACTGGCTGGATGTCGCCCGCTATGCCGATACGCGGGGAGCGGCGGTCACTCAGAACGAAGATTATCCCTACGCCTACACCTATCGTGATTGGGTGATCGGAGCCTTTAACAAAGACCTGCCCTATGATCGCTTTGTGCATCTGCAGGTGGCTGCGGATTTGATGAAGGCTCCTCTCGAGGATCAAGCGGCTTTGGGTTTTCTGACGGTGGGTCGGGCTTATCAAGGCGGGCAGCGTCATCTCTTGGTCGCTGATCAGATTGATGTCACCACGCGCGGGGTGATGGGGCTGACCGTGACCTGCGCGCGTTGCCACGATCACAAGAGCGATCCGATTCCTACTGCGGATTTTTACAGCCTCTACGGTGTCTTTGCGAGTGCGAGCATGCCCAAGAATCTGCCCAAACTCTCCGAGCCAGAAGACTCGCCGGGTTATCGAGAGTTCAAGGAGGAGCATCGCAAGCTGGCGATGGAGGTGCACAAGTTCATCAAGTCCGCCATTCCCGAGTATGAAACGCCGAAGGATCTCTTTGATTTCTCGATGCGAAAAACCCCACATAAGCTGAATCAAACGCAGCGGGATAAGTTTCGAAAGCTCTCGAGTAAGGTGACGGAGCTGGAAGCGAAATCGCTCTATTCCCCCGACCGCGCGATGATCGTAAGGGAAGGGAAGGTGAACAACCCCTACATCTTCACGAGGGGAAATCCCGGGGCGCGGGGAGAGAAGGTGCCGCGTCAGTTTCTCAAGATCTTTCGCGAGGAGGGAGAGGTCTTTAAGAATGGTAGCGGGCGATTGGAGCTCGCGATGCGGCTAACCGATGATCGTAATCCGCTCACCGCCCGGGTCTGGGCCAATCGTGTTTGGATGCATGTCGTGGGCACTCCTTTAGTCGATACGCCGGGTGACTTTGGCGTCGAAACAGCCAAGCCCAAGCAGCTCGAGCTGCTCGATCATTTAGCCCTTTTTCTGGTGGAAAACAAATGGTCCACCAAAGCGCTCATCACTCACATCACGAGTTCGCAGAGTTGGAATCGTGAGAGCAAGGCGCCGGCGGGATTGATCGAGCGCGACCCTGAGAACCGCTACTTCGCGAGATCGAATCGGGTGCGTAAAGACCTCGAAGCATGGCGTGACTCCGCCTTACAAGTGAGTGGTCGGCTTGATGGGAATCTGGGCGGTAAACCGGTGACACTAGACAAGGCTCCCTTCAGTGATCGTCGCACCGTTTATGGCCGGGTTCGTCGAGGATACCTTCCGGCGGTGATGCGGGCCTTTGATTTTCCAGGTTCCGAAGAAGCACTCATGCGGCGTTCCGAAACAACGACGCCAATGCAGGCGCTGTATCTCATGAATAGTCCTTCGCTGCATGTGAAAGCCCGCTCTCTGGTGAAAGGCCTCACCGTTTCTCCGGAAAGTGTGCAACAAATCTACCAACGAATTTTCCACCGTCCAGCGAGTGTAGAAGAACTATCCGCCACGATGACTTGGTTGAAAAGTGCTGCGACTCATCGCACCGCTGGTGCGTGGGATTATGGATATCTCACCAAGGATTCTTTGGAGCTTAAAAGCCTGCCACGATATAAGGACGGACGATGGACCGGAGGGCCTGAGATGCCCGATCCCAAACTGGGTTGGCTGATGTGGAACGCCGCCGGAGGGCATCCGGAGCTCGATAAGTCAGCTGTCTTGAGCTGGAAGGCAATGGAAGATGGCGAGCTTACGATTGAGGGAGTGTTGAAAGTTCCCACCCCCAATGGCAACGGAGTGAGAGGACGCGTGATGCGTTCGGATGGCACCGTGCTCGGTGAATGGCCCGTTGACCAGGGCAAGGAGTCGGCGACAAGGCTCACCGGAGTGAAGGTGAAAGCAGGCGAGCACCTTTGGTTCGCCGTCGATAGTCGGGGTGAGCAAAGCCACGATTCCTTCTACTGGGCTCCCCGGCTTTCTGACGTGCGCGGGGAAGTGGCCAATGCGAAGGATGAATTTGGCGGCTTGGGACTTAAGCCGTTGGCACAACTCGCCCAAGTGTTATTGTTGAGCAACGAATTCTTTTTTGTCGATTGAGATGAAGCATCACGAACAAGGCCACGGAGGCTACATTGGCACCCGGCGCGAATTTCTTTCCCGCTATGGGATGGGCATGGGAGCGCTCGCGATGGGCGGACTTCCCAGTGCGGTGGCGTCAGGGGCCACTAGTCCGCTTTCTCCCAAAATGCCGCAGAAGCGAGGAAAGGCGAAGGCCGTGATTCATCTCTTCATGAACGGGGGACCATCTCAGGTGGATACTTTCGATCCCAAACCGGAGCTGACGAAGTATGACGGGAAGAAAATCCCCCTGGAATTGAAGACCGAGCGTCCTACCGGGATGGCAATGAAGTCTCCCTTCTCCTTCAAGAAATACGGTGAAAGCGGCCTCGAAGTCTCGGAGATCTTTTCCAAAGTTGGTGAAGCCTGTGCCGATGAGTTGTGTGTCATTCGTTCGATGCGTGCCGAAGTTCCCAATCACGAACCCTCGTTGCTTTTGATGAATTGCGGAGACTCGCGCTTACCGCGTCCGAGCGTGGGATCGTGGGTGACTTATGGTCTCGGAACAGAGAACCAAAATCTGCCCGGCTTCGTCTCAATGTGTCCGGGAGGTTATCCAATTTCTCGGACTCAAAACTGGCAGTCGGGTTTTCTTCCGGCGGCTTATCAAGGGAACTATGTTGACTCCAAGAACAAGGATCCGAAGAAGTTGATCGAGCACATCGTGCCGAAGCATCTTGAGCGCAGCAAGCAGCGCGAGCAGTTGGATTTTCTCCGCCAGCTCAATGAGAAGCATGCCGAAGAACGTGGTCGCGATCAGGAGCTGGAAGCACGGCTGGAGAGTTTCGAATTGGCCTACCGCATGCAACTCGAAGCGACCGACGCCTTTGATGTTTCAAAAGAGCCTAAATACATTCGCGAGATGTACGGTGATACCTTGCAAGGTCGGCAGATGTTGATCACGCGGCGTCTTGTCGAGCGCGGCGTGCGTTTCGTGCAAGTCTGGCATGGCGCGGGTCAGCCGTGGGACAACCATGACGATCTGGAAGTAAACCACCGTAAGTTGGCCGGGCAATGTGACCAGGCCATCGCGGCGCTCATTACGGATTTAAAAATGCGCGGGATGCTCGATGAAACCCTCGTCCTCTGGGGCGGGGAATTTGGCCGGACGCCCGTGGTCGAGATGCCCAAGAAGGGAACGAATGCCGGGAAAATCAACGGCCGCGACCACAATCACTACGGCTTTACCACCTGGATGGCAGGCGGCGGGGTGAAGGGTGGCCATGTGCATGGTTCGACCGACGATTTTGGCTTTGCGGCAGCGACGGATAAAGTTCACGTGCACGACCTCCATGCCACGATGCTTCATTTGCTGGGCTTCGATCACGAGGCCCTGACCTACCGTTATAGCGGTCGGGACTTCCGCCTCACCGACGTCCATGGCGAGGTGATCGAGGATCTTTTAGCGTAAGGCTGGAGTCGTTTCGCCGTAGACGATCTCGTTTTCTTCATCCCAGGACCAGCCGTAGAATCCGTCGTCGTAGTTCTTCGCGCGGAGCCCGAGTGAGAGCGCGACGAGGAAGGCGATGCTGGATCGCCATCCGGTGCCGCAGTAGAAAATCAGGGATCTCTTTCCGCTTACAACATCAGCATCGAGAATTCCTTGATCGCGCCATCGTTGCGCAATCGAATCCAGTAGTGGACCGATCTTGTCCGAGTTTTGATCGACGAGGTTTTTCCAGTCGCCCTGATACTCGGCGCTGGGAATGTGACCTGCTTTCGAGAAGAAGGAATATTGATTGGGATTGGTGCCATCCCATTCGTCTCTTCGCCGAACATCAATCAGTTTGCCATGGGAGGAATTGAGTCGGGAAAATTCGTCTGTCGTGGCGAGGAATTCGGATCGAACCTGCCATTCGGCAGACGGGCTTTGGAGGGGATTGGGAGCCATTCCGGCGATCTCGATGAGCGGGGAAGTTTCATTACCTTGAGTGATCCAGGAACGAATCCCGCCATCGAGAAACCGGACTCGTTGGACTCCGGCATAAAGCAAAGCCCAGGTCAGTCTGGCGGCAGCCATCGAGCCATCGGGATCGGTTCCGTAAACGATGACGAGGGTGTCGGGAAAAATACCGACGTTCTCCAGAGCAAGAGTGAGCTCGTGGTCGGGGAGGAGGTTTCCGTCCGACGGGTGATCGTAGTTGGGATAGTATTTCGAGCGATCAGTGCCTGCTTCCAAATAGGAGGGGTGCATTTGAAGTGCGTCCGGAAGGTGGGGAGATTGCTGGTCGATTCCCGCGAGAGGGTGATCGGCGGAGCTGAAGTGTGCTTCGATGAGTTGGCACGGCTCATGGGGGTTCCCGAGGAGTTGCTCGAGTGCACGAGCGTCGATCAGCTGGAAATCGCTGAGTCGGGGGATTGATGCTTTGAGTGACGTTATTGAACGGCGACCGCCGTCCGGGGAAACTGTCACCGGGCGCATCGCTTTGGTTTGTAAACGTAATCAATCATTGAAGCGAAAATTTAGAACACGATTTCGTCCCGTCAACCGGAGAATTTATTGGCCCTTCAGAAACTCCCGCATCTTGGCGGGCTTGTTTGTGGTGACAGAATGCACCCCGGCTTTGACAAAGTGTCGTCCCTGGGCCGCGGCATCGACGGTCCAGACATGGAAGCCGAATCCGTGTTGTTTCAAAGTGCTCCCTAATTTGGCGGCGAGCGAATCGACAGCTTTGGCTCCAAGGCCATCGGCTTTGATGTCCTTCAAGGTCTGAATGGCTTTGGCGAGCTTTGATGAAATGTCCTCGCCTTTCTTTGGTTTAAGATCTGAGAGCCAATTCGCGGTGAGCTTCGGGTCGTGCTTCTTGATGGCCCGAACGACTTCTTTGTTAAAGGAAATGATGGTGATGAGTTTCCGGGGAATCTTTGATTGAGTGATTACCTCGGAAAGCTTTTGAACAATCTCCGGACCACATTTGATTTCGATGAAAATCCCTTTCCCCTGAGGCATGCTGGCGAGGATCTCAGAGAGGAGTGGGATCTTTTCACCTTTCCACTTCGCCCCCTTCCATGATCCGGCATCGAGTTTTTTGAGCGTGGACCAATCGGTTTTCGATACGACGAGTTTCTGCCCGCTTGTCCGCCCGGTGTCGCCATCGTGCATTGCGATGATCTGGCCATCTTTGGTCAGTCGAAAATCGCCTTCGATGGCATCGGCCCCCTGACGCCAGGCCTCGTTGAAGGCGGCCATGGTGTTTTCCGGGGCATCGGCTGAAGCTCCCCGGTGGGCCACGATGATAGTCCCGGATGAAAGCAAAGGCAGAAGGCAGATCGCCGGAAGGAGGAAAGAAAGAAATTTCACTTCCGAGATCCTAGAAAGGATCTCCGGGCTTTTCAAAAAAGAAAACAAGTTTTGGAATCCTTTTCTACCATGCTCGAGGCTTAATTTTTTGATTACTTCGTGTTCTTGGAGCGAAGTTTTGCGAGGAGGGCCTGAGCGGTTTTCTTGTCGGTTTCGGCGACGTTCTTGGTTTCGCCTGCGGCGGAGAGATGGCTGTAGAGTTCGAGGTGGCCCTTGGTGTGGGCAATTAGGCGATGGGTTTTGGTGCGGATGGTTCTTCCTTTGCCGTGATAGGAAATGGCGTAGCCTTTGGATTCGGCGGAGGGATCTTTGAGTTGGGGAAGGAGGGAGGCTCCGTGAAGGTAGTCGGGTTTTTCGAGGCCCGAAAGGTCACAGAGGGTGGGGAAGAGGTCGATGGTTTCGACAATGGAGGGGCTGATGTCGCCGGGCTTCTCGACTTCGGGTGCGACGATGATGAGGGGAGAGCGAAGGGATTCTTCGAAGAGGGCATGCTTGCCCCAGATGGCGTGTTCGCCGAGGTGCCAGCCATGATCACCCCAGACAACGATGATGGTGTCTTTGGCAAGATTGAGGTCGTGGAGCTTTTTGATGATGCGTCCGACCTGGGCGTCCGCATAAGTCACGCAAGCGGCGTAGTGCTTGCGAACCTCGAGCGCGAAGGCGGCGTCAGTGTTGGGGTTTTTTCCCCAGCGGTTATACTTCATGAACTCACCGGAACCGTGCCAGGTGGTCTTGCCTTCCGGCTTTTTAGGGTGGGGAGTTTTGGGAAGCTTGGCGTTTTTGTAGGGCTCGAGGTATTTCGCGGGAGCACCGAAGGGGAGATGAGGACGAAGGATTCCGGTGGCGAGGAAGAAGGGTTTTTTGTCAGCGGCAACGAGGTCGAGTTGCTTCAGGGTTTCGTCAACGGCGATGCCGTCAGGATAAATTTCGTCACCTCCTTCGAGGGCCTGAAAGAGATCCATGTCTTTGGCGTTCTTGCGGATCTCGCCATTGGCGAGTCCGTGCATCCAGCCGCGTGGGTGTTGCCACTTGCCGGCGGGGAGGAGGTGGCGGTCCCAGGATTCGGGCATTTCGATTTTGGTGTTGTCGTCCCAATTCGATCCGCCGCGTCCGCCGGGGTGGTGGGAAACTTTTCCGACGGAGACGGTGGTGTAACCGTTCTTGCGGAAGTGGGCCGGAAGCGAAGGGTGCTTGATGTTTTTGGAACGTGCGAAAAGGGCACCATTTCCGCCGGGGCCATATTGGCCGGTGAGGAGAGTATAGCGGGAAGCTCCACAGGTTGGGGCTTGGACATAGTGACGGGAAAAGATGCGGCCTTTCGCGGCGAGGATATCGATGTGGGGTGACTTGATGTAGTCGACGCCGTAGCAGTTGAGTTCGGGACGGAGGTCGTCGATGCAAATGAGTAGGACATTGGGCGTCTCGGCAGTAGCGACGCCGATGAGGAAGAGGGAGGTGAGGAATTTAATCATGATATTCGACTGGTTAGAATTTTTGGGATTGCTCCATGGCGGTTTCGATGAAGCCGAGGACTTCTTTTCGGCCCTCGCGGGTTTTGTCGGAGGTCGTAAAGACGGTAGGTTCACCGTCGCTGAATTCGGCGAGGGCTTCCTTAAAGAGCTTGATGTGTTTTTCAACGATACGGGGTTTGATCTTGTCGGCCTTGGTGAAGATGAGGGCGAAGGGGACCTGGTTCTCAATGAGCCAGCCGACGAATTGGAGGTCGATTTTTTGCGGAGTGTGGCGGGAGTCGATGAGGACGAAAGTGCCACAGAGGTTTTCGCGTTCGAGAAGGTATTCGGAAACGAATTCGTTGAACTGATCCCGCAACTCCTTGGACACCTTGGCGTAGCCGTAGCCGGGAAGATCGACGAGTCCCCAGGCCTCGTTGATTTTAAAGAAGTTGATCTCGCGGGTGCGGCCGGGCGTTTTGGAAACCCGGGCGAGACCGGATTTGTTGGTGAGCATGTTAATCAGCGAGGATTTTCCGACATTGGAGCGACCAATGAAAGCGAACTCAGGGAGCGAAGAGCGCGGGGCGGTTTCGAGGCTAACCGCTGATTTTGAAAAACTTGTTGAGTGTATTCTCATGGACCGCTGGGGAGCATAGGAGGTCATACGAATTGGTCGAGCCTCCCGATGAAAGTCTCTAGCCGCCTGCTTAGTAGCTCCTTGCGCGGCAAGCGGGAAGCTCTATGAACAACATGAGCAGATAGATGAGCGCGCGCGCGGGGGATTCACCAGTATTCTATCGTAAGGTGCTCATGAGGAATTAGTCTTAAGTTTTGGCAGGATAACTCCTTGAAATTTATCCTTTTGGAAAGGAAACTTTAGTTTATAAAACCCTCTCCTTTTCCTCTTTTTACCATGTTTAGAAAACCATTTGTTCATCTGGCAGTCTTAAAGTTTCTGGCATGCTCCTTCATCTATTCTGCCGGAGCCGCCGAGCCTTTACTGGTGGCTGGAGATCCCATCATTCCCGTCGATGAGGATATAGCTTTGAACAGCAGCTACCCAGGTAACGAAGGACCGGGGAATGTCCTCGATGGAAATTCTAATACCAAATATCTGAACTTTGGAAGATTGAGGGCGGGATTCATTGTGACGCCAACCGGGGGAGCCTCGACGTTGGGAAGTCTGAATCTGACAACGGCCAATGACTCGTTCGAGAGAGATCCAACAACAATTGAAGTATACGGAACAAATGAGCCCATTCTCAGTTTGGATAATAGTGCGGGACAGGCTGAATCCTGGACGCCTTTGGCTTCCGAAAATTTAGCTCTTTCAGATAACCGGTTGACCGTAAGCGAGGTTATTTCGCTAAATATTTCGGTCGCCTATACTTCCTATAAAGTGATTTTTGGGGGCACCAAAGGGGTGGGGAATTCGATGCAGATTGCCGATGTGAATTTTTATCAATCCCTCGATGCCTCGGGGATTTCCTTTCTGGTTCCCGGTTCTCCAATTTTGGCAATTCAGGAAGCGGCCCCGGAAAGTTCGTCGCCTGAATCTGAAGGAGTAGAGAATCTCCTAGATGGCTCGACTGCGACAAAGTATTTGAACTTTGGAGCAGAGAATAGCGGATTCATTGTGACTCCCTCGGCAGGATCATCAGTAGTGAGAGCGTTTACTTTATCTACGGCAAATGATGCGGAGGAGCGGGACCCGGTAAACTGGGAGCTTTTCGGAACCAATGAAGCGGTGACGACAGAGGCTCATCAAACCGGCTTGGGGAGAGAGGCGTGGACTTTAATTGCCACCGGAACCCTGGCGCTGCCTGCTGATCGTGATACCGCCGGAAGTCAGGTGATTTTTAACAATAATGATGCGTTTACTTCCTATAAATGGATCTGCCGCACGCTCAAGGCTACCGCGGGCGCCGAAGTAAATTCAGTGCAATTTTCCGAGTTTCAGTTTGATTGTGACCCGACGCTTAATCAACTACCATTGGAGGTTCAGAAACTGACGTTTCTTCCCAACGGGACACAGATTCAATTGGATTGGACCGGGGCTGGGGGATCGACTCACCTTCTCCAGTTTTCCACTGATCTGGTTGATTGGTCGTATGAAGTGGATGATTCACTTGATCCCGATGAGGATAATCCTTATCTCGTGAATATTGTGGACTTACCGGTAAGTGCGAAAGGCTTTTTTCGATTTGTGAAGCCTGATTAGTAGATTAGGTTCATTAAAATTAGGTGATGAGAGTTGGGGACAGACTTGTAAGGTGTTTTGGTGTATTGGCTACGATGGTTGTGTGCTTGGAGGTCGCGGTGGCTGGAAGTGCCACTTACCAGTATTTTCGGTATACGCCGACGAAGCTCCGAAACGGAGCGTCGGCTAATAGTGTGCAGTTGTCGGAATTACAGTTGTATAGTGGTGGCACCAGAATTAGTGGGGCGACCGCGAGCAATCCCGGAGGAAACAATCCGGGAAATGAAGGGCCGGAGAGGGCGGTCGACGGGTCGAGGTCAACCAAGTGGTTGGACTTCAATCAAAACCCTCTCGTGTTGAACTATGGTTCAGCGATCACAATTGATAACTATCGATGGGCCACTGCGAATGATGCCACGGAGCGGGATCCGATTCGCTGGACTTTGGAGGGAAGCGCAAATGGTACGACGTGGACCTTGATCGATGACCGCAGTGATGCGGACCAATCGGTGACGACTAATCGTGAGGCCTATTTGGCCAATATGGATCTCAATCAAATTCCCGATACTCCGGTAGTCACATTTTCGGTGTCAGCTGGTGGCGTGACTTCGGATGAAGCGGTCGGATTGCAGAATGGCCAGAGCGCTTTGCTGGATTGGGAAATAACGGGAGCGAGTTCGGTGACCCTGAATGGTTCACCGGTATCGGCCACGAATACGCTGAGTGTTTCACCGGCGGTCACGACGACTTATGAAATCATCGGGAGCAATGGCTTTGGCCCGGCTTCGGCCCTGATCACGGTGTATGTGGGGAGCTCGGTTCTTCCGCCGGAGATCAACGAATTTGCGGCCGACCCAACGCGGGACGGAGTGCTTTGCGATGAAGATGGCGACGCCTCGGATTGGATTGAGTTGTTTAACCCCAATCCCTTCGCGATTAATCCGGGCGGATATTTTTTGACCGACGATGTGACGAAGGCCGCGAAGTGGCAGATTCCGGCCGGTAGCATCATCGGACCGGATGGATATTTGGTGGTTTTTGCTTCGGGAAAAAACCGTTCGGTGGAGCCCTTTCATGCCAATTTTAGTTTGGCGCGCGAGGGAGAGTATTTGGCGCTGTTGGAAAGCGATGGCACAACAATCGTGGAGGAATTTGGTCCGGCTTATCCAGCCCAGACTGAAGATGTTTCGTATGGTCAGGTGGGCGGAGGATACGATTTCTTTGTCGGACCGACTCCCGGGGCGGTGAATGACACCTCACCCGGAGCGCTGGGGCCGGACGTGGTTTTCGATACTCCGCCGCAATCATTTACAGGTTCCATTTCAGTGAGCCTGTCGACTTCCTCGCCGTCAGCTGATATTCGTTACACCACGAATGGTTCTCTTCCCGGGCCGAGCTCTCCTTTGTACAGTTCTGCGCTTAGTTTGAGTGCTTCGACTTTGGTTCGTGCACGGAGTTATGAGTCCGGATTTGCGCCGGGAAAGGTGAAGGCGGAGGCTTATGTGAAATTCACTTCCACGGTGATCAATCAAACTTCAGATTTGCCGATTGTGGTGCTGGAGAACTTTGGAGGCGGTAGTGTGCCGAATGGCTCGGAGTTACAGAGCGCCTACTTGACCCTTTACGAGCCCGATGAAATTACCGGGCGGACAAGCCTGGCGGATTTGCCAACAAAAGCGAATCGGGCTGGAATCAAGCGCCGTGGATCTTCGACCCTCAACGACCCCAAGGGGAATTATCGTGTCGAGTTTTGGCGGGATGACAGTGAGGAGGACAAGAGCTTGAACTTGCTCGGGATGTCTGATCACGACGAGTGGATTCTTTTTGCGCCGTATCGTTTCGATCGCTCTCTAATTCGTATTCCCTTCATTCATGATCTCAGTAATGACATCGGGGCTTATGCTCCGAGGGGAAAGCTGGTGGAGGTTTATCTCAATACCGGCGGGAGTGTGGGGACGGGTGATTATCAGGGAGTCTATGTGTTGCAGGAGCGGATTTCGCGAGGCAAGGATCGCGTCGAGATTGATCGGCTTGATAAGAATGACACTTCCGGTGAGGACGTGACGGGTGGCTACATTCTCAGTATCGACAGGCGGGATTCCGGAGATCAGGGATTTCGAAGTGCGCTAGGTCATCCCTTTGATCCGCCGAACGGATCTCCCCAACCATGGTATACTCATGTCTATCCCAAGGAGCAGAATCTTCTTCCCGAGCAGACGAACTACATCAAGGGCTACATCGACGACATGGAGGCGGCCTTGTATGGCGCGAATTATAAAGATCCGACGGTGGGCTACCGGGCCTGGCTTGATGTGGAAGCGACGATTGATTTTCATATTCTCAACGTCTTGTCCAAAGATCCTGATGCCTTGCGCTTGAGCACTTATTTGACCAAGCCAAGGAATGGTAAGTTGGGCTTTGGTCCGATTTGGGACTTTGATCGGACGATGGGATGCGACTCCGATAACCGCTCGTCGAATCCGGTTGGCTGGAATCCTACCCCGGATCGAGCTGAGTTTTTTGATTACGATTATTGGGGGCGTTTGTTTGATGATGAGGATTTCCTGCAGCAGTGGATTGACCGCTGGCAGGATCTGCGAACGGGGCAATTTGCCAATTCCGCGTTGACCGGTCGCCTCGATGGTCTGGCGGCGCAGGTTACGGAATCCCAGCCGCGCAACGCCGCGAAGTGGCAGGCAGTCGCTCCGAACGGCGGGGCATTGACGGGTCTTGGTGGTTGGGCTGGAGAGGTGGATCACTTGAAAAACTGGGTGACGCAACGGGCAGACTGGATGGATACCCAGTTCACCAATCCTCCGATCTTGCAGGTGAGTGGAACGGTGGCGGCCAATGCCACCGTGGTGGCGCAGCCTCAGGAAGGGACGATTTATTATACCATCGATGGAAGTGACCCGAGGCTTCCGGGTGGGGCGGTCAGCGGATCGGCCACGACCACCGCGGGTGGTATTGCCATTCCTCAAACGAGAACAATCATCGCGCGGGCTCGTTTGGGCAGTGACTGGAGTGGACCGATGCAATCGACTTTTGTCGTAGGAGTCCCTGCAAGCGCGGTCAATCTGGTGGTGTCTGAGATCATGTATCATCCGGCTGATGTCACGGCGAGTGAACAGGCTGCGGGCATTACCGGTGAGAGTAACTTCGAGTTCATCGAAGTGCAGAATATTTCGAATCAAGCGATTGATCTTTCAGGGGTAGTGATTTCCGACGCCTTCGATTTTGTCTTCCCCGTCTTCACCCTGGCCGTAGGAGAGGCAGCGCTCGTCGTGCGAAATATCGCGGCCTTTGAAGAGAGGTTCGGAACTGGTTTGCCGATTGTGGGAGAGTGGGGAGATGTCAATGACCCCGATGGAGGGAGCAAGCTTTCGAATGGTGGGGAAACAATCACGATCACGGAGGTTGGGGGAGGGGTGATTCAATCGTTTGATTATGATGACGATACCGCGCTAGGTTGGCCTTCGCTGGCCGATGGTTCGGGGCAGTCGCTTGTGTTACGGGATCCGTTAAGTTCGCCGGATAATGGTCTTCCGCTCTCCTGGCGATCAAGTGTCGCAGGGCAGGGAACACCCGGAGTTGTTACCGAGGACGCTTATCAGGAATGGACCCTGCTTCACTTTTCTCCGGCTCAGTTGGCTGACGATCAGGTCTCCGGACCCAATGCTGACCCGGATGGAGACGGGATTGAGAACGCCATCGAACTGGCTCTCGTAGGGGACCCGTTGGTGCCGTCATTGGAGATTCTTCCCAGCGCTACGCTGACAAATTACTCTTCCGGCGTGCCCGTGCCGGGTGACTATTTAACGACTACCTTCCATCGCCGTCGTGATCTTGGCGGGCTCACGGCGCTGGCACAGTTCTCAGGTGATCTCGTTGACTGGTCGGATTCCGGTGTGGCCCTGACAGTGATCGATCAGGGCGATGGTACGGAAATCGTGACCTACCGTGATACTCAAGCAGCCACTTCACTACGGAGACTTTTGAGAGTCCAAGTGACACTCAACTAACCCAGAAAAAACAAGAGACAGAATCTCGATCCTGCGGATCGTTGCCTGTTTTTAATCTTAATAAATTATCCATCAGTCTTTTGAGTGATATTTTTAAGGTGGGTGTTGCCGAGTGGGAAGACCGGAATGGGTAATTTGAAAGATCTCATGAAATGAGTCGGATTTGGTGGATCAAGACGCAGAATCATCCGAGTTTTATCTCGTAAAGACCTTGAAGATAAAACCGTAGAGAGAAATATTTCATTTTTAGGTTGTTTTTTCGATCTGGATCGAGTTTTCTCCCTACTTCCCAATCCCCATTCTCTACCCCCCAAGACCCTGAAATCCCTGAAGAACACTATGAAACTAAAGTATTCCTTAACAGCACTCCTTGTCTCCTGTGGGGCCGTGCATGGAGCGAACCTACTGACACCTGGTGATGCTATCATCGCGATTGGCGCATTCGGCTCCGAAAGTAGTTATCCTGGAGCAGAAGCCCCATCGGCTGTGATCGATGGAAACACAAACACGAAATATCTCAACTTCGGTAAAGCCAATTCGGGGTTCATCGTGACACCATCAGGAAGTTCAGTCGCCCAGAGTGCAGTTTTTAGGACTGCCAATGATGCGGAGGGGCGGGATCCCAAGCAGGTCTCGATTTATGGGACCAATGATCCCATCACGAGCATCGATAACGGTACGGGAAATAATGAGAACTGGTCGTTAATTTCCAGCTTCGACGCTAACTTGCCGGGAGCCCGTTTGACGACAAGTTCACCTATTGATTTTACGAATGGGACATCGTACTCTTCTTACCGCGTTAGCTTTGATACTCTCAAAAATAACAACGATGTAGCCCAACTTGACGAGTTTCAACTCTTCTCGGGAGCAGGGGGAGCAGGGGGTTCGATTTTGGGAGCTGCTGATTCGATTATTGCCTTTGATACCGATGGGTCTGCTTCGAGTAACTTTCCGGGACCAGAGGGTCCTAGTTTCGCGATTGATGGGAATAGCGGAACAAAGTACCTGAATTTCGGTGGAATAAACACCGGCTTCATTGTGACGCCTGGCGGAGGAGCTTCGGTTATTTCCGGGTTCACCATGACGACAGGAAACGATGCGGCGGGAAGAGACCCAAACGCTTACGTTCTCTACGGCACAAACGATGCCATTACGAGTGCTGAGAACAGTGATGGTAACGCTGAGAATTGGGTCCAGATCCAGAGCGGAACGCTTAACCCGCCTCCGGGCCGGGGAGTTGCGTATGGCTCTGAGGCGGTCACAGGCTCAACAGCCTTCACTTCGTATCGCTTTGATGTGGTTGGAAATGGCGGCGACAATCTCATGCAGTTTGCGGAGATCCAATTCGATGGCACGTTCATTCCGGAGCCAAGTTCTGCGATGCTGGCAATGCTGGGCCTTTTACCGGTCTTCAGACGCCGTCGCTAGACCTCCCGATCTTTATTTCAAGAGCATGTGGTTGATTCAGCCACATGCTTTTTTTATTCTTCAGGGCGCTGCCAGGGGACAGAGCCGCCGCGTTGGATTTGGGCGCGCATCGCCTTGGAGAGTTCGTTGAATTTTTGGGGATTCTTTTTGCGAAGGTCGGTGGCCTCAAGCGGATCGTCGTCGAGATTATAAAGTTCCCATGGTCCGTCGGGGACGTTCTTGAGGAGCTTCCAGGGCCCGCGGCGCATGGCCCAAGAAGAGTCGCCCATGTATTTTTGATTGCCTTCGCGCCGGGTGAAGAAGACGTCGCGTTCGAAGGCTTTTTGCGTTCCGGTATTGAGGAGAGGGAGAATGGATTTTCCTTCGATGCCACCGGGTGATTTCCCACCGGCGGCTTCGAGGGCGGTGGGGAAAAGGTCCATGGTGAGGAAGGGAAATTCACTCGCTTTTCCCGCTTCGATGACGCCGGGCCAGACGGCACAGGCGGGGACTTTGAGGCCGCCTTCGTACATGTCTTGTTTGCCGCCGCGAAGGTTCCCGCAGTTGCCGCCGACGTTGAGTTGGCCGCCGTTGTCGGAGACGAAGATGGTGAGGGTGTTTTCCCATTGATCGTTGGCCTTGAGGGAATCGATGACCTGTCCGATACCGTGGTCGAGGTGCTCGATGAGCGCGACGAGTTTAGCGCGTTTGGCAGTGATGCCATTTTCACGGGCTTTCACTTTTTCAAACCAATCTTTGGGAGGTTGGATCGGGGTGTGGGGCGCGTTGTAGGCCAGGTAGAGGAAGAAAGGGTCTTTGGCGTCCTTGCGGGAGGCGAGGTAGTCCTTGGTCCAGTCGGTGAAGATGTCAGTGGCGTGGCCTTTGGGATTCACCTTTTCTTTATTGAGGCGCATGTAGTGTTGTCCGTGACGGCGGTGTTGGTAGTAGTCGTCCATCATGTCGCCAAGGAAGCCATGGAAGTGATCGAAACCGCGGGTATTGGGGTGGGCTTCGTCATCGAGCCCGAGGTGCCATTTTCCGATGGCGGCGGTGTGGTATCCGAGAGGCTTAAGCGCTTGGGGAAGCGTAGTGGCGGAAGGGGCAAGATAGCCCCAGTTGTCCTCGGGGTTGGTGCGGATGACCCCGGGAACGCCGACGAGTTCCTGGTAGCGTCCCGTCAGGAGCGCAGCGCGGGTGGGTGAGCAGACCGGGCAGTTCGCATAGCAATTGTTGAAGCGAAGGCCCTGGGAGATGAGCTTGTCGATGTGGGGGCTCTTGAGGTCTATAGCTCCGTATGAGGAGAGATCGCCGTAGCCCAAGTCATCGACAATGATGACAAGGATGTTGGGCTTTTTGGCCTGAGCGAGAAGAAGGCTGGCAAGAAGAACGAGGATGCTTCGAATCATGGCGGGAGTATGGGAAAGGCCCCCCTATGATTGCGAGTTACTTTTTTTTCTTCCGCGTGTGCTCCTCGTAAGCTGCTTGCTCTTTCTTGGTCCAGCCGAAGGAGCTGAGCTTGGTGCGGTCGAGATTTTTCAGATGGGGTTCGTGAGCGCGTGAAGGATGGTCGGCGCGGATGTAGCGCCAGTTATTGTCGCCGAACACTTCCTGGCAGAGCTTGGCGACGGCGGGATCGTAGTCGATAAGCCCGGCGCGTGTGTTGACGTGATTATGATCGTGATCATTGACCCGGTTGGTGCCGAACCAAGATTGCACGGCTTCGGCCCAGTATTCGTGGTGATTGGAGCCGGCATATTTGCCGACCCAAAGGCTGCGGGCGATTGCGGATTGGTAGGTTTTTTTGAGGCGCTCGTCGAAGGTGGGGTCGAGGTCTTCGAGGGCCATTTGGTGAATGGCGTGTGCGAATTCGTGGACGCAGATCGATTCGGCATTGTAGGGGTCGCCGGGGTTGTGGAGGAGGTTTTCCTCGCCGCAGGAAACGGAGGGGCGCTGGCGGGTGGCTCCAAGCCCACGGGCGCGGCGGTTCCAGAATTCGGGTGGCGTGAGGTCGGAGTGCTCCGGGATGTCGCAGGTGCGCTCGCTGGTGGCCATGATGGAATAGCGCACTTTGTTTTTGGCGAGTTGTTTGAAAATGTCGGGCCGTTTTTTGAGCATTGAGCGCATGGTGTGTTCAGCTTCCTTGAGGGCGGCGGGGTGGACTTTGTCTGAAGCGACGATGGGGAAGCCTTCGACAAGGAGGACTTGCTGGTAGTGTTCCTTGAGGTCGAATTTTTCGCGGACTTCGGCTGGGATGGGTGATTGGACTGCGGCTGCGAGAGCGACGAGAGCAATAGGCAGAGTGGGGAAGAGGTATTTCATGGCTAGTTGAAGCGGGTCGGGCTGAGAGAGGAAATATCGAGGGAGCAAGTTTCGCTATCGACGAGTTGGGCGACGAGTTTGCCGGTGATGGGAGCGAGGGAGAGCCCCATCATGGAGTGGCCGGTGGCCACGATGAGGTTTTTGTGGGAAGGAATTCGACCAAGGTAGGGCAGTCCGTCGGGAGAGCAGGGTCGCAGGCCGACCCAGGGTTCTAATTCGGAAAATTGGGAGGGATTAAATTCCGGATAGAAGGCGCAGAAGGATTCGATGATGCCACTGAGCCGGGCTTTACTGACGGAGGTGTTGCTACCACAGATTTCCATGGTGCCGGCGACGCGGAGTTGCTCGCCCATGGGCGTGACGGCGACACGGCCTTCTTTGAGAAGGGAACAGAGATGTGGATTTCGAGGCGGGGAAGGAAGGGTCAGCGAGTAGCCTTTACCGCCTTGCATCGGGAGCTTGAGACCGAGTTGCTTGGTGAGATTGAGGGTATCAATTCCACCCGCGAGGATGGTGGTCTCGGCGGTAATTTTTTCTCCGGTGTTGGTCACGACTCCTTTGTCATCGATAAGAGATTTCACCTGGGTGTGGATGATTTCTCCGCCGTTTTTTTTGATTCCGCTGCGGAGGGCTTCGAGGAAATCGTGAGGATTGAGGTGGCAGTCCTGGGGAAACCACACGCCGCCTTGGGCCTTGATGTTGGCGTTGGGTTCGAGTTCTTGCAGGCGGGCGGAGTTACAGACTTCGGCCTCGAGTCCGAGACGATGCGCTGCTTCGGCGACTTCGGCTTCTTCGTCGAGGCCTTTCTGCGATTGGCAGAGCATGAGGAGCCCTTTTTGGACAAGGGGAAAATCTTCTTCTTCAGAGAGTTCGACGTGGAGTTGTCGGCTGGCGAGGGAAAGATCGCGGAGGAGGGTCTCGCTATTGCTGACGTGCTGTTGGTTGGAGTGGCGCATGAAGAGCCAGATCCAGCGGGCGAGAGCGGGGTCGAGTCGGGGACGGAGAAAGAATGGGCTCTTGGGATTGAGCATCCATTTGAGGCCCTGGGAAATGACGCCGGGCGCGGCGAGAGGAATGAAGTGGCTGGGGACAATCATGCCGGCGTTTCCGCTGGAGCATGAGTTTTTTAATTCGGGGTCTTGCTCGATAATACGAACGGCGTGACCTCGTTTGGTAAGGGCATATCCGATAGAGAGGCCGATGACTCCACCTCCGACGATGAGGATCTCTTTCATGGATTGATGCCGTATTGGAATGGATCGCGGGGATCGAGAATGAAAGTGGATTCTCCGGTGACGTGGGCGGATCCAGTGATGACGGGCGTGACTTTTTGAGAGTCTGGGAGGCGGGTGAATTGCCCGCTGAAGCACGTGCCGATGATGCTGGCTTGTCGCCAAGTGTCCCCTTCGGCGAGTTTTCCGGAGGCGGCGAGGCAGGCGAGTTTGGCGCTGGTGCCGGTGCCGCAGGGTGATCGGTCGTAAGCTTTGCCAGGGCAGAGGACGAAGTTTTGGCTGTCGGCGTCGAGGCCGGGTGCGGGAGGTCCGAAGGATTCGATGTGATCGATGAGTTCGTTGTTCTCGCCAGTGATCCCTTGATCTTGAAGAGCCTGGCTGACAGCGGAGGTGAAGGCGGTGAGTTCGTCGAGGTGGTCGAAGCGGACAGGTGGTCCCTGGTCCTGGATGAGGAAAAACCAATTACCTCCCCAGGCGATCTCGCCGGTGATGGGGCCGTAATTGGGGACTTCAACTTGCTGTTCTGCAACCAAACGATAGCAAGGAACATTGGAAACAGTGACGTTACCGTCGGGTGAGAGAGTGGCCTTGATGACACCGACCGGAGTTTCGATTTTGTGAACGCCGGGGGTGATCCTCCCGAGGTGTTCGAGGGTTTTGACCAGTCCGATGGTGCCGTGGAGACAGCTGTTGAGACAGGCTACGTTGTTGAAGAAAACAACACCGGTGACGCAGTCGGAGTCAGTGGGTTCACAGAGGTAGGCTCCCACGATGGCCTCGAATCCCCGGGGTTCGAGAATGAGGGCACGGCGGAGCCAGTCGGCTTCGGCGGCGAGGAAGTCCCGCGCGGCGAGGGCTCCCGGAGTGGGGCAGATGGGTGCGCCATCGATGACGACGCGGGTGGGTTCGCCTCCGGTGTGGGAGTCGATGACACGAATGGAAATAGGATCAGACATGGTATTTTATTTGCCGTCCCAATTGGCCCACCCGTTACGGAAGAGCTGCTCTTGGGAATGAAGGAATTAGCGTTGGCTTGGGCTGCGTTGATCGTTCTTGTTGGTCTGGTGTCTATGAGCGGAGTGGCCTTCGAGAATCATGAGCTCATTAAAGAATAGGACCAAGTCGGAATTTTCGTCGATGCTGGAAAGCACGGTGAGGGCTTCGGAAAGTTCAAGGGCCCAGCGGCGGCCTTGTTGCTTCCCGGCAGCGGCGGATCTGCAGAGTTCGATGAAGCGAAGGATTTCCTTGGGGAGTGACGACGAGGGCGGGGATGACACCAAAAGTCTACCGGGATCGCGCACTCGGATCCCGATAGACCTGTTGATTTTTGAGTTGGTAAAATTCTCTATTGGGGAAGTCTCACCACAAGACGGTAGAAGATCTTGGGTTGCTCAACCGGGGTGAGGTTGCTCAGGAGATTGACGGTGTAAGTCCCATCGGGATTAAGAGTTGGTGCTCCGTCGGGAGCGAGATCACCGGCAGGAGCCCAGTCGATTAAGTTGGTGGAGGATTCCACGCTGTAATCAAGATTACTGACCGGGATACGCTGGCGGTGGGTGAAGCTCACCGAGTCGCCATTGGCGTTGAATGTGGGTTCTACAATGTCACTGAGATCGCGACCGAGGGCGTAGGTCATGAGATTGCTCAGTCCGGTGTCCCCATATTCGGCATTGGCATCGGAGAACCCGTTGGCCTCCATCCAGGCGGTGAAGTCAGTGCTTCCCTCAACGAGCATGGCGTAGTCGAAGCTCGCTTCGAGTGACTGGGTCATCTCGGTGGAGGCGAAAACGCCGCCGACACTGAAGGTCGTCCCGGCAGGAAGGCTGATGGTGTGGAAGGGGCTGAAGGCGGTGCCATCGCGCCAGGAAAAGATGAGGTCGTTTCCGGTGCGTTGCAGTCGGACGGTGAGGATGTTCGAATCGATCTCCGGTCCCTGGACCATGGTCTCGGAGCTTCCGGACGGGTTGACCCGCATCGAGGCGACGTGAGTTCCGTTTTCGTATCCGACACCGTAGCGGAAGGTGTTGCCTCCCTGGTTGGCTTCGACCAGAAGCCCGGCGTAGAACTCTCCGAACTGGGCTTTTTCGAGCTTCACTTCGGTTTGGAGGGTCCAGTCACCGGCGGGAAGTTGGCGCCTGATCCACGGATGAATGGCATCGTCAAGATTGATGCCCCCACCGACTTCTTCATTGGCGGAGATATCGACGCGAACGCCGAAGACAAGATCAGAACTTCCGGTGCTCTCGTTGTGAACTTCGGCAGCGAGGACATTAGTTCCGTTAATGATCGAGCCCGAGACATCGGCGATGAGGACATCTTCTTCGATCTCATCTTCTACCGAGAGTTTGGTTCCGAGGGTGTTTGAATCGATGGCTCCACTTGGGAGTCGGATATTGCCGATCACCTGACCATTGAGGTAGTAACGAACGCCATCATCGACGATGTGATCGATGAAGAGTTGGGCCCCGACCGGGTCACCGGTAAATTCGAATTCCTTGCGGAAGTAGTAGGTGATGAGTCCATTTGTCGAGTTGCCTCTCACCAAGGTATCGGTTTGCAGGCCCGGGGCGGGAAGGCCCGATTCACCACGACCGAGGAAGCCGGGTCCGGACAGCCATGCGCTGTCGTCAAATCCAGGCTGGGCGAAGACCCCGCCGATTGTGAGCTCGTCACCATCATCGTTGTATTTCCAGACATCGCCGAAGTCGAGGTATTGCACGGGTGCGGGAACTTCCACTGGCGGTAAGCCAAGTGGAGTCAGGCCGAGTGGGATGTTGATGGTCAGGCGGCCGTCATTGTCCTGCAGGGAGTAGTGGGGTCCGCTTGAGGCGTTTCCGTGCTTTTCGATATCGGCGAGGGTCCAGGGAGCATCGAGTAAGGTGTTACCGAAGGTTGAGAAGGAGCCGTCGCCATGAACGGAGACCATGATTTCCCGGTCAGTGGTTTGAGGTTCTCCATCGGTCGCAGAGACGGTGAAGGTATAGAGGCCCGGAATGGCAAAAGTGGCTTCGGCTATGCCGCCGCTTGGAATGAGATTTGCCCCGTAGGCCGGGCTGACCGCCCAGTCGAAGGTGAGGAGGTCGCCTTCGGGATCGAAGCTTGTCGAGACGTCGAAGGTGATCGATTCGCCGATGTCGACATTCAACGATTTTGGATCGGTCTCGAGGAGAATGATCGGCGGAGCGTTGTTTGTTTTGATGATGATGAATTGATCAGTCTCGATGACGTTTCCATCGTGATCGATTCCTTCGAGATCAAAAACGTTGCTTCCTTCGACAAGAGCCAGGCCATCAATCATCCAGTTGGTTTTGTCGGTCCACTGAGCGGTCACATCGGGGTGTCCGGCGACGCGGATATCGAGAACGGTAGGCGGGGAAGTACCAGCGAGGGCAAGAATGTCGGCGGTGGTGTTGGCGTTGCTGGTGGTGATATTAAACGTCGCATTGTTGACCGCGCTGGTGACAAAGTTGCGAGAGAACGTTTCGCGGATATTGAACCAGTTGGTGTAGTGTGATTTTGGCATCACTATACCGGTTCCGGAGATTGAGGCTATTTCAGCATCCATCCAGGCGATGGTGCGAGCGGAGCCCTGGGTGTGTTCGTCGAGAAGCTTGGTGAGATAGTAGTTCACGTAGCGGCGGACGTATGGTTGGGCAAAGTATTTTGAGACGCCAGCCCGTCCTCCGAGGATGGCTTGGGTGCTGCGTTCGAAGACCCGGTCGCCGTCCCAGTGAAGGAGCATGAATCCACTGTTATCGGCTGGGCGATACATGTAGGCGTTTTTTCCCCGGTTGACGGTGATGGTGTCCCAATCGGCATCGTAGCCTCGCACGGCAGCGTTGAGACCGAGCATGCGGGCGTTGGCCATACGGTTGACTTCGTCTTCATCAAAGGTCCCGTCCAGAGTGCGGACAAATTCAACAAAGGTGCTGAAGTCGTGATCGGATTCTCGGGTCCGCATGATCCATTCGCTTTGATAGCTGGTGGGATTGTCGGTGTCTTTGTAGGACCAGTCGGCGTTGCGATTTTGCCGGGCGTTACCATCGTCGCTGGTGAAGCGCCATTCGTCATCGATTCGGAAGAGGGTGCCGTCGGTGCCATCTTTGAAGTTACGGTTCAGGAAATCGTTGGAGATGGGCTCGTGGTTTTCCCGGAGTTTAAACGCGTCGGTATTGATCACGGAATGGACAAATTCCATTTCGTTAGTGGGGTGACCAAGTTGGTAGAGGAAGTAGCGAGCGGTACGGTCGTCGTAGAAACGAGGGGTGCCACTTCCTTCCGAGGTCCCGGAGGCATCGATGACACTGCGCCGGCGATTGCGGAAAAGCCGGTCGCCCGGGAGCTTCCATTTTCCGTGTGCGAGATTCGAGTCGGTTGCCCGAGTAAAAGGGCTGCCACTTTTCCGAATCTCGGCGTTGTAGTAGATCTCGCTTTCGTTGGCGATGAAGGTGGCATTGAAGAAGTGATTCGACATGCGCGGGAAGTTGTAGTCAAAAGTGGCTCCTCCCCCGACGTTGGCATTCAATGCCTGACGGTCATAAGCTGAAACAACGAACCGCTCGCGAAGAAGAACACTGGGCATGGTGCGGTTATCGACCACCCACATGGCAGGGCGGTCGGGCCCTTTGGTGGGCTGGAAGGTGGACTCTCCTCCGGCGATGGCTTCGACGTAAAACTGAATAAGGTTTCCGTTGGTGGTGTATTGATTGAGGTTGGCACTGTAGAGCCCGGTGCCGTCGTCACTCATGGTCTGGCGCTGCCAGGTTCCGTTGCCATTGTTGTTGTCGAGACGATAAACGGCCTCAACCGAAGTGAGAGGTTCGGCGGAATCGATGCGAGCACTCACGGTAACTGGTTCGCCTGTTTTTGGCACGGCCGGGCTGTGAATGACCTCCGAGACCGTGGGTGCGGCGGAGGGCAGAAGCGCGGAGTTGGGGGCTCCGGGTGTGCCGAGGTCTTCCGGGATGGGAAGAAGGAAGCTTGTCCCAAAGCCGTGGTCGAGGGTTTGCATTACGACTCGTGGTTTTCCGCTGACCCAGCGTCCGTCGAAGCTGAGAGTATAGCTGTTTCCCACGACCGGAGAGGTCTGGAAATCGACCTCTGCCCGGTTGGCTTTGTTATCGCCGTGGCCGTCGGCAATGAGATTGAGTTTCCCTGCATCCATGAAGCTGGCCCAGTGTGTGCCCTGACAAACCCATCCGGAGGCGCTTGATTGTGTGGGCGACATCACTTCGGGATTTCGCAGTAAATTGGAACCGCTGTTGTTGAGGCGGACACTGATGTTTTCGAGGATAACATGGGAGTCACCGACGAGGTGAGCTTGAAGTTCCTGCCCACTCGTCAAGGGAAGCCAAGAGGAGCGAATGAAGTCCGCGGTATAGGAATAGGTCTCCATCGGGGACTTGTTGGCTTCGTCACTATCGGTCCATGCTGTCGCGACATTGTTGTTCATGTCGGGGTGGCGGAGCTCCATGCTGCTGCCGTTTCCGTCAGCGAGGTTTGGCCAGTCGCCGCTTGGGAGGTAGTCGACCTCGTCGGCCATGTTGCCATTGTTGTCGACGAGGCGGATGAGTTCGCCTGAGTCGCGGAGAGTGCCTTTCCAGTTTCCGAGAACATTGATCGCTCCGTGGGCGGCGAGAAGGCAGTCGGAGTCGGCCGCGATCACGAGATAGGAATTTCCTCCGATGATGGTGTCGGGGAAATCAAAGCTGATGCCTTCGGTGAATCTCCATCCGGACAGATTGATGGCATCGCCACTGCGGTTGTAGAGTTCGATGTATTCGCCGTTGAGATGATCGGAGGGGGCATCAAACATGATTTCATTGATGATGATGTCCTCGTTGCGATTGGTGGGATCGTTGGGGGCGTCCTGGGTATGACCGGGCCCGCCATAGAATTCTCCACTGCCGATGGGGAAAAGCTGGAAGCTTTCTTCGTCGAGATCGCGGTCCAGCTTGATGGCGTCGATGACAGTGCTGCCTTGAATGAGGAAGAGGTCGACGTCTCCATTTTCATCAGTGGCAAAAGTGGCAGGGAAGCTGAGGTATCCTCCAGCGGGAATGCTTCCGGAAAGATCAATCGTGTTAGTGAGTGAGCGGGTGGGGGAGATTTTTAGGCCTGCGGTAGAGACGGGAGAATTTCCGGGAGCATGGAGCTCGATCCAATCGATATTTTCGTCTTCTCCAAAGTGGACTTCACTGAAGATGAGATTTGGCAGGGCGCCGGGAGGTGGCGTGGTCGCGGTGATGCTGATATCCGCCCCGAAAGCAATATCAGAGCTGCCGGCGTTCTGGTTGTGGACCTCAACGGCGAGGACATTCCTTCCCAACTGAAGAGAGGAACTGATGTCGGTGCCGGAAGCGATTGCGACCAGTTCATCGTCCCATTCCCGGTTTCCTGCTGCCGGGGTATCGTAGTTGATTTCACCGGCGGGCATGTTGAAGCGGGTAATCTCCTGACCGTTGAGATAAACGACGAGGCCGTCGTCCACGTAGGCATCGACGTTGATGGTAGCACTGGAAAAGGAATCGTTGAATTGGAATTCCTGGCGCAAGTAGTAGGTGATCCGGCCACCGGTAGTCCATGGTGTGCCAAATGGGTCCTGAGAATTTCTACCGAAAAGCCCCGGGCCTTCAAGCCAACCGGTGTCATCAAAATCAGGCTCACGCCAGGCGGTCCCGCGGTCGATGTTGCCCGTGTTTTGGTCGTATTTCCACTCCGAGGTGGTTTCTGCGATCGGTGTGGTGGTGGTCGGCAGATCGTCTTCGCTGGCAGGAGGTCTTCCCGGCGTGCCCCCCGGCGCGGCGCTGCTCATCCAGTTGCGCCACTCACCGCGGGCGCGGTTTGGGTTGATGCGGGTGATGGTATGCCCGGCACCGTCGGCGGAAGCAGGCCACTTGCCGCCATCATTGTAGTTGATTTGGGCCATGATGACGCCATTCTTGTTGCTGAGTTCCAGATTTTCTCCCGAGTTGCTCAGAGATCCGGTGAAGGGCCCGAAAATACGAACGCCGACCGGGGTGCTTGGATAGGCGGTCCGGAAGGTGGCTTCATCGACGTTGGTGACGAGGATCCGCTCCCAGTGTTTGAGGATATGTGCGCCGGTGTCGCCGGCGCTAAAATCGGGGAAGGTGTAATCCACGCCATCGGAGAAATACCAGGTGCCGATGTCGAAAGGCGTGGCGGTATTGTTGGTAATCTCGATGAATTCGGGATCGTCACCGGCGGGGTTGTAGTTGATTTCCGTGAAAATCACCTGTTCGGCCTGCGCAGAGGTCAGGGAGAGCAAGACGGCAAAACCGGCTGAAAGCACGGAGGGACAGGTGTTGAGGCAGGATTTCTTTAGAGAAAACATGAAATGCGTGTGTGTGTGAGTAATTCAGACGGTTTAAGCCTGAGTATTTACAATAGCATTCGAATCGTCCTCCTCAAAAGGTAAAATTTGAGGTCAGGCCATAATTCTGCCTGAATTTTGGGGAGGTGGATTTTGGGTAAGCACCAAGGCGACGATAATCCGTTTCGTCTTAGAAGTTGTGGCGATCCAAATATTTTATTTCTCAGATCAGTTGGAGAAGGAGTTATTTCTTCTTAAACTGGTCGTATTCCGGATTGACCTTGGCCTTTGAAAAAATGGGCTTGTCTTTCCAGAGGCCGTAGGTGGCTTTGAGTTGCACTGCGGACTCGGGGTATTGCCCTTTGTCGTCGGTTCTCTTGATCCAGGATTCGAGGATCTCGCGATGGCGTTTTAACTCGGTGCCAAATTTGGGGTCGGCGGCGAGGTTGTCAATCTGGTGTGGGTCGGCGGCGAGGTCGTAGAGCTCTTCCTCGGGTCGGAGGCCAAACCAATGGGTTTTTTGATAAGGGGTGAGCTTGCCGGCGTCGCGGGCAGCTTTGAATTCGATGACCTCCTTGCGATTGTCGCGGTATTGCGCCTGCAAGAGAGGGCGGTCGAGGTAGTAGTTGCGGAGGTAGCGGAACTTGTCGGTGCGCACGGTGCGGATGCGGTCGATGGTGTAGTCGCAGCGATCACGGGCGCTGACGACGTAGTCGACGGGCTTGTAATTTTCGCCGAAGAGATTTTGGCCGTCGAGATAGTCGGGCAGGGGAGCTTTGCCCAAGGCGAGCGTCGTGGCAGGGATGTCGAGGGCATTGACGAGTTCATTACGCACGGTGCCTGCGTTGATTGCGGGATGATTCCCTTTGATCATGAAGGGAACATGGACGCCACCCTCGTAGCAGAATTGCTTGTGGCGTAGCGACTGGTTGTTGCCGTGGTCTGAGAAGAAAAAGACAATGGTGTTTTCCAGTTCGCCGTCGGCTTCGAGTTGCTTGAGGATGGTCTCAACGCGAACGTCGGCACCGCGGGCGGCATTGTAATGAGTGGTCCAGGCACTACGGAGAGCCGGAGTGTCAGGGAAATAAGGTGGGAGAGGAACTTCGGTCGGCTTGAGAACCTGGCCCTTGCGGGTGTAGCGCTTGCCTGCCTTTCCGCCTTTGATTTCGATTTGACCAAACCAAGGTTGCTTTTTGTCGGGGCGCGCATTCCAGGTGTCCTTGGTGATCGACATGTTGTGCTCGGCACGATTTCCCTGCCAACCGTTTTGGCCTGGCTGGTAATCTTTCCTGCTCCCGACGGTGTAGAGTTTGGTGCGATCGTAGTGGAAGTTATAGTCGTCCTTGCCGCTGTTGAAGGTGAAGTATCCCGCGTCGCGCATGAGCTCGGGAATGGTCTTGA
Source organism: Akkermansiaceae bacterium (assembly GCA_029253285.1). Taxonomy (GTDB): domain Bacteria; phylum Verrucomicrobiota; class Verrucomicrobiia; order Verrucomicrobiales; family Akkermansiaceae; genus SW10. The sequence continues at coordinate 14,944 of JAQWZU010000018.1, read as the reverse complement.
TCCCTTTGGGAAGATGAATGCGGGTGTCCTTGGGAACGATCTTGCCATCGGTCCAACGACTGGAACGGTGCTGGTGCGTGCCGGTGGTGGTTTGCATCACACCTGTGATCATGGCGGAGCGGCAAGCCGAACAAACCGGAGCGGGAACGAAGGCACGTTTGAAAAGCACACCATCCTTCGCGAACTTATCGATGGCCGGAGTGAAGCCCGTGTTGATCGGGTCATCATAGCAGCCCATGTAGGGCGAGAGATCTTCCGAGAAAATCCAAAGAATATTGGGCCGAGCAGCGGCGGAGAGCGGAAGAAGGGCGGCGAGGAAGAGGAGCAAGGAGCGGACGTGACTCATGTCGGGACGATGACAAAATGAAAATGAAATGGCAAGGTGCCGAATTTGAGGATGGCCACTTCTCAGGAGTTCTCTGGACTGAAGCCAAGCATCTTTCTTAACGGGCGTCCGATATCGCCGGCGACGAGGAGGGGCATGCCGGCAGAGCGCTTGCGGTTTAAAAATCGGCCATGACGAGCGAGTCATTCACGACCACTCCGGCGAGGGCAAGCATTCCAAACACAGAGAGCAAGTTGGGGGCTCGCGTGCTTCCGGTTTTATCCAGTGATTGAAAAAAACCAACCGGCGGCCAGAACAATGACTGGCAAAATCACACGTAAAATCCTTGCGGTGACGACGACATGATTTGCCTCGCTTGGACTGGTTTGGGATTCAGTTGGTTCTGACATTTGCCGTAGTTTTCGCTGTGAGGATAATATTCGGCATTCCTTTGCCTTCGATCAAAAACATCACTTCGGCTTGCGGAAGGCGATCAAGTGCTTCTGTGTTCGAATGTAGAGTGAATTTTGATCAATGGCGGGAGTGGTCTCTGATTCCTCGCCGAGATCGTAAGAATGGATTTCTTTGAATTCCTTGCCGGTCGCAACAACCGAGATCACTCCATGACTGGCAACGAGGTAAATATGTCCGTTGGCGCCGACTGGAGAGGCCGTGCACTGACCGCCAAGGCTGGAAATTCTATACCGATAAATGAGCTTCCCGTCTTTCGCGTTGGTTGCCGCTAGCACACCTCCGGCACGAATCAGGTAGATGATGTCTTCGTGCAGAAGCGGAGAAGGAATCTCGGGAATGTTTTTATTTGCAGACCAAGTTGAGTGAGTGCCGGTCACGTCGCCGGAGCCGCCCGGGCGCACGGCCATGAGGAGTGGTTTGCCAGGCTTGTTTTTGAAGCCTTTGATAAACTCCTCTTCACTCCAGGCGCGGTCCTTGTCTTTGTCGAACCAACTTAAAATCCAGTCCACCCGCTCTTCTCGCTTTTTAGGATTATCAGGCATGGGAAAGCCAAAGCCGGGATGACCGAGGGGAAGCTCCGGGCGGAAGGGAAAGGTGAAGGGCGGCTTCATCTCCGATCGTTCGATCCTTCCATTCTTGTTCTCGTCGAAGGGTAAGATCGAATCCCAGAACGGTTTGGGGTTGGTGTCTTCATCACCATCGCCACCTCGCCGTGATGAAGAGGCAAAGACATGATCCCGGTTGGCTATCGGCACCGCAATCGTCTCGCGTGAAAATCCGGTAGCGAACCATTTACCCTCGCCAGTCGAGGGATCATAGGCATTGAGCCGCCCGTCTCCCAGAACGACGAGATCAGCTCCATCCTTGTGGTTCCAAATGATGGGTGTCGACCACCCGCTGCGAGAGAAGGGACGGACGGTCTGCCATACTTCCTTTCCAGTTTCCTTGTCGAAAGCAACGACCTTGGAACAACTTAATTTGCTGTCGGGTAAGTTTCGATCATCATCGAAAACCATGATCACCAGCTTCTCAAACCCGATGGGAGAAGTGGCCATTCCATACAAGGTCTTGGGCGTTGGAATCTCCTTGTTCCAGAGCTCGTTTCCATCGTGGTCGTAGCAGAGCAGCCCGTACGATCCAAAGTAGACGATGACGGATTGCTCATCGACCAGCGCGGTTGATGCCGCCTGGCTCCCGGCCTGGTGAACTTTCTCAGACGCTTTCACCGGGGCGGTTCGTCGCCAAAGTTCCTTCCCGCTTTTCTTGTCGAAGGCGAGCGTCATCAACTCTCCGCTATTCGTTGCGGTGAGGAAAATACGACTTTGGGACAACACGGGGGACGAGAGTCCCTGCGGGACCGGAACACGCCACGCTTCGCAATCTTCCCCAACTTGTATGGGAGGCTGACAGCCAGCAGCAACTCCCGAACCATGCGGGCCGCGGAAACGATTCCACTCAGCGCTTTGTTCAGCCATCGCCGGGGGAATGAGAAAGGAAATCAAAGCGAACAGTTGGATGAGCAATTGGGTCTGTCTTTTGATCATGGTTGTCTTGGACTCTTGAGCGCCACATTTCATACGCTCTTGTTCCGTGGAAATTTTAGGTACATCGCCATCAATCAGGAAGGCCGAACAATATATTTCAAGAGAACGGAGGTCCAAAAAGTTTTCGTGATTATCTGGGGTCGGGAGATGGTTCTCCGATCACTTTTTGCAGCCAGGTGCGGGCTTGTTGGCGGTAGGGGCTTTTCTTGTGCATCCAGAGGTCGGTGTGCGGGTGGATGACCCTGCCTTCAGGGATATTGAAAAGCTTTTGGGTCGGGACGTCGAGAAAAGTGAAGCGAGCGAGATCAAGATGTGAGCCGAGATAGTTTGTTCTTATGGCGGTGGCATTGGTGCTGCAGACGAGAAATGGACGTCCTTTGAGGCGGGCGAGGCGTTTCAGGGCAGAAGGACGATCGCTGTGGGGGTAGTTCCATTTTCGCTCGCCATCGAAATGGTCGTGGGTGAAGAAACCCTTCCAGAGTGTTGCGATTTCGTCATCGGCGAGGCCGAGATAGCCGGCGGCAATCGCTCCGCGGGAGAATCCGCAAAAGAAGACGTTCTTCGGGTCGCCACCAAACTGTTGGCAGATGCGCGGGACGTTGGCTTTACAATATTCGATGGTGGCCTGTCGGTCGCCCCACCAGGTCACGGCGTTTTCCTGGCTGCCTTTTTCGACGTAGGGCATCGAAACCCAGATGAAGTTCTTTCCGCCGCTCATGCCGTAGCCGAGGTTGACGTCTTCGGCTTTTCCGGTGGAATTGCAGGCCAGCCATTTGTTTCCGGCGTATTCAACGATGACGGGGTATTTCTTCCCGGGATTCCAGTCGGTGGGAAGATAGAGAACATGGTGCACCTTGGTGCCCTGGTATTCTGGAGCGGTTTGGCGAACGCGTTTTCCGGCCGCTGGTTTTTCATCGGTCGTCACTGGGGAGGTGAGATCCATGTCGGCAGAGACCTGTTGAGGGAAAGTCAGTGAGACGATCACCAGAGCCATTGATTTGAGAGTTGAAAAGGGCATGCTTGACTCTTGAGGGCGCCAGATTAGCAGAATGACAAAATTGGCAAAGTCATTCCATTGGGATGCCCCGCGGGGTTTCCATGCTTGCGGTGGAGTGCTTTGCGCACCATCTTCCGAGGCTCGCAAAACCAGTATTGCCCATGAGACCCTTTCACCTGCTCCTTTTTCCTCTTTGTGTTTTTTTGATGAGCTCCTTTTTAGGGGTCGCCGCTCCGGTGATTACGGAGTTTCAGGCAGACAACTCGTCCATCTTGAATGACGAAGATGGCAACAATAGCGATTGGATTGAGATTTTTAATCCAGATGGTTCGGATTACGATTTGAGCGGGTGTTACCTGACCGACGACCCGGCCTTGCTCACGAAGTGGCAGTTTCCGGTGGGAACCAATTTGGAGGCCTCGAAGTTTCTGTTGGTCTTTGCGTCCGATAAAGACCGGGCGACGGCGGGTTCCGAGCTGCATACCAATTTCAAAATCTCTTCGGGAGGAGAGTACCTCGCTTTGGTGGCGGCTGATGGCACGACGGTTCTCTACGAGTATGTTGCGCCCTATCCGGTTCAATTTGAAGATGCCTCCTATGGCTTGGCGCAATTGGGAAATACAAACGACGAGACCTTCATTGATGTTGCGGCCAATTGCACCGTCCTGGTGCCGACAAATGGCACGCTTGGAACGTCCTGGACGGCCACTGGCTTCAACGACACCTCGTGGACCAGCGGAACGACCGGAGTGGGCTATGAGCGAAGCAGTGGTTACGACAGCTATTTCAACATCGATGTGGAAGGGCAGATGTATAACCAGCGGACGGGGGTGTATCTCCGCGTTCCGTTTTCCGTCACCAATGTCGGGGAGATTTCAGCACTGGAATTAGAGCTCCAGTATGATGACGGTTTTGTCGCTTATTTGAATGGTGTTCAGGTTACGTACGATCGTGTGAATTTACCGGTGGATTGGAGTTCCACGGCAAGCTCGGATCACACTGATTCCTTGGCTTCGCAATTTACTCCTTTTAATATTAGCGCGTTTACAAGTGCCTTGGTGGAAGGGAACAACGTGCTCGCAATTCACGGCTTAAATAGAAATACAACGAGTTCGGATTTGTTGTTCCGTCCAAGGTTGATTGCGACAAGGCTTTCGAATCCCTCCTTGGGAGGCCCCGGATATTTTCTCACGCCGACACCGGGTTCGGTCAACGGAACGGATCAAGGATTGCCCGCGAGTGAGGCGGCCATTTCTGTTCCGAGCCAGACCTTCACCAGTAGTTTTCAAGTAAGCTTGAGTGGGGCGGGTACCGGACAAAATATTCGCTATACCACGGATGGATCCGTGCCGACCTCTTCGTCTACTCTTTATTCCGGCCCTTTTACCATTTCGCAAAGCACCCAACTGCGGGCACGGGTGATCGGCGCGGGAAATGCGGAGGGCCCGATCGCCATGGCGAGCTATCTCTTTTTGAGCAGCGACGTCTCGGGATTCAGCTCTAATCTTCCGATTGTTATTTTGGAGAACTGGAGTGGCGGAAAGCCAAACAGCGACACGGATGGGTTTTGGAGCATCATCGAGCCGAATACGGGAGGAGATCAACGAAGCCATATGAGTGATGCGATGGCCGTTGCGACGCGTTGTAACATGAAGGTGCGCGGATCGTCTTCCTCGGGATTTGCCAAGTATTCCCTCTCGCTGGAAGCACAGGATGAAAATAAAGGAGACCAGGCGATCTCTCCCCTGGGACTGCCGGAGGAATCCGATTGGGTTCTCAGTGGCCGCTATACGTTTGACCGGGCCTTGATGAGAAATCCCTTGATTTACCAACTGAGTAACGAGACCGGCGAGTATGCCGTGCGGACCCGGTTTGTTGAGGTGTTTTTGAATACCGGAGGAGGAAATCTCTCCTACAGCGGTGATTACTTTGGCGTGTATACCTTGATGGAAAAAATCAAGAGGGACGGTGATCGGGTGGATGTCAAAAAAATCAGCCCGAGTGATGTCACGGAGCCGGATGTCACAGGTGGATACTTGTGGAAGAAGGACCGACTTGATCCCGGCGACGGCGGATTCTCGGTGAATTCGATGGGAACTTTCGGTTGGGTTTACCCCAAGGAGGAAAATGTCGTTTCCGCGCAATCGAGTTGGTTGAGAAATCACCTTAATGAGTTCGATACCGCGCTCTACAATGGGAGCTGGACCAATCCAACAACGGGCAAGAACTTCATGGAGTATATCGATAATTTTTCGTGGTTGCGTCACCATTGGCTGAACACTTTGGCGATGAATGTCGATGGTTTCCGGTTGAGCGGGTATTATTATAAGCACCACGACGAAACGAATGGCGGCAAAGTCGGTGCGGGTCCGATTTGGGACTTCGACCGCACGATGGGCTCGACGGACTCGCGGGATAATAATCCTTCCGCTTGGGACGGTACGGGTGACTCGAGTAGAACCTACGGGGACTCTCGATTCCCATGGTGGGGACGCGCCTTGGAGAATCCCGATTTTCGACAAGAGCATACCGACCTTTGGCAGGAGCTTCGTCAAACGACCTTCTCGACAAGTAATATTCACTCGGTGATCGATGGCTTTGTTGCGGAACTGGATTTCCAGGACCCGGGTGGCGTCAATTCCGGATTGGGAAGCTCCCCCCAGGCTCGGAACTTCAACAAATGGACTGCGGTAAGACCATCGGGTGGCTATACCAATCAGGTCAATGTTCTCAAAGATTGGATGGAGGATCGCGCTGGTTGGATCGATAGCCAGTACACTTCACCTCCGTCGTATACGGTGGCGCCGGGACTGGTATCGGCGGGGACCAATGTGGGATTCAGCGGAGGGGGTGGCACCGTCTACTGGACCACCGATGGCAGTGATCCACGACTTTCCGGTGGCGGAGTTTCCGGCTCGGCATCTACCGGTTCTCTTGCGAATGTCAACTCGACGACCAACATCAGGGCGCGTGCCCGGAGTGGAACGGGACTAACTTCATGGTCGGGTGAAATTCAGGGGACCTTCCTCGTTGGGACCATAGCGAACGCCACGAACCTGTTGATTACGGAAATTCAATATGCTCCGGCAAACCCCAGCCCGGCCGAGCAGGCGGTTTCCGCAGATCCAGCCGATTACGAATGGATGGAGCTGACCAATATCGACACGGCGACAATTGACCTGACCGATGTGCATTTCGAGGCGGGAATCGAATTCACTTTCACGGGATCAGCCATCACGACTTTGCCACCGGGAGCGCGGGTATTGATTGTGCGGAATCAAGCGGCCTTCGAGGCGCGTTATGGCTCGTCGCTGAATGCGAGCATCGCCGGGGAGTTTACTCCTTCGCGACTGGATAATGCAGGCGAGAGGATTCATCTGATCGACGCGCTAGGGAACACGATTCAAGACTTCACTTATGGTGACCAACTGCCTTGGCCTTCTGAATCCGGCTTCCCGGGATATAGTCTCGTGTTGATTTCGGATGGAGGAAGTGTGCCTGTTCATGGCGACGCAAGTAACTGGCGGAGTAGCACTTTGACCGGTGGAAATCCAACGACCTCGGACCGGGTTGCCTTCGTCGGCGATCCACTGGGCGACGATGACGGCGATCAATTGAGCAAGTTGATGGAACACGCTCTGGGAACGAGCGATTCGGATAGCGGTGAAGGGCAGTCGAATCTCACCGTCGCCATCGAAACACTCACAGTTGATGATGTGGCAAATTCGTATGTCACCATTACCTTCCAACGAAATATCGCCGCAGATGACGTGGACGTGTGGGTCGAAACAGGCAGTGATTTGGAGGGGTGGAATACCGGTGAGGCCCATTCCGTTCTGGTATCACAGATTAACAACGGAAATGGTCTATCGTCCGTGAAATATCGCGCCGCCAACCCTTACAATATTTCCAGTCCTTCCTCGTGGTTTTACCGACTGGCGGCGGAACTCAGATAGGCTGGAGCTTGCTGGAAATATTTTTCGATTTTTATCGAAGGATTCCGGTGCGACCCGGAGCGGTCACATCTGCCCAACGATTAGTGGGCGGGATTCGCGGGAGATCGTCCGGGAGGCGAATTTTTGGTGTTTTTGTGGCGGAATAAGCAGTACAGCTGTATTTCTTTCTCGATCACACAACAACAATGTCCATGAACTGGAAACTATTGATTAATTTTAAGTATCTGCTTGCCCACATCGCAATATTCTCGATTCCCGGAGCTTTGGCGGGCCCCATTATTTCGGAATTTATGGCGGTCAATAATTCTGTTTTGGCGGATGAAGACGGAGATTTCAGTGATTGGATTGAGATCCGAAACCCAGACGCCTCCGCGATTTCTCTGGCTGGGTATCATTTGACTGATGATGTCGGGGATCTTACCAAGTGGACTTTTCCAGCGGTGAATTTGAATGCCGGGGCGACTTTGGTGGTATTTGCTTCGAACAAAGACCGGGCACTTCCTGCCGGGGAGCTGCATACCAACTTCAAGCTGTCGGCGGGGGGTGAGTATCTGGCCTTGGTCAACCCGGATGGCACGACCATTGAGAGTGGATTCTTTCCGAGCTATCCACCACAGTTTCCTGATCAATCCTTTGGATTTGGGACGCCGGGGAGCAGCACCCAGGTGAATATCACCCCAACTTGGAGTTCGCCGGCGAATTTCAATAATGTGAAGTTGAATGGAGTGCAGTCGGCAACGCTGGGGTCGAGCTTTGACAACATCGATGCGGATCTTGCCGGAAGCCAACTGCTCTATTACATGTGGTTCGATTTTTCGTCGCAGCTGGGAGCGATCACGGCGGGCGACGTCATTGATTCGGCAACGATGACCTGGAGTGGGGTCGCGACAGCCTCGATTTTTGGGTCCAGCGGGGTGACCTCGGAGCTGGGCGTGTTTCCGGTTCCCGATGCCAATTACGGGATCGATACCGTAGCGACGACTTACAACGACAATACCTTGGTAAATTATTATGCCGCCAACACGCCGGTTGATTCCTACACCGCGGTGCCGGGGCAGACTCCCACGGCGACGTGGAATATTAAGAGCTTCGTGGAGGATTGGCGCGATAATCCCGGAGATCCCCAGCGCGGGCAGTTGATGATTATCAATAGCGCGCATCCCATGTTCATGGATTGGGACAACAGCGGGGGCGCACCGACTCTGAACGCGGTGGTCAATGTTTCTTCTGATCCCAATGCGCCCGCGCCACTGGTCTACTTTGATACGCCAACTCCGAACGCCGCCAATACCGGAGGTCAGGCCGCCGGTCCTGTTTTTGGGACAGTGACTGAAAATCCTCCCCAGCCAACGGGCGGCGATCTCACCGTGACGGCGCAGATTTCAGGATCGGCTGATCCAGTCTCGACGGTGGCAGTCTATTATCGCCTGGCCTTTGGTGGAGAGACCCAGCTGGCGATGGCAGATGATGGAGTTGCTCCTGATGCTGCCGCGGGTGACGGAGTTTATACCGCGAACATTCCGGCTTCGGCTTTGCAGAATGGCGAAATGACGCGCTGGCGCTTTGCCGCGACAGATACCAGTGGTGCCCAGACCAAGGAACCGGCTTTTCGGGATCCGGTGGATTCCCATCAATACTTCGGGACGGTGCAGGCTGATCCCACGATCACGACGAATCTCAATGTGCTGGATTGGTTTATCCAGAACCCGTCCGGCGCTACTAATACTACCGGAACGACCGGAGCGGTTTATTACAAGGGCGAGTTTTACGACAACGTGCATTTCAACCGTCACGGGCAATCGACCGGGGGCTTCATCAAGAAAAGTTACAATCTCGATTTCAACAAGACCCAGCGATTTCTCTGGAGCGACGAAGCCCCACGAGTGGCCGATATTGATCTGCTGACGAACTGGGCTGACAAGTCAAAGGTGCGCCATCCTTTGGCTTGGGAGATCATGCGGGAGTCTGGGGTTAACGCGCACTTTGCCTTTACCATCCGGGTGGAGCAGAATGGCCAGTTTTTTAGTACGGCGGACTTCGTAGAAGACGGGGATGACATCTATTTGGAGCGGGCCGGCCTGAATCCGAATGGCGCGATGTACAAGGTCTACGGCAATCGCTTGAACAAGGATCAGGGGAACACCGGTTATTCCGGCGTCGAGAAAAAGAATCGTAAGTCGGAAAACAACGATGATTTGCAGGCACTCATTGACGGGCTCGATTTGACGGGCGCGGCCTTGGAAAACTACATGCGCGACAATATTGATATTCCGAAGACCATCAATATGTTGGCGGCCAATTCGGTGATCCGAAACATCGATATGCACAGTAAGAACTGGTATATTTACCGCGATACCGGGAAGACTGATGAGTGGGCGATTCTGCCCTGGGATCTGGATTTGTCGCAAGGCCGGGTTTGGAATTCCCAGAACACTTATTTCGACAATAACGTTTATACCAACGGGTTGGTAGTCACCGGCAATTCCATTCGGCTTGTTTCCCATCTTTTTAATAATTCCGAGACGCGTGCGATGATTCATCGTCGCATCAGGACTTTGGCGGATGAGTTTCTGCAGCCAGAGAGCACTCCCTTGGTGGATCGTTGGTATGAACGGCGACTGGATGAACAGGCGGCCTTGATCGACGATCCCTTGATGGCGAAATCAGACGCCCAGCGCGACTTTGAAAAGTGGGGATCGTGGTTGCAGGGGAATGGAAGCTCGGTGCCTTATACCACGAATAATGTGGCCGTGGAATCGATGGCGGAGGCAATTGTGCGATGGAAGAACGAGTATCTCCCCGGACGGCGCAATGAGATTTACAACAACCAAACGGTTGGCAACGGCGGGGAAATTCCTGATGAGCAAATCGGTCAGGCCTCGGTCACCTTGACGCCATTAGTGCAAGCAGGCGATACCGGATACGCGTTTGTTCCCACCGATGATAGTCTGGGGACGACGTGGCAGGGCGCGCCAGCCAATGAACCCTTTAGCACTGCCGGTTGGTTCAGTGGTCCGACAGGCTTTGGCTACGACAGGGGGAGTGGCTATGAATCGTTGATCGGGACGGATGTGGAAGCGGCAATGGCGTCGAGTACCACAATTTATATTCGTGTCCCTTTCAACGTCACCGACCCGGCCGATTTCGATAGTTTGGAACTCCGCATGCAATGGGACGATGGCTTTGTCGCTTATCTCAATGGTGATTTCCTATTCGCGGCTAACAATCCCGCATCCGTGGATTACCTGTCGGCTTCGAACGGGAACGGACCGGAAGCAAACGCCGGAAGCTTCAATATTTATGACGTCACCTCAAAGTTGGGTTCCTTGCAAGCAGGGCAAAACATTCTTGCGATTCACGGCTTGAACCAATCGACCGGGAGTAGTGATTTCATCATCAGGCCCGAGCTCTATGGCGGAGCGACAAGCGCTCCCGGCGGCGGGCATCCCGCTCTTTCGTTCGGGACGATCGAATTCAGCCCGGCATCTGGAAATCAGGATGAGGAGTTTGTTGAAATCACGAACCCGTTTAGTTTCGCGGTGGATATTTCCGAGTGGGAGATTACCGGAGGAATTGAACATACCTTCGCTCCAGGCACGGTGATTGCGTCGGGTGGCAGCCTCTATGTCTCTCCTGACGTGAATACTTTCCGCGCCCGCTCAGTAAGTCCGACGGGAGGTGAGGGCCGGTTTATCCAAGGCAAATACAGCGGACATTTATCGAGCTTTCCTGAAACATTGAACTTGCTCGATGTTGATGGGAATCTCCTCACGACGACGACTTATCTCGGGGATCCTTCCGACGCGCAGCTTTATCTCGTGGTGTCGGAAATCATGTATCATCCGGACGGCGATGGCTTGGCGGAGTTTATCGAGCTCACCAATATCAGCGATGCCGTGACCTTGGATCTCACTGGCGTGAAGTTTGTGCAGGGCGTTGAATTTGATTTCACTGGATCCGCCGTGACCAGCCTTGCGCCGGGAGCGCGGGTGCTGCTTGTTCGTGATTCAGCTGCTTTCAATGCCGTTCATGGCGGGGGAAATCCGGTGGCGGGAGAGTTTGCCAATTTGAGTCGACTTAATAATGACGGTGAGACCCTTAAGTTGGAGGATGCGCTCAATGGTACGATCCGTGAGTTCATTTACAACGATGTCGCGCCTTGGCCGGTGGCGGCGGATGCCGGTTATAGCTTGGTCCTGGTTAATCCAAACGCGAATCCAGATCCTGATGTGGCTGCGAACTGGCGTTCGAGTGTCTTACCGGGCGGCAGTCCGAATGCCTCTGATGCCATCCCCGTACCAGCGAGTCCCACGGGAGACTCGGACGGAAATGGCATTGCAGATTTGGTCGACTACGCACTGGGGAATGGTCTCGGCAGCGCCCCCATGGCTTCGAGTGTGAGTTGGCAAACCTACGATATCGGTGGAAGTCCGCAGAGCATGCTGACGATGAGCTATCCAGTGAGTATTGGTGCGGATGGTGTGACGGTGGGAGTTGATGCCTCGACTGATCTCGCCAATTGGCAGAATGCCGCGGCGAATTCCGAAGTAGTCAGCGAAGTGAATCAAGGCGATGGCCGCAAGATCATGACGGTGCGCTTCACCCCGCCGATCGGAGCAAGCGAGAAGCAATTTCTTCGCTTGAGAATTGAGGAGAACTAAACCTTACTTCCTCTCATACTTCCATCGCCGAACCTGGGAAAGGTTGGGGATGCCTTTCATGATTTCGAGAACGTTGCCCTCTTCATCCGTGATGATGGTTGAGGGCAGAACGGGGTTCTCGGTGCGCATATTTTTGGCAAGGAAGCTGGAGAGGCGCTCTTTTTCTGCGGAGCCAAGCTCGGTGAGCATTTGGTAAGGAGGATTTTTTTCCGCGACATACTCCTTCAGCATCGCGGGAGTGTCATTGGGATCGGTGGGCACTCCAAACAAAGCGATATCGTCGGTCTGTAGATATTTCAGGGAAGGAAGGTGTCCGATACAGGCCGCGCACCAGGTCGCGGTGGTGGTATAGACTTGGATTTTGCCCGGGGTGGGTTTCGCGAAGGGAAGTTGATACTTTGGACGGGCCAGAGGCGCAGCTGATTTCCGGGTGCTTCGGTAGGGTTCTCGGGTGAAGGCTCCGTCTTCCCGTTTTTCGTAGGCGGTGAGAAGTGTTCCCTCGGAAACATTTTCATAAGTGAAGGATTTTCCTGAAGGCCAACGGACAATCACTTTGGAGACACTTGCGTGTTCTCCGATACCGATGATCATGGTGGCGCTATTTTGAGAGGCATAGCCATCCCCGCAGCGGTGTTCTCTTTTTAGACGAGTGCCATCGGCAAGGGTGGCCTCGACGATGGCACCGTAGCCGTCTCGATTGCTGAGATCCGAAGGAGTATCCGAAGTGCTGCCTCCTCTAAAGCGGATCGCAATCATCCCGCCTTTATTTGCAGAAAATTTCCCCAGCTCGTTGTGGAAGAGCTGGCTTAGAGGATTGTTTGCATTAACCAGGGCAATGTCCTGCCAGCCATCGCGATCGTAGTCCAAGAGGGCAAAGCCCCGGCTGTCGGAGTCACTATCCAATCCAGCGAGAGCGGAATGATCACTGAAATGTTCCCCGGCATTTTCATTCAGGAAGAGGCGATTTCGCTCGTTCCCGGAGAGCGAGTGAACGACCAGTTTCCCGTTGATGATTTCATCACCGGCTTGCAGCCTGGAATCGATTCCGGAACTGCCTTCACCCCCAATTTCGTCGTTTTTCCATTTCTTGGATTCTCTTACGGCACCGTCGGCCAGATCATTGTCAGTGCGCACGACCGTACGCCAGAGATTACTTCACAAGTCGACCTCGGAGGCTAATTCCTTGGGGGCCGTAAAGTATCCGCTCAGAGCATGGATATCGAGATCGCCATCATTGTCGAAATCGACGAACTGCCCACCCCAGGACCATCCGGCTTCGGCGACGAGGAGAGAGGGTGGCTCTAATCCGGAAACACGCTCGAAGTTTTTGGAATCGGGTCTTTTGTAGAGGACGTTTCCGTTGACCGAATGGAGATAGTTGGGATCGATTCCGTCGAAGCTCGAGAGAATACGGCGGCCCGCCTTACTAAACATATTGGAGACGTAGAGATCCTGATGCCCGTTGTTGTCATAGTCGCCGAAGCAGGCTCCCATTCCAAATCCATAGGTGGTGAGTCCGTATTCGCTGGTGATATCAACAAAGCCGTTCTTCCCGTCATTGCGATAAAGGTTGTCGGATGAAAAATCGTTGGAGAGATAGAGATCGGGATCGCCATCTTCATCAATATCAGCCCAAGTCGCTTGAACGGTGTTCTTCCAGAGATTAATTTGAGGCCCTTCAGGTGCGGGTGCGAATTTTCCACCACCTTGGTTGATCATGAGGACATTGGGTGGACCCACCTGATTGAGGAAATCAATGTCGCCGTCTTTTTTTGTTTCGGTGCGATACCTTTCCCGGAATTCGGAGGCATCTTCGGCAGAGAGAAATCGTTCCGGCCATTTCGAACTATCGTCTTCCGGAGCGAGGCCGGAATTTCCACTTCCCAGTTGGCTTAATCGGTAGGTTGAGAAGTAGAGATCGAGAAGCCCGTCGCGATTGTAGTCCGCTGCAGAGATGGAAATGACGAGTGCGGGGAGTGCAGTGTCTTGTTCAACCTCTTCAAACCAGGAACCGGTATTTTTGAAATAGGCGCTGTTTTCAGTACTTCGTCCCAGAATGAGATCGGAGTCACCGTCGTTGTCAAAATCAGCGAAGATGCCGCAGGTCGAGTTTCCTTTGATGGCCAATTCCCGGGATTCGGCGATTTCTTCGAAAGTGCCATCTCCCCGGTTCCGAAGGAGAAGATTCTGTCCCATGCGGACCATGATGTAGAGATCGTCGTATCCGTCTTGATCGATATCGACAACCGAGATACCGGGTTTTTGGCTCATTGCGATTGGCGCGAAATCGTAAGAGCGAGCGCGGGTTTTCCCGCTTTTGTAATATTTAATGAGTTCTTCCTCGTGAATCGAGAACCGGGCTTTCGCGCGATCGGTGAAATTTGGAAGTGCTTCATCAAGTCGGTCTGCAAAAAACCGGTGGGAGCTGGTCGCGGTGGAAAAGCTCTTGGTCTCCCATTTTGAAATTTTCCAATCCCCCCCGGCTTGTTTGTTCCAGGTCAGGGACTGCTTTCCCAAGAGGCTGGACCATGATCCCAGATTATTTCGGGCTAATCCGCTGAATTTAACGAGGCATTCAAATTCGTTGTGTTCATCCGAGGTGAATGATCCCCTGATGATCTTGAGTTTGGCTTGCTCAAAATAGTCCACTTTATCGAGTAAAGGGCTCCAGAGAGCAAGTTCTGCCCCGGGAATTTGTTGGGATGACTCTGCCAAGCCAAGTTGCTTTCCCGCAATAAGTTGACCCGCAGGTGGCTTTGCTTCAAAGCGAACTTCTCCCGAGAGGTCTCTTACCGTGACGGAATCGGTGAAGAGTCCACTTGACTCGGGAGGACTTAGGTTCAAGAGCTTATCCGAAATCCGGCCCAATTTGGGAGTCAGCTTGAGAATGAGCTCCTCGCTGCCGACCACTTTGCTGACCAAAGTATCCGTTTTCTTGCTCTCTTGACGGGATTTGAGCAGGAAAAAGGCGAGAGTTCCGAGAATTG
>JAQWZU010000017.1 GCA_029253285.1 Akkermansiaceae bacterium | reverse complement strand
AAATAGGCGATCACTTCCTGTTTGATGGAATGACGCATACCGGCGTTGTAGGTCGGAAACTCCTTTGAGACAGAGATCGAGTTGAGTCTTACGAAATCCGCCCACTGGCTCCCGAAGCCTTCGGAAAAACGCCGACTGTTTTTGTTCAGAACATTGTCGATGCCTGCTTGATAGGTCTCTTTGTTCGAAGCCGCGCCCTTTTCGACAGCTTGGTAGAATTGATCGTCAGGAGGACCACTGGTCAGGAAATAGGAAAGGCGGATGGCGATGTCGCGCGGAGACAAGATTCGCGAATCCGGATCGTCGTTTGCCTGTTCATTTAGAAAAACGAATCCCGGTGAGGAGAGAACCACCGCCAGGGTGTTCACCATCGCTTTTTCGTAAGGCAGTTTCTTGCTTCGTTGTTTCTGAAAGTAGTCAACGAGTCCGTCGATATACTGGGGCTCCGGAGATCGGCGACGAAAGGCCTCGGTGGTAAAGCGTTCGATCAGTTCGCGGGCATTGTCATCATTCCATGACAGAGTTGATTGTTTCCCTTCGATCGGTCGCTCCGGATAGAGCAGGGATTCAAAGAAGCTGCGTTTCTCAGGATAGAATGGACCCTCCACCGCGATTGAATCGATCCAGATCAAGCCTTCCTTCTTGGGGTCGACTCCATGGTAGTGCTGCAGAGATTTGAGATAGTGGGAGAGCCAGGCTCCGGAGCGATCTTCAGCGACATAGCCGGAGAGCTTTCCCTTGAGGGAGGCGGGACGGAGTTCGACCACGCTTTCCGATGGCTTGTCCGTGGTGCCATCGATACGGAAAACTCCGGCGACTTCTTCTCTTCCCTGATGGACCCGAACAAATCGACGAAAGGGCTGCACGGTTCCTTCAATGCCAGCCTTGATGCGGATTCGATAGCTTCCTCGCGGATCGACCCCGCGTCCGTAGCTGAGGGTTCGCAGGGCCTCACTGAGATAGACTCCCGTTCCGGCCTTCGGGAGTGCGAGATATTCCCTACGAATTTTGGAAAGCCGAACAACTTTGCCTGTGCCTCCTTTCCAGCTTTCGAGATCCTTGCGGTATCGCTTGGTCCAAAAATCCTCTGGTTGCTGGGTGACTGTCTTCAGCGGTTCCCGCCTTCCCGACCACTTGAATCCAACTTCGAGGATTTCCTGGGCGAGTTCGTAGTAGTAGTCGAGGTGTTCAGTGGTGAAATGTTGTCGTCGTCCGACAGTATCGAAGTTCTCGATTTCATCATCAGGTGGGAGTCGGGACGCCGATGGCTCGAAGCCAAAAAGGTGCCGAATGGTGGCGGCGTATTCACGACGGTTAAGGCGTCGCATTTCCACCCTGCCACCGGTGGAAGCGAGTCGTTTGCGAGCCTCGAACAAACCTCCGGTTAGCTCAGCCATGATGACTTCCAACTCAGCCTTTGGCGGCGGCTCCTCCTCTTCAGGAGGCATTTCCCCACTATTGAGGACATCAAGAATATCCTGATAGTGGAGAGCCTCGTCCTTATCCGAGATTGAAAAATCCAGCTGGTCAAAACGAAGTTTCCCTTTTTGTTTTTTCTCACCGTGGCAGCTGATGCAATGTTCCGTTAGAAAGGGTTTGAGGGTTAAATGATTGATGGCCGTTTCGCTTGCCGTCTCATCTGCTTGAATCGTGGTCACGGAGGCGACAAAAGGTGCGATCAAGAGGAAGTTAAATTTCATGATATTGCTGGTTGCTGATGTCACGCCCTCCTATTTCCGGACTGCGTTTTCGTAGAAATCGCGAATGATGCTTTGACCAAGAGCACCTGCGTAGATACGGACGTCGCCCAATTTCCCTTCAAAGTTTTGGGTGGTGACTTTCTCGCCCTGATGCCCGTCTTCGAGTCGTCCGAGGAAGAGATACGAAGGATTTTTGACCAGCGAGGGATTTAAGACAGGAGTGCCGATCTTGGAGCCTGCCGATCCGGAGCCGATGAGGTTCCCATCGCGATATAAGCGGGCGACTCCGTCTTCGACCGTGACCGCGACGTGATACCACTGGCTTGGTTGCCATCCATCAACTCGTCCTGAAATAGAATCGAAATGAGAGCCGTCCTGCCAGCCATAGCGGACGTAGGCTTGGGCTAGAAAAAGCTGGATGCGGTGTTGCTCGGATGGGCCGGAAAGAGAAAAGACCATGGCGAGAGGTGCCTTTGGATCGCAAACCCAGGTGGAGAAGGTGAACGAATCCAGCTGGCTCATGGCAGGGAGATGCTCGCTGAGATCGACAGAGTCGCCGGTGGAGAATTTGAGAGCATTCCCGATAACTCCTTTGGTGATTTTTGGCCTCTCTGTTGCTTGTGCAGATATTATAGAAAGTACGGCAAGCGCTACCCCTAATAGAATCGCTCTTATCATATTGTTTCTCCAATTTTTGTGTCTAGTTGTTTACCCAACCAACTCTCCCAGCGTACCTGTGCTGTGGCTGAACTGCTCGAGAGGTACGCCACTTTGTTGCGCCAGTGTGACCCAGTAGTTGGCAAGCGGGGTGTCTTCTTCGGGAAGGGCGATGTGTTCGCCGCGTTTCAGATTCCCGCCTGCACCTCCGGTGTAGATCGCGGGGCAGCCTTTCAGGCCGTGGCCGGTGCGAAGGTTGGAGCCGTAACTGATGAGGGTGGACTCAAAGAGGTTCTGGCCGTGGATGTCCACGGTTTTCTTGAACATGTCGAGCAGGTCGGCAAACAGGGCCATAAACATGGCATCCTTTTGACGGGATGCCTCACCGCGACGCGGATCGAGATTGTAGTGCGAGAGAGAATGCGCACCGAGACTGAACTCCTTGCTTTTAAGTATAGAATTGATCGGCTGACGATAGGTGATTACCCGCGTCGAGTCGGTTTGGAAAGCTGCGACTATTAGTTTCTGAAATGTCTTCAACGCTGCCAATCCATCCATTGCATCCTTAGGCTGTTTGAAGGGCGCTTTTGGCTTGGGAGTGTTGGACCATTCAACCTCGCGACTAATCGTTTGTTCGATCTGCCGAATCGATTGCAGGTATTCCTCGAGTTTATCCTGATCGGTCTTGCTGAGCTTTTTCCTGGATGACTTTAGATCCGCTACGACACCATCGAGAACACTGCGACGCTCGGCGAGTCGGAATTCGCGCTCTTCGGCGGATTCTTTATCCTGACCAAATAGTTGATGATAGAGATCTACCGGACTGGTGATACCGGGAATGGGCTGCCCTTTGTCCGACCAGGAAAGGGACAGTCCAGGTCCATGGCCGTCGTTGGTATCCTTGTCGCTTAAGGCAATCGTTGGGTAACGAGTATCCTGCCCAATCTCGCGAGCCAAAACCTGATCCAGCGAAATCGAGTTATGAAACCTTTTCCCGGGAGTGCCCGTGACGTTAGCGCCAGTTAGATAGGAAGTGCTGCCGCCGTGTGCGTTGGTCGCACCGAGGTTGGTTAAGTTGGACACCATGGTGATGTCATCCCGATGTCGTTCCAGAGGCTTGAGGCCCGGTGTGAGGCCTATGTCGGCGAAACGTCCAGCTTCGGTCGGGAAAAACGTCTCTTTAGTAAATCCATAGCCACAGCCAATCATGAGAAAACGTTTAGGCGGGACGACAGCAGCGGCTGCTTTACCGAAACTTAGTGATTCCATAAATGGCAAGGCCAGGGCAGTGCAACCCGCCTTGAGAATAGCTCGGCGATTGTGAAGGTGTATACTCATAGTTCTTTTCTACTCAGGTTTATCGGCTTTACGAAATGTTGGGTGACTAATGATCTCGAAAATCAGATCGCAAATCCGGTCGTTATTCCCGGCGGCGGTTTTACATATTTCATCGATGGCTTGTTGATCGGCGAATTCGATATGTCGACCGAGACCATAGGACAAAAGCCCTTCGGTGATGGATCGAGTTAAGAGATGTCTCTGTTCGATCAAGCCGGCTCTGAATTCCTTGAGGTTCTTGAAGGATTTTTCTGTATTGGGAAAAGCTCCTTCGGCCCGGATCGGAACCTGGTTCTTCTTCGTCTTGGATTTCGAATCCTTTTTACCGACATTACCTACCGTCTCCATCTCCCGCCACTGACCGAGCAGATCAAAGTTTTCCAACCCAAACCCGAGCGGGTCAAAGCTGCTGTGGCAGGAAGCACATTGGGCCTTTTGGCGATGAAGATCGACAATCTCTCTGACCGAGAGAGGTTTGTCACTGGCCAGCGCCAGCTCTGGGACATTGGGTGGCGGCGGCGGCGGCTCGCGATGAAGAAATTTCTCCATCAACAGGGCGCCGCGAATGATGGGGGAGGAACGTTCACCATTGGAACCCATGGTTAGAAATGCCGTTGTCCCCAGCAAACCACCACGAGGGGAATCTGCAGGGAGGGGAACCTTCACAAACTCGCTACCTTGGTCAGGAAAATCTAATCCATAGTGAAAAGCGAGCAGGTCATTGATGACTGTGAAATCAGAATCGATCAGGTCAGTTAGACTCCGGTTCTCTTTGACCATGGCATGAAAGAGGTGTTGCGCCTCGAGGCGAGCGGACTCGCGGATCCCATTGTTAAACCCGATGTGCTCCGCTTCATTGATCGCTATTTCATCAAAGCGTTTCAGGTCCGCCCAGTGACTAAAGAAACCTTCCGCGAGAGCCCAGCTATTGGGGTGTTCCAACATGCCATCCACCATTCTTCGGAGCACGGCGGGATCTGATAGTTCTCCCTGTGTAGCGGCCTGAAGGAGATCGCTATTGGCGGGACGACTCCAGAGAAAGTAGGCGATGCGATTCGCGAACTCGGTTTCACTCACGATTTGGTCCTCGGTCGAGGGAGTGTCTTCCATGAGGTAGAGAAAGCTGGGCGAACTTAAGATCATTGCCAACGGAGTGACGAGAGATTCTTTGATCGAACGATTGTTCTTTCTGTTCAATTGGTAGATTTGAAAAACTCGGTCTACATATTCAGTCGCTGGATCGCGATGGCGAAATGCCTCCCTCATGAACGTGACCAAAAAGCGTTTGGCCTGTTGCTCTTCGTTTTCAAGGTCCGGTTTGCCAATGGTCCGTTGATAGTTGGTCTCGAATGGCGACGGGTTCCGGGGATAATATGGTCCTTCAACCTCCAGACGATCCACCCAGATGGATGAGTCCCACTCTGCTTTATGCCCTGTTTTCCCAATGTAGTGATTCAGGCGAATAGAATCGGACCTGTTTTCGGTGACATGGAAACCGGTTCTACCATCGGTGAGAAAGGCGCGATACTCTAACTCATGGACACTGGGGGTCTCGAAGCTGCCATCCACTTTGACATATCCGATGCTTCTGTCTCCGACTCTCCATTTGAGGAAATGACGAATCGGCGGTGGATCTTGAGCGAGCGCGGCGACGAATCTAAATTTGTAGCTCGCCCGCGGATCCATATTTACTCCCGGGGAACCGACCTTGTGGGAGCTGCTACCAGCGTCGGAAAGGAAAAGGCCTTGATCGGCATAAGGGCGTTGCAAATACCTTTTTCTTCCCCCAGCTCTCCCATCGTAGCGCTTCACGAACATTTGCAGTTGTTTTTCGTCATCGATACCCAGTTCATCATGACTGGCCCCGGCTTTGATCCGAGCCATCTTTTTGTCGTAGTCAGCGATATACCTTTCGAGACCCTGATTCGCCCTTTTTTCCGGCTCGTTGGTATGCAACTTCGATTCACTTCGGGGTTGATCAACCCATTTCAGAGCGGTGTCGACTATCGATTTCGCCGCTTTGAAATAGTCATTAAAATGATAGCTGGAGAACTGCTTATCATGCCCCACGGTATCATAACCTTCCGCGATATCATCGGGAGGCAACAATTCATCGGGAATCTGAAATCCGAATAATTCATCGATGGTGTATTTGTATTCCCGGCGATTGATCCGGCGCAGGGCCGTATCCCCTCCTGATTCCGAAAGGCGCTTTTTTGACTCGGACAAAGCCTCGGTGAGATGGGCCAGGACTTGTTTTAATTCATCTGGCGAAGGAGCCGGTTCGTCATCGGGCGGCATTTCACCGAGATTCAGGACATCGAGGACTTCCTGCCAATGCAGAGCGGTATCGCTACTGTCGATCGCCAAACTGAGCGTGTCTAATTGCGTTTCGCCCTTCTGTTTTTCGGGGCCGTGGCATTGGACGCAGTAGTTTTCCAAAAAACCATTGAGAATCTTTGGGTCGAGGTTGATGGCGGAAGATGGCTCAGCAGCAGCTAACGGTTGAAGTGCGAGTGTTACTGCAGCGGCAAAGAGCGTTGTAATTTTAAAGTTCATCTTGTTCGGCTTGTCGTGAGACGATCGGTCTCATTTATCTGAATCCGTCCCCCGAGGATCCCATAATTCACCCGGATGTTCGTAGAGATAGCGAATATTTTTACCCAGCACGGCTTTGGCGTAAATTTGCACATCATCAATGGCTCCTCCGAAAAACTGCGGTCTCTCGGCACTGAGTTTTCCGAGGTAGCAGTGCGTAGGTCGTTCAACGGTGGAAAGACTCGAAATACGCGTACCAATTTTGTGGCCAGTGGATGAAGAACCAACCTGTTCGCCGTCTCGATAGAGGTGGATCATTCCGCGTCGCATGGTCACAGCAACGTGATACCAACGGTCGGGTTCCCATTGATCGATCTTGCCGTTCACTGCGTCGTAGTGCGCGCCATTTTGCCAACCGAACACCAGGTGCCTGCGGTTAAGATGAAACTGGACGCGATCGGCCTCAGTTCCGTCCGACAGGGAGAACAGGACGGCGATTCTGTCCGAAGGATTCCGAACCCAGGCAGCAATCGTGAAGTCTCCGGTTCGGCCCAGTTTCTCGGCCCAATCACTCACATCGACAAAACCGCGTTCGCCCAGTTGAACTGCCCGACCTGCGATGCCTGGAATCGATTCAACCTCGTCACTGGAGGGTGCTTCGTCCAGTTTCCAATGGGCAACCAACCGCGGGGCCACCGGCTTTTCCACCTGGGTTCGTTTTAAGGTCAGGATGTCGCCTGCGGAATCCACCTGCGCGGAAAAACCGGCCTCCAATGGTTGAATTCGGCGTTGAGTGCCCGGTGTCCCCAGATGCAGATCGACCAAACCTTCACTCACGCTCACGGCTGACTCTCGTGTATCTTGATCGACCACCAATTCAAAACGAGTCCCCAGATCGACGACCTCCATCGATTCTGTGGCGACGACAAAATCCCGTGCGGATTCCGGGGCGTAGACCTCGACTTTACCATACTCCAGATAAGAACGCATCGGGGAATCGAGGCCAAAGGCGGCAGGAGCTTGCAAGGTCACGATGGCGCCGCTGCGGAACTTGAGTCGGGTCGAACCTGCTGCAAGTTGAAGCCAACCTTTTTCCAATGAGCTTCCCCTTGTCAGTTCTTGGTCACCCCCAAAGCGGGCGTCTTCACTGAGGAATTCGATCTTCGCGATGCTGCTTCCCCATTCGTCCAAGAGTTCCTCGTTCTCCCGGTCCTTTGGCCAGAAGAAAGCAAGGAGGCTGATCATGAGCAAAGCGGCGATTCCTACGGGAGCGAAAAAGTGAATGGAGACGGTTTTCTTTTGAGCAGGAGTATCCTTGGGGGTGGGCTTTTCCAGATTTTCCTGCGCGAGGAATTCATCGGTGAGGGCGGCGTGGACTTGGGCGGCCTTGAGATACTGCTCGCGTATCCCGGGATTGGTGACGATTTGGGTCGAAAGGTCCTCCGCCTCTTGGGAGGTGGTGAGTCCATCAAGATGCCTTTGAATGATGCTGGTCCAATTTGGCTGCTGGTTCATGAAAACTCCTTTCGTAATTGTTTTTCAATGCACGTTTGCAAGTCCTGTCGGGTGCGTTGAATGGCCTTGTAAATGGCGTCCACGGAGCGGCCTTCTTTTTGCGAGAGCCATTGTGGGCTGCGATCGTCGTGGTAGTAGCCTTGGATCAGGCGATGTTGTTGATCGGGCAATTTTTGCAGGCAGTGGGCAAGGTGCTGACTGATCGTGTTGGTCCTTTCCGGGTGCCGTTCCATTTCCTGCTCGAGGACCTTTGCGGCTTCGCTGGTCAGGGTGGCGCGTTTTTGTTGGCGGGCCAGAAATCGTCTGGTGTGAATGCGGGAGAACCCCATGGCCCAGTTGATGAAGGGGCGCTTAGGATCGTAGGAATCGAATTGCCTCCAGAGTGCCACGGCGGTCTCCTGCATGATTTCCCGGGCATCGTCTTGATGCGGAACGATGACGAGGATGGAGCGCATCATCACGGGCTCACTCTCAAGGAGAAGCCGGGTGAATTGCTCGTGTGCGTCGTAAATGTCTTCTGAATCCATGTAAAAGTCGTGCTTTTACACAGGTTCAGAAAATTGACGGCTTTTGGACAATTATTTTCGAAATAACCTGAAAATTCCTATCTTTTGTCCGCCGCGGTGATTTTTCCATCCTTGTTGGCGTCGACGTTGGGGAACTGGCCACGGAAGATGTTGAGGTGTTCTTCGCGGGAGAGCTTGCCGTCTTTGTTTTTGTCGGAACCTTTGAGGGCCTTGGCGTGGGAGAATTCTTTTGCGTCGAGGAAGCCGTCTTTGTTTTTATCCTTGGGGTCGAACTGCTTGGCGCGGTAGTCGAGGAATTCCTTTGGAGTGATGACTTGGTCACGATTAAGGTCCATGCCTCGGACCATTCCGACGGGGAGGATGGTGATCTTTGCGGGCTTGGGTTTCTTTGATTTGGATTTCGCCTCAACCAAATGCTCGGGGGCGTTTCCAAAGTTACCGAGGAATGATGCAAGCGATTGGTCGTAATCGACGTCGGGGACAATCCAGAGGTTTCGGAAGGAAACGCCGGTGCCTTTGTGGTCTTGGATTTTGAGAGGAAGCAGGCCGTGTTTTTTGTAGGGCTTGCCGACTTCGCCATAGGCCCAGGCATCTTGGTGGATGAGGATGCCATTGTGATACATGGTGACGCGGAGGGGTTCCAAAAGGGAGCCGTCGTCGTGGAACTCAGGGGCCTTGTAGAGGATGTCGTAGGACTGCCATTCGCCGGGCTTGCGGCAGGCGTTGGCGCGGGGTGGTTGTTGGCCGTAAATCGAGCCGCAGTGGCCGTCGGCGAAGGTGGGGTTTTGGTAGCTGTTGACGACCTGGAGTTCGTAGCCGGACATCAAAAACACGCCGGAGTTGCCGTAGAGTTGGCCGGTCCAGTTTGGATCATCGGAGGGATCGAACCGGAATTCGAGGTGGATGCGGGCGGAGCCGTAGGACTCCTTGGTGACATTGCTGCCCTTGCCGCGTGGCATGACTCCTTGAGCGTCGAATTTCCAGTCTGGACTGGTCCACTGGGAGGCATCGAGCACCGTGGCCTTGGCGGGGACGGGAACGACGCAGTCTTTTTCCGGGAGGGGTGCCACGACGGGGGGATGCGGTCGCGTTTTGTCATTCCGAACCCAACCTGACCCCACAAGCTTAATGGCGTGGGGCTTTTTCTGGCGCGCTTGTTTGGCGGGAAGAAGTTTGTTGGCGGTGTAGTAGATGGTGTCGAAGTCGAGGGGCCGGGCCTTGGCGTTCTTTTGCTCGGGGAATTTGATGGCGTAGACTTTTCCGGCGGTGAGTGGGATATCGAAGGTGACGGTCTTACGATCTTTGGAGAGCTTAAGATTGGACACTTTCAGCTCCTTTTCATCGACCATGGGCGAGCCGTAGGTGCTGTAATAATGGTAGTGATAGTTGCTGACCGCGGGGGTGATTTCCTCGCCGATCGGCTGGGAGAATTCGACCTGAAATCCGCTCTTGGCAAGGCTGGCTGACTTGATGGCGAAGGGCTCGGTTTTGCCGTCCCACTCGACATACTGCAAGGCGGTGCGTTTACCCCCGAGGCTGAACCATCCGCGCCCGACTTGTGCCGACCAGAGGCGCCCCTTTGAGTCGAAGGACATTTTCACGGGGCCGGATTTCAGTCCGCGAAGGAAGTCGACACACCATCCTTGATAGTCCCCGTCGACTTTTTCGAGGCCGCAGCGGAAGTAGTTCGACTGCCGTTGATCTCCAACGAAGATTTGATTTTCGAATGGGCCGAACTTTCCGCCCGTGGTGTCCCAGACCGGGCTGCCGGGTGAGTTTGCGATGACCTCCCGGGGAAACCAAATCGAGGGGAGCGTGCGAAGTTTGGCGAAGTCAGCAGCTTTGAGAGATTGGACTTTTTCCTTGGTGAAATCAGGGCGGGCGGGAAGAGAGGCCGGGTGGCCATAGAAGTTGCCCTCGCGGACGTGGTAGAGGCAGCAGTCGGCAACCCAATCGCCTTGGTTGTCGGTGATGAAGAGTTCATCCTGTGGGCTCATGCCAATGCCGCAGGGCGAGCGAAACCCGCAGGCCAGTGGCTGAAAATGACCAGTGCGATCCGAGCGATAAATCCATCCCCGCCACGGGGCATTATAAGACATGTTGCCGCCGCCTTTTCCTTTGGGTTTGCCATCGGGGACGGTGAAGTCCCCGCGCGCGCCGAGATTGAGCGAGGCGTATTTTCGGCCAAGGGAATCGACAACCGGGCCGTAGTGATATTCGTGGTATTCGCCGGAGATGCCGAAGGCATCGGTGATGCACTCGTAGCGGTCGCAGACACCGTCTTTGTTGTCATCGACCAACTTGGTGAGCTCAGGTTTCTGTGCCACGTAATAGGCGCCCTCTTTTGCGTCATAGTAGATGCCATTGGGCTCCATGAGATTTTCGGCAAAGCGGGTCCAGGTCTTGTTTTGGTATTCCCAAACTTCGCCTTCCCAGGTGACCACAGCGAGGGTGTCGTCCGGTTTGTGACAAAGCCCGAGAATGGTCACTGCGCCTTTGGGAAGGGGGACGGTTTCGATACGATAGCCGGCTGGAATCTGGGCAAGTCCGAGGCAGGTGAGAGAGAAGAGAATAAGAGTAATAGATTTCATGCGATGCTACTGGATCGAGATGGTGAAAGATTGAGATCCTTCCGGAGAAATGGTGACGGTCTTTTCGCCGTCCTGTGTTTCGAAGGAGATGAGCGCGGATTCCCTCTTGATTTGATAACGAAGAAACCGAAGGGAATCAGACGCGATCGGGCTGGATTTGAACTGGTCAATCGGAATGCCTGTGACTTCCGAAGGCTTGGCACTTCGGTCGGGCAGGGAGGGCGTCTGATTGATCTCGGCAGAATGCCAGGCCTTGATGATTTGGCCGTCCACCGGATTGAGCGCGACGATCACCTGGTTGGGTAAGAGGCACATGAGAGTGCGAGGTGGGAGGTCTTTGATCCACTTGCGCACGACGAGTGCTTCTCCCGGTCTGGCTTTGATAAACTTGGGAATATTTCCTTCGAGGCTGCGGCCCGTCAGCGTAAAGTTCTTGCCGGCGACTTGCTGAAGCACCGCTCGAAACCGGTAACTGTGGCTCTTTTTTTCCTCATGAAAAATTTCCAAATCATGAACCCCGGGCTGCAAGGTGAACGCCTTGTTGAGGTGGGTTTTCTTATCGGTTGTTGCATCCGAGTAGTGAACCTCCTCTCTATTCAAAAAGATAGACGTCCGCCCAATCGGCCCGATTGAAAAGCGGTATTCACCGGCGGTCTTGATGTAGAGCTTGGAACTCCCTCGCATGACACCAACGCCATTCCGCTCGAAGTAATAATGATTCTCGGGAAGTGGCGTTTGTGAGAGCGATTCCACCGATGCAAAATCTTTGGGGGCGAAGCGCTTCCCTTTGAAATACTCGACGGGATAAACCGAGCGCACCGTCTCGCGCATTCCTTCCTGTTCGGAGAGAATGAAATCGCGTAGAGCAAGTCGGTCAGCTTCAGGAAAAACCTCCTCGTAGGCGATCATTGCCGAGCCGGGCACACCTTTATTGATAACCTCGAGAATGGCCGCGGGCGAGGAACCGTGACGCCAGTATTGATCTCTTAAAGACGGGCCCTGCCCGCCATCCAAGGTCGGTCCGTGGCAGTTGAAGCAGAGTTGGGAATAGAGAGTCTTGCCGCGTTCTAGGTCCGCGCCAGAGACTTTGATCGCGCTGAGAAGGCAGAAGAGAATTGTGAGTTGATATTTCATGATTTGTTATGTGCGATGGCCTTCATTTGGTGTCTGTGCTCTTTGAAGCACGGGCCCAGCCGTGGCCTTTTGGGATGATTGGCTTATCAGCTGAGATCTTTGGAATCTTGGCGAGTGGCGCCAGAGTTTGTCTCCAGGCCGCATGTTTGGAGGCCATTTGAGCGACAATTTTGGGGTGTTTCTTCGCAAGATTGGTCTCTTCCATGGGATCCTTTTTCAGATCAAAAAGTTGCCACGTGTCCTTGTTGTATTTTTTGTAGAGACGCCAGTTCCTCCATCGGGCGGCGATGAGATGTCTCCGCTCCGCATCTCCCGGTTCGTTGTTGAGCCAGAAGAGATACTCATGCGCCTCGTTGGTGTTTTCCCCCTTCAGGTAAGGGATCAGATTCACTCCATCACAATGCTTTGGAATCGACTTGCTCGTCAGCGCGGCGATCGTGGAATAGAAGTCAAAATTGGCAATCATGCCATCGTGTTGAGTTCCTGCGGGGAGTGTGCCAGGCATGGAGAAAATCGTGGGCACGCGGACCCATCCTTCTTTCTGCGTGCCCTTTCCTTTGCCGCCGGTGTAGGGCGCCGATGATGCGCCTTCGCCACCGTTGCCACCATTGTCGCTGGAGAAAATGATCAGCGTGTTTTTGCGCAGACCCTGTTTCTCCAGTGTTTGGATGAGCTTGCCGACCTGGTCATCGACCGAGACGATGGCGCCGGCCAGTTTGCGTCGCTCTCCCCTGGCGGTGGTTCGTTTCATCAAGCTTTCGGGGGCTTCGGTGCTGGGTGAGTGGACTGCTGCCGGGGACCAGTAGAGAAAGAAGGGGGACTTCTGATGCCGCTCGATGAAATTGACCATCGAGTTGCCATCGTAATCAGTCAGCCAAACCGTCTCGCCAGCTTCATTGAGACAGAAGTATTTCGAGGTGCGTAGTTTGCGAATTTTTGCAGATTGCCCGGCGAGTTCTTTCTTGGTGTAGATTTTTTTGGGCGGATCTTTGGCAACTTCAGCGAATCCTACTTGCAAGGGCCCTTGTTTTTTCGACCCGAGATCCCATTTGCCAATGTGCCCGGTTACGTAGCCATTCCCACTCAGAAATTTAGCCAGGGTGGGGCGATCCTCCGGGATCGGAAGTCCGCGAGACATCCCGTATTTTCCAAATCGCTGGGCGTATTGCCCCATGATCAGACTGCATCGACTCGGGCAACAGGGAGGGTTCGTGATGTAGGAAGCCGTGAAGCGGACTCCCTCCTTCGCAAGCCGATCAATGTTCGGAGTGGGGATGTCCTTGCAGCCGTAGCATCCAATGTCTCCGTAACCAAGATCGTCGATATAGATGAGGACGATGTTTGGCTTGGCGGCAAACAGGCTGGTGGCTGATGCCGCAATTGAGGTGAATAATAATAGGAAGAACTTCATGATGAAGGTTTTTGTTTCCAGAGAGCTGGGACCACGGTTTTTAATTGGTAGGAGAAACACACCCCGTTCCCGGATCAACAAGAGATGGCCTCGAAACGGTGATTAAAATGTGAGCCCTACTATTTCTTGCGAAGTGGGATATTGAGCGCTCTGAGGACGAGGCTCGAAAGCAAGCGATTACCTTTCTCGTTCAGGTGGACGCCATCCGAGGTGAAAATTCCCTTGGTGGCATT
Organism: Akkermansiaceae bacterium; assembly: GCA_029253285.1. Taxonomy (GTDB): domain Bacteria; phylum Verrucomicrobiota; class Verrucomicrobiia; order Verrucomicrobiales; family Akkermansiaceae; genus SW10. The sequence continues at coordinate 6,020 of JAQWZU010000017.1, read as the reverse complement.
TTTGGGATTCTCCTTTTTAAGTTGGGTGATAATTTCTTTTCGGAGGTCAAGAAGTTGGGAGCCCGTTTCTTTGGCAACTTTCCGGCTGATGTTTGAATACTGGTCGAGCCTTTTATCGTCTGGGTTGCTGCCGTCTGATTTTTCTCCGATGACAGTGGGAGTACAGAGGATGACCCGGGCATCTGCTTTGTTAATTTTGGCCACCATGTCCTTGAGTCCGTTTTCAAACTCTTCAGGGGTCGTCCCTTTTTTGCCTCGGGCAACGACTTTGGGGTGAGTCCAGTGCCAGACGTCGTTGATCCCGATGTAAATGAAAACAATGGTGGGCTTTTTTTGCAGGACGTCCCTGTCGAGACGCTTTTGGCAGTCGGGGACCTTGTGCCCACCTATGCCGGCTCCGATTACTTCGATATTGAGATCGGGATGTGCTTTGGCAATGGCCGCGGAACTCAGGGTGACATAGCCGCTTTTTCGGACTCCGGCGGCGGTGATGGAGTCGCCGAGGAAGACGATGCGGTCGTTTTTCTTGAGTGGCTGCTGGGCCAAGGCGGCAGTGTTAAAGACGACGATGAGGAAGAGATGGCTGATGATGGTGAGTGTTTTCATTTGATGGGCTTGTGAGATTAATACGCAGGTTCTTCGATGGCTTATCTCCTCACTTTTGGGGAGGCCGTGCTTTCAGGGCATACTCGGAGTATTGTTTATCGCGCGCGTCCTTTTTGAAGCCGCCGGGGTGGCTGACGAGAAAGTTGTTTTCATCGATGAGATTGATGAGGTAGTGGGTGGTTCCTTTCGGAAGAATGGCGGTGACGGTGCCATCGCTGTTGAGGGTGGCGGGGGTGCGATACCATTCTTCGTAGCGGTGGCCGCCGTTATCGGTGTAGAGGAGATTAGCGCGGGTGACTTTGGCGCCGTTGTTTTTGAAGACGAAGGTGGCGGTGTTTCCGGTGAGCTTGTGGCTGGTGACGGTGGGGACTTTTTCTTTGTTCGCAAGGGGACGTTTGTAGTTCGGGTTGAGGTAGGGGTAGCTGGCCTTCATCTCAGTGAGGATGCTGGTGAGCTTGTTGTTGAGTTCGACGGTTTTGGTGAGGTGGGTCTCGGCGAGGTTTTTTTGTTCCTCAATATCGACTCGTTTGGACGTTCCGTTCTTTGTTTCGTATAGCTGGAAGAGTTCGAGTTTTTCGCCCTGCGGGGTGTAGTTGCGCACGAGCTTGAAGTCGCCGCGACGAATCGAGCTTTCGAGGGCGACGCTGTTTGGGAAGTGCCAGATCATGGTGTCGCGCGGCTTTCCGGGAGCGGTTTTCACCAGGGAAGGATCAGTGGGGTCGCTTTTGAGAAGCGTGGCTAGGTCGAGGCCATCGAGTGCTTTCCCCTTGGGCATTGGCGTTCCGGTGAGCGAGAGAATGGTGGGGTAGAAGTCTAGGCCGTTGATCATGACATCGGATTCGATGCCTGCCTTGATCCCGGGGCCGGTGATGATGAGAGGGACTCGGGTGCCCCCTTCCATGATGGAGATTTTTCCGCGATCGAGCGGATAGTTATCGGTGATGACTTCGCCGGGGTGGCCTTCCATTCCGCCGTTGTCGGAGGTGAAAATGAGGTAGGTGTTTTCGATGAGTTTGTGTCCGGGCCAGCGGGGGTCGTTGGTCGTTTCGAGTTCCTTCACGAGTTGGCCGACGTAGTAGTCGAGCATCTCGACCATGGCGCAATACCAGGGATTCTTTTGGCCTTTCTCTTCCCACTTCTGGGCGTGTGATTCGTCGGGGGTGACGCCGAGTTTGGCACAGTATTTTTTATAGAGCGCTTCGCTGCGGGTGTGGATGGGGGTGTGGACGAGCCAAGTTGCGTAGTAGAGGAAGAAGGGATCGGCTTTGTGCTCCCGAAGAAAGGTAAGGGCATCGTGGCTGTTCTGATGAAAGGGGAAGCCGTTTTTATCGAGCCGGAAAGCGTCGTTTTTTCGATTCGTGGAGAAGCCAGAGAGCCGGCTCGGCTTGGCCGGTTTGGTAACTCCACGGTCCGAGCGGGTCCAATTGAAGCCCTGGTCTTCTGGTTGAGGAAAGGCGTGGTGATTGATCGCCATGTGCCATTTTCCGGAGTGCCCGGTGGTGTAGCCTCCTTGTTGGAGAGCTTTGGCAAGGGTCATTTCGCCCGCCGGCATGCGGCCACTGTACCACGGGGGTATCATGGGGTGGGCGGTGAGGTGGTGGGGCGCGGGAGGGTTGCCGCCGACAACGTGGGTCTTTTGCGCACGGGCAGGATGGTTCCCGCTCATGATGGCGCAGCGCGAGGGTGCGCAGGTGGGAGCGGGCGAGTAGGCCTGCCAGAATTTGACGCCTTTCTTCGCGAGAGCATCGAGATTCGGTGTCTCCATAGGCGATGGGTCATCGATATCGTAGCACTTCACATCCTGCCAGCCGAGGTCATCGGTGAGGATGAGAACGATATTGGGCTTCGCAGGTCGTGTGCTGTCAGCATATACGGATCCAAGAAGAGCGAGAAAAATGAGTGATCGCATGCAAAAGATTACTTGGGAGTGAGATGGATTTTAATCCCTATTTTGCGGGAGGGGGGCTTCTTTAAGCTGACGGTGAATCTTTGAGATGCCAGATCAACTTCTTGACAAAGTCCAGAAGTTGATCTGATCTAAATCATGCTCGATCCGTTGGAGTCATTAAGAGAGCGCGGTCTTCCTGTGACCGCGCAGCGAATTGCGGTGCTGCGGGCGGTGTCGGGGCGTCCGCATGGCACGGCGGATGATTTGGCGGAAGACGTTCGGAGGGAGATCGGGACGATTTCTCGTCAGGCAGTTTACAATGCTTTGGGGACTCTGGCGGAGCATGGTTTGATTCGGCGGATCCAACCTTCTGGATCGGCGGCGAGGTATGAGGATCGGGTAGGTGATAATCACCAGCACTTGGTCTGTAGAAGTTGCGGAAAGATGGTCGATGTCGATTGTGCGCCCGGGGAGACGCCTTGTCTGGATGTCGTGGATGACGCGGGATATGAAATTGATGAGGCGGAAGTGGTGTATTGGGGGACTTGTCCTAAGTGCCTCAAGGCAAGATAGAGAATTTTAAATTAACAAATACAAAAAATGACAGACAACGATATTAGCAAGTGCCCGGTGATGAGCGGGGTGAATGCCCAAAACACCGGCGGTAGCACCTCCAACCAGTACTGGTGGCCGAATCAATTGAACCTGAAAATCCTGAGCCAAAATTCCGATCTATGTGATCCGATGGGCGAGGAATTTGATTATGCCGCCGAGTTTCAAACGATCGATCTCGAGGAGTTGAAAAAAGAGGTAGAAGAAGTGATGACGACCTCACAGGACTGGTGGCCGGCTGACTATGGCCACTATGGGCCCTTCTTTATTCGCATGGCCTGGCACAGCGCGGGAACTTATCGCACGTTCGATGGTCGCGGAGGAGCGTCGTCGGGGTCGATGCGTTTCGCTCCGTTGAATAGCTGGCCGGACAACGTGAACCTGGACAAGGCGCGCCGCTTGCTTTGGCCAATCAAGCAGAAGTATGGCCGCAAGCTTTCTTGGGCCGATTTGATGGTCTTCACCGGAAACTGTGCCTTGGAATCGATGGGTCTCAAGACGGCAGGATTCGGTGGTGGTCGGGAAGACATTTGGGAGCCGGAAGAGGACATTTATTGGGGGCCGGAAACCGAGTGGCTGGCAGACGAGCGATACAAGGGAGATCGTATTCTCGATGATCCTCTCGGCGCGGTGCAGATGGGTCTTATTTACGTGAATCCGGAAGGACCGAATGGAAATCCGAGTGCCTTGGAATCGGCACGCGACATTCGCGAGACCTTCGGCCGCATGGCGATGAATGATGAAGAGACCGTCGCCTTGATCGCCGGAGGTCACACCTTTGGTAAAGCCCACGGTGCCGCTGATCCTGACAAGTATGTCGAGCGTGAACCCGAAGCGGCTCCTCTTGCGGAGCAAGGACTAGGTTGGAAAAACAACTACGGAACCGGAAATGCCGGCGATACCATCGGTAGTGGATTGGAGGGCGCTTGGACCGAGACGCCAATCACCTGGGATAACAGCTACTTCGAAACCTTGTTCAAATATGACTGGGATTTGACCAAGAGCCCGGCGGGTGCCCAACAGTGGATCCCTACTGATCCCGACGCTGCTGATCTTGTGCCCGATGCCCATGACCCCACCAAAAAGCACGCGCCGATCATGTTTACCTCGGACCTCGCTCTGCGAATGGATCCTGCCTACGCCAAGGTCTCCCGACGCTTCCATGAGAACCCGGATGAGTTTGCCGAGGCCTTTGCTAAGGCGTGGTATAAACTGACCCACCGCGATATGGGACCGCCCGCACGTTTCCTTGGATCGATGGTTCCGGCTGAACCTGAAATTTGGCAGGACCCGACACCGGCAGTGGATCATGATTTGATCGATGATGCCGATATAGCCTCGCTGAAAGAGACCATTCTCAATTCCGGGCTATCTGGTGCGGAATTGGTTCGCACTGCGTGGTCATCTGCTTCGACCTTCCGGGGCAGTGACCGACGTGGTGGCGCAAATGGCGCCCGAATTCGTCTTGCGCCCCAGAAAGACTGGGCCGTAAACTCATCGGATGAACTCGCGAAAGTTCTCGGCGCTTTGGAGAAAGTTCAGGCTGACTTTGGAAAAACCGTTTCTCTGGCGGATCTCATCGTGCTCGGTGGGTGTGCCGCTGTGGAAGCTGCTGCCAAGAAGGGTGGTCACGATGTGACCGTGCCATTTGCTCCCGGGCGGACCGACGCCACGCAAGAGCAAACCGATGTGGAATCCTTTGCGGTTCTTGAGCCGGTTGCCGATGGTTTCCGCAATTACATCAATCCGGAAAAAGCGAGTCGTCCCCCCGAGCAACTGCTCATTGATAAAGCGCAATTGCTTTCCCTGACCGCTCCGGAAATGACGGTGCTGGTCGGTGGCCTGCGCGTCCTCGATGCCAATACTGATGGAACTGCTTTCGGTGTCCTCACTGGTAATCCGGGAACGCTGGGCAATGACTTCTTCGTGAACCTCCTCGATATGGGCGTGGATTGGGAGCAGTCGGAAAAGTGTGAGTTTTTCTTTGAAGGAAAAGATTGTTCTTCGGGCAAAGTCAAGTGGTCTGGCTCAGCGGTGGACCTTGTCTTCGGTTCCAATTCACAGCTCCGCGCCATCGCTGAAGTCTATGCTTGTGACGATGCCAAGGAGACCTTCGTGAAGGACTTCATCGCGGCTTGGGACAAGGTGATGAATCTCGATCGCTTCGATCTCCACGCTTAAGAGCCTTCTGACATATTCAACCCGGTCAGTTCGCTGGCCGGGTTTTTATTTTTCCCGGCAACAGTTCTGCGGGACTGGCGATTCGACGATGACCTTCCTTGTAGCCAAGGGCAAAGTGATGAACCTCGATCGTCTCGATCTTCACGCATAGGTAAGTTTATAAAGTTCAACCCCCGGTCAGATTAATGGGTGGAGTTACTTCATCTTCCGGCAAAGGCGTCCGTTCTCTGGTGGCACAATGCCCAAATCCCGACAAGCAGAGCGAGGGGGGCAAGGGTAAAGAAGACCGAGGAATACGAGCCTGAAGATTCGAAGCTCCGCGCAAAAAACAGGGGTCCGGTTCCCGATGAAGCCACGGTCATTGCTTGGGCCACGCCTTGAATCTTTCCAAGATGACGTTTTCCGAAAAGATCCGCGAACCCGGCAAAGAAGATCACCGTGACCGCTCCGCTACCGACACCCAATGCGACGGCAACGGCATAGATCAAACCAATTGACCCCGATGCCACAGGAAACCCAATGAGGCAGGCGGCAAAGATGATCATCGCTCCACCGAATATGTTGAGCACCGAAACTCTCTGCACCAGCCAGCCGCAGCACAAGTTGCTGGCTAGTCCGGAGAACATCATGATCGCCAGAAACCAGTTCCGGATGTCTCTGCTAAAGTCCAACGAGACCACCAATGATTCGCTAAAGAGAGTGATGCCGGTAAAGGCGAAATAATAGATCCCAA
>JAQWZU010000207.1 GCA_029253285.1 Akkermansiaceae bacterium | reverse complement strand
TTTTCTACACGAGTGTTGAACCGGGATTTTCCTATCGTTCTGCACCTAGCGGCGGCGCCACCAATGTTGTGGCCTTTGACTACAACGTAGGATTCGACATCTACCAAGACAGCGCAGTGGACGATGCCACCAACCATCGCGTCGCCACCATCCTCACTCACAACGGCGCGAAACTCACCGCCGAATTCACCGGTGAATATTTGCGCTCTACCGAGGCAAGTCGCTTCACAGAAAGCCTTTCTGAGAACACCACCGCCTCGGCAAGACTCAATCTAAACTACAAGCTCAGCGCTAAATCCAAACTCTCGGCTTCAGCTAATTTCAGCCGCGCAGAGAGCGACGCTGGAGCATCCAATGTCAGCGACCTTTTCGGAGCCTCCCTCAGCGGACTCTACATCTATACGCCAAAACTGAGCCTGGGACCCTCGCTTCGCTTCGCAAATAGTGACTCTGACGCCACTGGAAGCATCTCTTCAGTCGCCTTAGGAGCGGATGTCCGCTATCGCCCCACTCAGAAAATCTTTCTTCAATCAACCTTCGGCGTGGAAAGCGTCGACCTCCCTCAGAATGACTCGGAAACCAGCCCCACGGCCACTCTCAGCGCCCAATATAGCCCGAATCCAGTCTGGAGCTTCAAGGGCGAAGTGCGTTACGAAGCCATCCCTATCAACTCCCGATCCAGCTCGACGATCGGTCGTCTCCCGGGCCAGGATCCGCTTGAGCGCCTCAATGGCCCTTCCAGCGATGGAGACCAGCAACTCAACACTTCCCTGAGTGTCAATTACACCCCGGGCAATGATTGGCGCATTAACGCGACCTTCAACCACCGCACCTCGCCTTCAATCATCAACCTTGGCGAGAGCATCGCGGACTCTTCGATTGGCTTGGGAGTCTCGCGGAGCTTTGGTAAATCAGAGCTCTCCCTGCGCCTCTCAAATAGCACCACCGAGTTCGAAGGACTTGCCTTGGGAACCGATGGCACGGGCGGAGATCAGGAATTTCAGCAGATCGCCCTCTACTACGACTACCCGGGATTGTTCAATGGTTTTGACCTCAACGCCGGAATTAGTTATTTGGAGAATACTGGCAGTAGAAAATATGATGAGATTGGTGTATCTATCTCGGCAAACTACCGCTTCTAAACCATAAGCATTCCCTCTTATCGTGAAAACCCACCTCATTCACTTCCTAGCTCTCCTAGGCTTCTCAGTTACTTTAGTGTCAGCACAAGAAGGAACAGACAGAGGCGGTGAAGATAAAAAGGCCGCAGCCACGGAAGCAAAGCCAGCAACCAAATTCAAGCCCTCCAGCAACTATCGCCTCAAAGGCGGAGACGAGGTGCAACTCATCGTCTATGAAGAAGAAGAGCTGAATAAAACAACCGCTCTAACCCCGACGGGAGAAGCCTCCTTCCTTCTCATCGAGTCAATCAACCTCAATGGATTGACCCTCGCTGAAGCCGCAACAAAAATTGAGAACGCATTTAAGCCAGACTACCTCAAAAAACCCAAAGTCACTCTTGATCTCATCACAGCGGCCGACGAACGAGTCAGTGTCAGTGGTGCAGTTGTCTCGATGGGACAAATCGCGATTACTCAGGGGGGAACACTCGACATTCTGGGCGCCATTTTACGAGCTGGCGGCCTGAGCGAGGAGGCCGATAAATCTAAAATTGTTGTTACTCGAGGAAAAGATCGCCAGGTCTATCACTTCGACGCCCTTTCTGAGCCGGGAGCCGACCCCGTCCTTCTCCTGAATAACGACAACATCGATGTCCGTATACACCCCCACGCCAACAAATCTGTCCTCGTCATGGGGGAAGTCCACAGCCCCATGGATATCCCCTTCCCTCTCGACTCACCGCTGACAGTCGGCATTGCCATCGGTCGTTGCGGAGGGACAAAAACCACCGCACATGCACCAGGCATCACCATTCAACGAAACGGAAAATCCCTCTCCCTCAATGCCGGCTCCAAAACGACGTTAGCACCCGGTGACGTCCTCAAGGTCCCTCCCAATCCCTACATCGGAAAATTCGTCACCGTCACTGGACAAGTCAACACTCCGGGCCAAGTTGCTTTTGCCTCCAATGGCAGCCTCAACATCGCAACCGCCCTCACCCTGGCCGGAGGAAAAACCCAGATCGCCGATCTCAAAAAAGTCTCCATTCTGCGCACCGTGAACGGCAAGCCCACGACCTACAAAGCGGACGTCCGCGCCATGCTTGCGGGTAAACAAAAAATGTTTTTCTTGAAAGTAGGCGACATCGTTGTCGTCGGAGAACGCCTCTTCTAACACACCCCATCCTTCAGAATCACACCCTCTAAAGACCATGGCCAAACTTCGTAGCGCTCCAGAACCCGTCGACTCCTCTTACGACGAACCCCAGGCGGAAATCAAAAAGTCTCCTGGCATGTTCGACCTTGCCTATCTTCTCCCCCGCCTGATCGCACGCTGGCATTGGATTCTTATCGGCATCCTTCTGGGTGTCATCCTCGGAGTAATTACCATCCGGATGAGCGTGCCGGAGTATCGCTCCACCGCCACCGTTCGAGTCAAAAGCCAAAACTCCGGCTCCATGGGTAATTCCAGCGAATCCGATGATATCGACCTCCAAAGTCTTGAAGCAGCAGAAGACATCCGAAGTGATTTCGACCGAACCGAACTCTTTCTCGCCGTTGCCAGCGACCCCACTGTCCGTAATTTGGCCAACCTAATCCCACCCGATGCACCCAGTATCATGGGGGTTTTCACAGCCAAAGAAGCCAAGAAAGCCGAGGAGAAAAATGTCTTTGTAGACGTGCCGGAGCCAGAACAACTTTCCGGTATCATCAGGGGATGGACTAGCTCGGAGGTCCGCCGCGGAACCCGTCTAATTGATATTTCCGTTAATCACACCGACCCTGATGTGGCTCAAGTCATCGCCAATCAGATCATCCAACAATTCATCAACATCAGAGAGGGAGTAAATGAAGAGGGCAAAAAATCAGACCTGCAACACCTTCTGGCAGCAGCTAAAGAAAGAGAATCGGAGCTCGAAACCGCCCGTCGACGCGCCGGGAGCTACACCCCAGCACTCGAGGCCGAAAAAGAAATGGCTGTTGCTGAGAAAGCCATCCAAGACCTCGCCATTCGCTACGGCCTCAAACATCCAAAAATCATTTCTGGAACCGACCACATTCACCTTAAAACGAAAATCCTTCTCAGCGCGATGAGGGACGTTCTTTCCAGTGATCTTGAAACCGATTACTGGCGAGGCTTCCAAGATCAAATTGACGACATCGAAAATGAAGAAAACTTCAAGGACCTCCGAAACGCGATGAAGCTCCGCGCTTCACTCCTAACCAACAGCGTTGAAACCAAAAACGAACTATACAACACCCTCCTCTCCCGGGTCGGGGTTCTCAAAACAGATGCCGAAGGGGTTGAGGCGGAAGTCATCAAGCACGAAGATGCCCCCCGGGCCTGGGCTCCCTTCTCCCCCAATCGAAAAAAGATCATCGTGAAAACCACCTTGTTTGGGCTTTGCGGCGGACTCGCTCTCGCCTTCATGTTCCAGTTCGTTGACAACAAGATCCACGGGGTTGCCGATGTCGAACAAACCCTCGGCGTCTCAATCCTCTCAGCGGTTCAGAAACTTCCACCCGAAGAAGAGCTTCTCGAGGAAATGGAAAGCCTCCGCGATCTGCCGGTCTCGATGAAACACATCTCCCCCACTCTCGCCGTCCCTGGGTGGAAAACCGATTTCGTTCACTCGGAAATGTTCCGCGTTCTCCGCGCCTCAATCTCTCTTCTTGGGGATGCCAACCAGCGAAAAATCACCATGATTACCTCCTCCATTCCCGGTGAAGGTAAAACTTTCTGTGCCGCCAACCTCGCCCTGGCCTACGCCAAACAGGGAACCCGCACCCTCCTGATCGACTTCGACCTTCGCAAACCGGCCGTCCACAAGATCTTCAACGAAGAACGCGCCGCCCGACCCGGCATCGTCAACGTTCTCAATGGAACCGCCGCCGCCAACCAGGCCATCACCGTCTACCCTGGTCTCGACACTCTCTCGGTAATCTATTCCGGACCGAAGTCACCAAACCCGGGCGAACTTCTCGAGCCCGGACGCCTAAGAGCCCTTATCGGAATGTTCGCCGCCAACTTTGATCACATCGTGATTGATAGTGCACCGCTGCTTCCAGTGCCGGATACCCGAATCCTCGCTCCACTGGTCGACAACCTCGCCCTGGTAATCCGCGCCGATCACACTCCGGTGAAAAATATTCAGGGCGCCCTCGATATGCTCAAAGACGATGGCGTTTCTTCATCCGGAGTCATCCTCAACGACTTTACCGAAAACCGCTTCCAAGGTGGCAAGTATGGATACGGTTACGGTTACGGCCACTATGGCGACGACTCCTAACTCGTTCAGCCTTCGAAGATCACCCGATTTCTCCCTCATTATTGGATTCACAATGCTCAAGTTTTAATGATAGTCTCCTCCGAGTGATCAATGGTGGTCCCTTCCTTAGTTCGCCAAACTTCATTTCGCAGACATGCAAACTATCCTTGAAGCCGGACGGGCTGAAAAAAACTACTGGCGCGATCTCTGGCGCTACCGGGAACTTTTTCAGGTCCTCGCATGGCGCGACCTCTCGGTTCGATACAAACAAACTGTCATCGGGGTTGCTTGGGCGGTCGTTCGGCCCATCCTCACCATGCTCGTGTTCACCTTCGTCTTTGGCACGGTCGCAAATCTTAAAAGTCATGGCACTGCCCCTTACGCCCTCATGGTTTTTGCAGGACTTCTCCCGTGGCAGTTTTTCTCCACCGCGCTGACCGACTCCTCGAATTCCCTCACCACAAACGCCAACCTGATCTCCAAGGTTTACTTCCCCCGCCTCATTGTCCCCACCGCCACCATCGTGGTCGCCTTTGTCGACTTCGCCATCAGCTTTGTCCTCCTGCTGGGCATGATGGTCATCTACCAATTCGTGCCGCCGTGGCAGATCATTTTCATCCCGGTATTTGTCGCGCTTTGCTTTCTGACCTCACTCGGCCCCGGGCTTTGGATCACTTCGCTCAACGTAAAGTATCGCGACTTCCGTTACGTCATCCCTTTCATCATTCAATTCGGACTCTACCTTACCCCGGTCGGATTCACCAAGGACGTCATTCTCGCAAAAATCCCGGAGAGTCTTCACTTCGTCTACAACATGAATCCCATGGTCGGCGTCATCGATGGTTTCAGGTGGTGCATCCTCGGCGGCCCTCCCCCGTTCCTTGAGCCCGCCTTCCTCATTGGAATTGGCGTCACCATTTTCATGCTCTGGCTGGGCATCCGACAATTCCGTAAAATGGAAAAAACCTTCGCCGACCTGATCTAATGTCCGACCCCATCATCAAAGTCGACGGACTCGCCAAGCGTTACCTCGTCGGCCACCAAAGCGAACGCGAGCAATACCAATCACTGCGCGACACCATCGTCCGCAGCGGAAAAAACTTCGTCCGCAAAGCAGTCGACATGGCGAAAGGCCGCCAGATTCTCATGGGCGATGAAGTCGAGGAGTTCTGGGCCCTCAAGGATATCTCCTTCGATGTCTCGGAAGGCGAAGTCCTTGGCATTATCGGCCACAACGGAGCCGGCAAAAGCACTCTTCTCAAAGTCCTCTCCCGCATTACCGAACCCACCGAAGGCCGCATCACTCTCAACGGCCGCGTCGCCTCTCTCCTCGAGGTCGGCACCGGCTTTCACCCCGAACTCACCGGCCGCGAAAACATTTTCCTCAACGGAGCCATTCTCGGTATGACCAAAAAGGAAATCCGACAGAAGTTCGATGAGATCGTCGACTTCGCCGGAGTCGAAAAATTCCTCGACACTCCGGTCAAGCGATATTCCTCCGGGATGTATGTCCGCCTCGCTTTCGCCGTCGCAGCCCATCTCGAACCGGAAATCCTCATTGTCGACGAAGTCCTCGCCGTGGGTGATGCCAGCTTCCAAAAGAAGTGCCTCGGCAAAATGAAGTCGATCTCCAAGGAAGGCGGCCGCACCGTCCTCTTCGTGAGCCACAACCTCTCGGTGATCCAAACCATCTGCCAGCGATGCATTGTCCTCAAAGGAGGCCAAATCGACACCATCGGACCTTCTGCTGAATCAGTCGCCAAGTATCTCGAAGCACCCAGCGACACTTTCTGGAAACGCGAAGCCTCCCCCAAGACCGATTGCTATTTCGAAGAGGCCCGCATTTCCGTAGAGGGAGAGGAGTCACAGAACCCCATCGTCGAAATTCGCACCAAGATCACCAACGAAAAGGCCAAGAATCTGGCTTTCGAAGTCCACCTCTTCAATGCCGCCGGTGAAGGAATTGCCCTCGGGCTTCTCGGTTCGGTCGATCCCATCAACCTCCCCGCCGGAACGGACGAGCACATCTGGCGCTTCCCCGCCCACAACCTCGCCACCGGCAGCTACACCGCTGCCCTCCGACTCAACGTACCTGGCGTCGAGATCTTCGACGAAATTTGGCAAAAGCTTTCCTTCGATTTTCAGGCTCCACCTCAGGCCATCCACTCCTATCGTATCGCCCAATCATGGGGCCACGGAGCCTTCACACTTGATCTGGAAAAAGTGTAACCCCGGGGAATGAGAATTGCACTCGTCAGCTTTGAATTCCCCCCGGCTATCGCCATCGGAGGTATCGGCACCTACGCGTGGGAAGCTGCCACGATGCTCGCTCAAGGCGGCCACGAGGTCGAAGTTTTTTCCGCTGGAAAGAAAGGCCCCGAACCTGCTGAAGAATTTGGGATCAAAGTTCATCGCTTCGATGCCCATGACCGGGCAGCATTCCGAAAAGCCATCGTTCCCCCCTTCTCACAATGCCATAAGGAAGCTCCCTTCGACGTTCTCGAAAGCCCCGAACTCGGAATGGAGGGACAAGAGATCGCCAAAAAATTCCCCGACCTTCCCCGCGTCGTCAAACTCCATACTCCGGAGTATCTCCTCGGTCAAATCGGCTGGGAGGAACCCACGCTTCTGGAAAAGCTCCACTTCACTCTCGGCTGCCTTCGCAAAGGAAAACTGGCCTTCCTCGAAAAACCACCTTTCGAGCCCGAGTCCGATCCCGAATGCCTCTGGACCCGAAAAGCCGACGAGATCGCAGCTCCCAGCTCGGCCATTGGAAATCGCCTCGCTGAAGATTGGTTTCTCGACAGAGAAAAGATCTCCTTCTTCCCCCTTCCCATGACACCCTCGGCTGAACTTCTCTCGCTCGAACCCGCGACCGAAGCAAAGACCATCGGCTTTCTCGGTCGCCTCGAACCTCGCAAAGGAGTTCTGGAAATGGCTCGCGCCATTCCCTCCATCCTGCGCAAAGCTCCGGAAACCCGCTTTCGTTTCATCGGTCCAACCTGGAATTACAAGCAGAGCGACATGGAAACTTGGATCCGAAAAAACTTCGCCTCCTCACTCCACGCCATCGACTTCGTCGGCGCCATCGGCAAAGAGCAGCTCGCTGACGAATTCAAAAAATGCGACATCATGCTCTTCCCCAGCCGCTGGGAAAGCTTCGGCCTCGTCTGCCCCGAATCCATGTCCGCCGCCCGTGCTGTCATCGGATCTTCCTCGGGAGGGATGGCCGAAATTATCGTCAATGGTGAAAGCGGCATTCTCGTGCCGCCCAAAGATCCCCAAGCCATCGCCAAGGCCGTCCTCAATCTCATCAATAGGCCGGAACGCGTGACAACACTTGCCAAAAACGGTCGGCAACGCGTGCTCGATTTCCTCAGTCACGAAGGTATCCTCCCTCTTCAAATCGCCTCATATGAGCGAGCCATCTCCGCCGCCAAAAAACGCAACGCATGAAAATCACGGTCGTCATTCCCACCTACAATCCAAACCCCAAGTTCTTCGAAAGAACGGTGCAAGGATTGGAAAAGCAAACCCTCGACAAGAAGGAATGGCAGCTCCTAATCGTCGACAACGCCAGCACCAGACCTCCCGATCAAAAATGCCTGACCTATCTCGTAAATGCCCGCGTCGTTCGGGAAAGAAATCTTGGACTCACCCACGCCCGCCTGCGTGCGATCAAGGAAGTCGACACCAAATTTATTCTCTGGGTCGACGATGACAACATTCTCGAACCCAACTACCTCGCTGACGCTCTCGAGATTTTCAAGACCCATCCCCAACTCGGCTCCATCGGTGGCCCCGCCATTCCCGAATATCAGGAAGAGCCCCCGGAGTGGTTCGAGCCCGGCCTTGCTCCCATCGGCTGCCGTGATCTCGGCAACAGTATGATCATGACAGGATGGGATACTGAAAATCCCACCTACCCCGATTTTTCTCCGATCGGAGCCGGCATGGTTACTCGCACCGAAGCGATCAAAGAGTGGGCCAAGGCCGTAACCGGTGACAAGTCCCGCCTCGCCCTCGGCCGCACCGGCGACGCCCTGACCTCAGGCGAAGACAACGACATCAACCTCGTCATTCTTCGTAGTGGTTGGAACGTGGGATACTTTCCAAAACTCAAACTGACCCACCTCATTCCTCCCGGACGCCTCACTTTGGAATACCAACAAAACATCAAGCGCGTCAGCTTCCGCGATTACATCCGCGTTCTCGACATTCACGGCATCCGCCCCTGGCCCGCCATCCCCCCGTGGACGGTCAAACTCCGCAAGCTTAAAGCCTACTTTAAACTCAAACCAAAGAGCAGCCCTGGCGCCAGCATCCGATGGCATGGCACCTGCGGCCAATTCGAAGGCCAGGCCTCACTCTCCGACAAGTAACTTTCCATGTCCGCATTTCGCAACTTTCTCAGCCAGACCAAGACCGCGCTTTATCGCCGTCCCAAAGAGGAATTGGCCCGCATGGCACGCTGGGGTCCCAAGGCCTACTTCCGCCTCGATGCCTGGAAACACGAAATGGAAGAGGGCGCCTGGGATCTCAAACCAGTCGAAGCCACCTCTTCCGAACCCCCTCTCGAAATCTGGTTTCTCACCGGAAAAGGCTTTTGGTATCAAAGCGCCTTCTGCGCCTGGACCCTTGCCCACCACAGCGGACGCAAAATCTCAGTCTCCCTCGTCGACGACGGAACTCTCAGCAAAAAACACGAAGAAGGAATCCGTCGCCTCTTCCCCGAGGGCACCACGGTAAGAAAAGAAGAGATCGCCGACAAAGTGGAAAGCCTTCTCCCGATCGACAAGTTCCCCGTCCTTCGACAACGCTGGACCGATTATGTAAACATTCGCAAACTTACCGACATTCACCTCGGCTCGACCGGAACCAAACTCGTTCTCGATTCCGACATGCTCTTCTTCGCCGAACCCACCGAAATGCTCGAGTGGTGGGACCAAAAAGACAGCGACGAACTTTGCCTCATGACCGACTGCGAGGAATCCTACGGTTACTCCCGTCCCTTGATGGAAAAGCTCACCGGAGCCACAATCCCCAAACTCCTCAACGTCGGCGTCTGCGGAAGCTCCAGCAATGCGATAGACTGGGAAAAAATTGAGCACTGGAGCGCCTCGCTCCTGGAAGCCGAAGGCACGTCCTACTACCTTGAGCAAGCGCTCGTTGCCATGATGGCTTCCACGCAATCTCACCGCGTCATGCCGGTCGAAAGCTACATCACCTTTCCTGATCGCGACACCGTCCTGAATAAAGGCGGTATTCTCCAGCACTACGTTTCCGACAGCAAACCCTCCTACTTTGGCGACGCCTGGAAACTGGCCACATCGTAAACTCATGAGTAATCCCAAGGTCTCCATTTGCATTCCCTGCCATAATGCCGGGGACTATTTGGAGGCCGCTCTTGATTCCCTGCTCGCGCAAACTTACGACAACATCGAAATCATCGTCACCAACGACGCCTCGACCGATCAGAGCAAAGAGATCCTCGATCGCCACCAAAAGGATCACGACCTCATCGTCGTCACCGAACAATGCGGCAGTGCCGCCAAATCCCGCAACCGTGCCTTGCGCGAAGCGAGCGGTGATTACCTCAAATTCTTCGACGCCGACGATCTCCTCTCTCCCGAAATGGTAGCCAGTCAAGTCGCCCGACTCGAGGGCACGACCAACTCCATCGCTTCTTCCGAATGGGGGCGCTTTTACAACGACGACCCCAGCAGCTACCAAGCCAACCCCGAAGAAGTCTGGCGCGACATGAAAGGCCCGGACTGGCTCACCGAAGCCTGTGTCAACGCTCGCCCCATGATGCAGGCCGGGATGTTCCTCATTCCAAAATCCATCCTTGATGCCACCGGTGGCTGGGATGAAGAACTCACTCTCCTCGACGACTTCGAATTCCACGCCCGCATCTTTGCTCATTGCGACGATATCCTTTTCGTTCCCGACACCATCCTCTACTACCGCTCGGGCATGGCCGGTAGCCTTTCCCAAAGATCCGACCGCGTCGGCGCCGAATCGGCATACCGCTCCTTCTCGCGGGGCGCCGATCATTTCCTTGCCAAACGCGATGATGCCGAAGCAAAAAAATCCGCCGCCGCCATGCTACAGGACTTCATCTACACCTTCTACCCCGCACACCCTGACCTCCTCGCCAAGGCCGCCGCGCGCGTCTCCGACCTCGGCGGAAGCTCTCTCGAACCGGACGGCCCACCGAAATTTCAAAAGCTTCGCAAGCTCGTCGGCTGGAAGCTTGCCCGTCGCATTGAATCGGCCACCAACAAATTTCGTCACGCCTAATGAACCTGCAATTTCCCGACAAGATCGCAAACTACCGCCGTCTCCCTTGCCTCGACGGACTGCGCTGCGTCAGCGTCCTGCTCGTTCTCATCGCGCACTCCGAAGATGCCTCCCACTACCCCGCCGCATTGACAGAAATTACGCGCTGGGTTCCGCCCGGTACAACTGGGGTGCAAGCCTTCTTCGTCTTGAGCGGATTCCTCATCACTTTTCTCCTGCTAAAAGAGAAACTCAAACATGGCGACGTCAGCCTAAAGCTTTTCTACATTCGACGCGCACTCCGCATTCTCCCCGCCTACGTCGCCTTCCTCATCGTCATTGGCATCATCGCAGCCCTTGCACCTCTCGCTATTTCCGGATCGAGTTGGTTCGCCCTCATCACCTACCTGGTCAACTTCATGGAGGTCCCTAAAATCGCCGACCACGTTTGGAGCCTCTCAGTCGAAGAACAATTCTACCTTCTTTGGCCCTTCCTCTTCTGGCTCTTCCTCGTCAAAAGCGAGCAACCCCGCAAAGCTTTTTACGTCCTTCTCATTCCCGTCGTTCTCGGCCCGATCTGCCGACATCTTGGCTCGTTCGACGAACACTCCCTCCTTTTTGGCGAACACTCCTTCTTCACCCACTTCGATTCCCTCGCCTACGGCTGCCTTCTCGCTTTCGCTCTCGGCTTCCGTGCAAAGTGCGTCGAGACCGTCATGGAAAACAGAAAGTGGCCCGTCTTCATCGGAGGCCTTCTCCTCATCTTCATTCCGCACCTTCTCATCGTGGGCGGAAAGCTTGAGGTGCTCACGACTCCACTCGGCAGCAGTTTCAGCGCCTTTGGCATCTCGCTACTCGTCGGCTTCGTTCTTTTCCATCCGCGTTTCTTCGCCGTCTCCTGGCTGGACTGGAAGCCCGTCGCCCTCGTTGGTGTGTGGTCCTACTCAATTTATCTCTGGCAGCAAATCTATTGCAGCCCACCCGAGAGCTACGGATTCAATGGTGCGCCTCGCTTCTTCGCCTTCCCCTACTGGCTGGCCCCCGTCTTCGCCACCGCTATCGCCTCCTACTACCTCGTTGAAAAACCCTTCCTTAGTCTCAAAAGTAAAGTCGGCACACGCAAGTAATCATGAAGGGAAAGAAAGTCGCACTCCTCACGCTCCAGCATTTTGCCAACGCTCCGCGGGCGCAAAAGGAGGCAGGCTCGCTCGCAAGGGCCGGGGCCGACGTGACCGTTTTTGGAAGCTGGTGGAATGACGAGCGCGCTCAAGAAGACCTCGCCCTCGCCGAGCGACTCGGCATTACTTACATCCCACTCATCGATCTCCGAAATTCTCCTCTCGGTTTGCGAATTAAAGGAAAGATCGCACGCGAAGCCTTCAAGCGCTTCGGCATCGTCCTCCCCGAGGTCTACGGCCTCAGCGCCCGCGCAATGATTCGCGAAATTAAACGTCTCAAGCCCGACCTCACCATGGTTCATTGCGAACCCGGGCTCTGGGCCGGCCCTCGCTTAATCAAGGCAGGCTTCAAAGTCGGCATCGATTTCGAGGACTGGTTCTCCGAAGACCTCCTTCCCGAAGCCCGCAAGGAACGCCCGGTCGAGGCACTCGCTGCAGGCGAAAAATACATGCTTGAGAACGGGGCAGTGAGCTTTGCGACCACCGAAGCCATGGCAGCCAACCTTTCCAGCTGGGCCGGTCTTGACACGCCGCCCACAAGCATCCCCAACACCTTCCCTTGGGCGGACTCGCCGAAGGAAGACATCAACGCCGACAAACGAGATCCCGACTGCGTTTCTTTTTATTGGTTCTCCCAAACCATTGGACCGGGACGTGGATTGGAAATCCTCGGTCACGCACTCAGTAAAGTGAAAGGCAATTGGCAACTCCACCTACGCGGCACTCTACGAAACCGACAGGATTGGTTCGAAGAAACTTTCCCGGAAGGCATCCGCGATCGCGTGATCATTCAACCCATCGTCCCAAACAGGGACCTCCCAACCCACAGCGCGAGCCACGACATCGGACTCGCCCTCGAAGATCCCTTCTGCAAAAGCCGCGACCTCACCGCGACGAACAAGATTTTCGAATACATGCGCTGCGGTCTTGCCACCATCGCAACCCGCACTTCAGGTCAGATTGAAGTTTTGAACAAAGCCGAGGGCGTTGGGTGGATCATCGAACCCAACGACGAGGATGCTCTCGTCGAACGCATTCAATTCTGCCTCGACCATCCCGACAAAGTAGCCGCCGCCAAATCACTCGCGAAAGGAGCCGCCGCCGGAGTTTGGTCCTGGGAAGCCTTTGAACCGATCCTGGTAGAAAAGATCTCTCAAGCTTTATGAAAGTCCTCATCATCTCACCCCACTTCCCTCCGACGAATGCGCCGGATATGCAACGGGTGCGCATGATTCTTCCCTATCTCGCCAAAGCCGGAATAACCGCCGAAGTCCTCGCCGTCAATTCCGCCCAGGTCGCCGCGCCGGAAGACCCCTGGCTCGTCGAAGGACTTCCCGACGACATCCCCATTCATCGCGTCAACGCGCTCGATCTATCCTGGCGAAAAATCCCGGGCCTAGGCACCCTGAGCCTCCGGGCCAAACGCGCCCTCCGAAAAAAAGGCGATGAGCTTCTCAAGAACGGGAAATTCGATCTTGTCTACTTCTCCACTACCCAATGGCCCGTTCATAGTCTGGGTCCACGCTGGAAAAAACGGTTCGGCATTCCCTTCGCCATGGATTACCACGATCCTTGGATCACCGATTACTATCGCGAGAACCCACAAGTCAGACCTCCCGGTGGGCCACTCAAGTACTGGCTCTCCCAGCGACTCAATGTATTCCACGAACCTCGGGTCATCGCCCAGTGCATTGGAATGACCTCGGTTTCCCCCGCCTACCCCAAGCAACTTGCCAAACGTTACGGCAAGATTCCACCCTCCATCATTCTTCCCTTTCCTGGTGATCGTCGTGACCTCAACCGGGTCACCGACACCACACAGGACCTTTTCGATCCGGAGGACCAATTCACCCACTGGGTTTATATCGGAGCCGGGGGCGCTTACATGGAATCCTCCGTGCGAGGCATCTTCGAAGCCCTTCAGGATCACCCAAAGAAAGAACAACTTCGCCTTCACTTCATCGGCACCTCTTATGCCGGAGCCGGTCGCGGAGAGAAATCGATCGAACCACTTGCTAAGGACTATGGTTTGGAGTCCATCGTTCACGAATTACCCGATCGCATTCCCTACTCCACCGCCTTAAGGTGCCTCCTTGATGCCGACGCTCTGATTGTTCCCGGTTCCAACGACCCCGGCTACACGGCCTCCAAAATCTACCCCTATCTTCTTGCCGGACGCCCCATGCTGGCCGTCTTTCATCAAGAAAGCTCCGTCACCAAAATCATAAACTCGGTGGATGGAGGAACCATCGTAAATTTCGACTCCGACACCTCGATCAAGCAACTCGCCGAAAAGATTCGCGCCACCGCCTTCGATGAAAATGGCGACATCCGAAAAGTCCCTCTCGATGAGGAGGCCTTCATTCCCTATGATGCGAAGTCACAAGCTCAGAAATTGGGCACCTTCTTCAAAACCTGCCTGGAGGAATCCGCATGAACCAACCCCCTAGAAAACGTCGCGCCCGCCTGGTGACACCCGATAATGTGAGCTTCGTTGAGGCCACCTATACGGACACCTCGCGCCAGGCCCGCGGCTTGTTTCGGGGCGGATATTACGCCCTTCTGATCATCAGCGCTCTCGGGCTGGCCACCCTCGTTCTGACTTACGCAGATTACGCCCTGCCCTATGTCATGATCGTGGCTCCGGCGATCTTGGGGTATCGCTTTTGGCTGAATCAAAACCGCAACGGCCTTCCCATCCTCCCCATTTTCCTCACCCAGCAGGGCCTCGTCTATGCCATGCCTCTTTTCGCCTACCGACACGAGATCCCCAGTAACTATGAGCAGGTCCTCATCACTTCCGCTCTCATTACCGGGATCTTTTTCACCTGTGTGATGGCCGGGTGGCACTTCGTCATCAATCGCGGAGAACGGACCCCCTCGAAATTTGACCTCTCGCTTGGCAAGGGACAGGAAGCGGAAGCGAAGTGCTTCACCCTCGCCTCGGGCCTCTTGGTCCTCGCGGTCTTATTTCACTTCGGTTCACGAACCGGCCTGATCTGGAACCTTCTCCCGCCTTCACTTCAGGGAGTCTTCCCTATCTTGCGAACCTTTGCCTCCGCCGCGGCCATGTTGGGCGCACTCCTTGGAGGACTCGTTCTAGGGAAAGTTTCCGAACCCGGAAAAAAATTACTCTTCTGGGTCTTGGTTCTAATAATCTGTCTATTCTCAATGGTCGACGTCTTGATTTCGGCCGCCAGCAGCATCGTCCTCGCCTCCATCGTGGGCATGGCTCTGGGAAAAGGAAATCCTCCGTGGGGACTCCTGGCAGCAACCCTGGGAATCGTCGGATTTCTCAACCAGGGCAAAACCGATATTCGGGAGCGCTACTGGGTTCCGGGAACTCTCGAGACCCAGCTTGATTTTGAAAATCTCCCTCAATTCTATCTCGATTGGATTGAGACCAGCAGCGAAACAGTTTTCGGTTCCAAGAAAAAAAACAGCGTCGCACCCGAGGAAGGAATGAGCGTCTTCGAGCGGATCAACAATCTCCAAAACACGCTCTACGTCGTCGACGCCATCGAACACAAGAACAAGGCAATCCTCGCCGGTGAAACCTATGCCCTGATCCCCCCACTATTCATTCCACGCGCCTTCTGGCCTGACAAACCATTTGCCCACGAAGGACAAGCCATCCTCAATGTCCACTTCGGTCGTCAGGCCTCAAAAGAAGATACGGAAAAGGTGTTCATTGCCTGGGGACTTCTGCCCGAAGCCATCGGAAACTTTGGAGTTTGGGCCGGTCCTGTTTTATTCGGCCTTCTCATGGGTGCCGCATTGGGATGGTTGGAGCGCACATCCATGCGCAAACGTGTCATGTCGGTGGAAGGCTTCATTCTTGGAGGACTCCTTCTTATCACCGCAGGCTCATACGAAATGGTCGCCAGTGTCCTCCTCACCTCCACATTCCAGTTTCTCGTGGCCGTCACCGTCGCCGGATCAGGTCTTTTCATTCTCTTTAAGAAAGATCAGGAAGAAGAGGCCAAAGGCCCCAAACCCAATCGACATTACCAATAAAATGGCCTCCAAAGTGAAACGACTTGCGGTGGTCATTTCCCACCCGATCCAATATTACTCTCCGTGGTTTCGCCATCTCGCGGACAGAGATGAATTAAAGCTCAAGGTCTTTTATCTTTGGGATTTTGGCATCAAGGAGACGACTGACGAAAAGTTCGGAACTTCGTTCAGCTGGGACATTCCACTACTCGATGGCTATCATTCCGAATTCCTCAAAAACCAAAGCAAGGACCCCGGCACACACCATTTCCGCGGACTGGATAATCCCGGAGCGGTCAAAGCCATTTCGAAATGGAACCCCGACTCTATCCTGATCTTCGGATACAACTACGCCACCCATTTGCGCATTATTCTCTCCCGCCAACTTCGCAAGGTTCCCATGATCTTTCGAGGAGACTCCCACAACCTCTTTCCAACGAAAGGCTGGAAACAAAAACTCTCCCGCAACCTCCGGGCCATGATCTTCAAGCGCTTCCAAACCTTTCTTTCGGTCGGGCAGGCCAACGAAGAATATTTTAAAAGCTGTGGCATTAAGAAGAAGAAACTCACGCGCGCCTATCACTGTGTCGACAATGACCGCTTTCAAGACGCCGCGGAGGAAGCAGAGAAGGCAGCCAACAAATGGCGCAAGGAACTCGGAATTCCCAAGAAGGCTTTCGTCTTTCTCTCAGCGGGAAAATTCGAATCGAAAAAGCGTCCTCTCGATCTTCTCTCCGCCTTTGAAAAAATCGACAACCCCGATTGCGCCCTCCTCCTGATTGGCGGCGGGGAACACGAAAAACAATTGAAGAAGACCAAGGACAAACGGGTCTTCTTCGCCCCTTTCCAAAACCAAAGCCAAATGCCCAAAGTCTATGCCGCCGGAAACATCGTGATGCTTCCATCCTACGGACGCGGTGAGACCTGGGGACTGGCGATTAACGAAGCGATGAATCTCGGAAGGCCCGCCATCGTGAGCAGCCATGTCGGTTGTGGGCCCGATCTGGTCATCCAAGGGAAGACCGGATGGATTTTTCCGGCCGGAGACGTCAAGGCGCTCAGAAAAGCGATGAAGCAGGCGCTGAAGAACCCTATCGAAACACACAAGATGGGGCAACGTGCGCAAAAGAAAATGGACAAGTTTTCCTACAAAGCGGCGGGCGATGCTCTCATCGAAGCCATCATGAAATGAAGCCCTCACCTGACAACTCCCCCCCGGTGGTCTTGGTCCCCGAACTCTTTCGGCTCACCGGCGGCGTACAGGTCTTTTCACGGCGCACCATCGAAGCGCTCGATGAAATCTATGGACACCCCGTTCCAGTCATCTCCCGAAACGACCGCCGAAGCGACTGCCCTGACGACTTCTTGAAAGATCGTACCTTCACCGGATGCGGTTCTCTCCCAAACTCCCTGCGACGCTTTGCCATCATGGCAGCTAGCCTCACCAAAGCTTACCCATTCTTTTTCTCGACCCATCCCCATTTCACTCCTTGGCTCAAGCTCCGCAAGAAACCTTATCTCAGCGTGGCCCACGGCATCGATGTCTGGAATATCGAAGGCAGCAAGGTCGCTGATGGCTTGCGGTCCGCCAACTGTGTTCTACCGGTGAGCAACTACACCGCCGAGCGACTCCGCAAACAACTTGGAGATAAGATTCCACCCATCGAAGTCTTCCCAAACACCTTCGATGCATCACGCTTTACGGCCATCCCTTCCAAGACTTCCTGGCGTGAAGATTTGAGCCTCCCCGATAACGCCCAAGTCATGCTCAGCATGTGCCGCGTCAGTAAAACCGAAACAGCCAAAGGCTACCATCGTCTCCTGCAACTCATGCCCCAACTCATCAAGAAGCACCCCAAGCTTCATTGGGTGCTCGGAGGCAAAGGCGACGACCTTGAAAACGTCAAACAAATCGCAGCGGACCTTGGCATTTCCGGTCATTGCCGCTTCCCCGGCTTCGTCCCTGACGAAACCCTCCCTGATCTCTATCGCAGCTCCGATCTTTTCGTTCTTCCGAGTAAAAAAGAAGGCTTCGGCATTGTCTTTCTCGAAGCCGCCGCCACCGGACTCCCCGTCATCGCCGGCAATCGCGACGGCTCGGTCGATGCTCTTGCCAATGGCGTGCTCGGCACCTTGATTGACCCCGAAAGCGACGAGGAAATCTCCGCTGCCATCGACAAAGTTCTCACCTCTCCTCCGCGGAACCGCCAAGAGCTTCACGACGACTGCACCGAGCGATTTGGCAAGGATGCCTTCCGCAACCGACTCGCCAAGATCCTTTCGAACCATCCCTGATATGCGCATTCTTCACACAGTTGCCAGCCTCAGCCTGGACACCGGTGGCCCCGCCCGGTCCGTCCCGGGACTCGCCTCCGCTGCAGCAAAGGCAGGAACCGAAGTCCATCTTTGGGCACCGGACATACCAGAAAAACTCGAAGAACCCACCGGCGTCACTCTTCATCGGGGTGACTTCCCCGACATCGAAATCGACCTCCTCCACGATCACGGAGTCTGGCTGCCCAACAACCACCGTATGGCTCAGTGGGCCCGCTCCAACAAGATCCCACGCATTGTCAGCCCCAGAGGTATGCTCGAGCCCTGGGCTATCAACCACAACAAGTGGAAAAAGAAAATCGCCTGGTGGCTCTACCAGCGACGCGATCTCCAATCCGCCACCGCCTTCCACGCCACCGCCGAATCCGAAGCGGCGCAATTCCGACAACTCGGACTCAATCAGGAATCATTCGTCATTCCAAACGGCATCGATTTCTCTGAATTCAAAGGAGACTTCACCAAAGAGAAAAGTGTCGTCTTCCTCAGCCGGATCCATCCGAAAAAAGGACTTCTGATGTGGGTCGATGTTTGGAAAAAGATCCGTCCCGAGGGATGGCGCATGCGCGTCATCGGCCCTGACGAGGGTGGCCACACCGAAGAAGTCAAAAGAGCGGTCGCACAAGCCGACCTTTCGGATGAATGGAGCTTCGAGGGCCCGCTCGAAGGGAAGGAGAAGCTGTCTGCTCTCGGAAGCGCTCAACTTTTTGCCCTTCCCACCTACAGCGAAAACTTTGGTATCGTCATTGCCGAAGCTCTCGCCGCAGGCACTCCAGTCATCACCACCACCGGAACACCCTGGAAAGGTCTCATCGAGCATCGATGCGGCTGGTGGGTCGACCCAACACCCGAAACACTCGCCAAGGCCTTACAATCAGCCCTGGCCTGCGAAGAAAGATCGCTCATGGGACAGCGGGGCGCGAATTGGGTGAAAAATGAATTTGCTTGGGAGGAAATTGGACTACGAATTGTAGCCGCATACCAAAATATCTTAAATGGACATTGAATCTAACAGAAAAGCACGCAAGTGGACCCGAAAGGAACTTGCCGGACGCGCCCTCTGGACTCTCTGCTCTCCCCTCTTCCGATGGAGTCCCCGCCCTCTCTGGGGGTGGCGTCGATTTCTTCTCCGGCTCTTCGGAGCCAAGGTAGGCAAGGGTGTCCATTTCACTCCAAGCTGCCGCGTTTTCATTCCGTGGAATCTTGAGATCGGTTCATGGAGTTCGGTCGGGTTTGAAACGATTATTTACAATTTGGGGGAAATCACCATCGGAGAACATGTCACTATTTCCCAACGGTCCCACCTCTGCGCCGGCAGCCATGATTTCAGAGACGACTCCATGCCCTTGATCAAAGCCAATATCACCATCGAGGACGGAGCCTGGGTCTGCGCTGATACCTTTGTTGGTCCGAATATCCTCATCGAAAAGAAAGGCATCGTGGGAGCCCGGGCGGTCGTCACCAAGGACGTCAAGGCGGGAAACGTCGTTGCCGGAAATCCCGCAAAAGTGATCGGACACAGATAAAAAACCATGCTTCCAATTTCCGTTTGCATCCCTGTTCTCAATGAGCAGAAAAATCTCCCCGGGTGTCTCGAATCATTGAAAGGGAAATTCAGTGACGTCGTCATCGTCGATTCCGGCAGTAGCGACGCCACTCTTTCCATCGCGGAGAAGGCTAATCTCACTGTTCTCAATTTCAAATGGAACGGGGCCTTTCCCAAGAAACGAAACTGGGCTCTGCAAAACCATTCCTTCAAACACGAATGGGTTCTCTTCCTCGATGCAGACGAGCGAATCACTCCGGCCTTCCTTGATGAAGTCAAATCAAAGCTTGATTCCAAAATGGTGGGGTTTTGGCTCCGATACGACAATTGGTTCATGGACCGCCAGCTTCATCATGGTGATGTCATGCGGAAGCTCGCTCTCTTCAAACCAGAGGCCGGTGAATACGAACGCTTTCCGGAAGATTTTTGGAGTCACCTCGATATGGAGGTGCACGAACATCCGGTTCTCGACGGTCCCACCGAGGAGATCTTTTCTCCTCTTGAACACCATGATTTCCGCGGTCTCGAATCCTATATCGCCAAGCACAAGGAATATGCTGCCTGGGAAGCCAAACGCTACCAATGGCTCCAGTCGGACCCCGAGGCCTGGACCTCGCTCAACAAGCGGCAGCAATTCAAGTATCGCCACCTCAGCAAGTGGTGGCTTGGAAGCTTCTACTTTCTCATTTCCTACTTTCTCAAAAAAGGCTTCCTTGATGGACGCGTCGGATTCCGTTTCTCCTGGATAAAGAAAGGCTACTTCGAGGATATTCGCCGGAGAATTCTCACTTCAAAGACATCGTGAGCAAACCAAAGAAACATCTTCTCCTGATCAGCCAGGTCTACGTGCCCGACCCGGCTGCGGTGGGACAATACATGGCCGATGTTGCCGAGGAAATGGGAGCACAAGGCTGGAAGGTCACCGTCTTCACCTCAAACCGTGGTTACGATGATCCGAGCTTGGAATTTCCCGCCACGGAAATCGCCAATGGCGTCACCATCAAACGCCTCCCATTCTCTTCTTTCGGCAAGAAATCCATTCTCACCCGATTGGTCGGTCAGGGCATCTTTTGTCTCCAAGCCATCCTACGCGGGCTCTTCCTTCCAAAAGTCAGCTCGATCCTTGTAACAACCTCCCCACCCATTGGAGGAATGGTGGGCTGGTTCATTAGCTTGATCCGACGCATCCCATTCAACTTCTGGGTCATGGATTTGAATCCCGATCAGGCAATCGCCCAGGGAGTCGTTGGCCCGAACAGCCTCCCGGCCCGGATTTTCAATTTCTTTAACCGGCGCCTCCTCAAGAGAGCTTCCCGAATCATCGCACTGGATGAATTCATGGCCGCCAACGTACGAAAGAAAACTCCAAACCTAGACAACAAGATACTCGTTCTTCCTCCCTGGCCCCTCGAGCAGGCTCTCGAAATCATTCCCCGGGACAAGAATCCCTTTATTAAGAAGCACCAGCTGGAGGATAAATTCGTCCTCATGTATAGCGGCAATCACAGCCCCGTTCATCCGCTCGACACCTTTCTCGATACCGCCAAAGCTCTCGCAAATGACGAACGATTCGTCTTTCTCTTCATTGGTGGTGGTAAGGGAAAACAAGCGGTCGATGACTTCATTGCATCCAAAGAACCCGGGCATGTCGTCTCTCTTCCCTACCAGCCGCTGGATCAGATAAAATATTCTCTCTCGGCCGCTGATATTCATCTCGTCTCCATGGGAGCACCTATGATAGGTTGCGTCCATCCCTGTAAGTTTTATGGCTCAATGGTACTCGCTAAACCCATTCTTTACCTTGGCCCACCCGACTCTCATATCGGGAAGATCATTGAAGAAACCAACGCAGGCTGGCAAATCGACCATGGAGAAACCGCCAAGATGATCGAGGTCATCAAAGAAGCCTCGCAAGACCCGGCTCTCGACTCCATTGGAGAAAAAGGGCGCAAAAAAATCCTCTCCTCCCTTAGCAAACAACAACTTTGCATTAAATTTTGCCAAGCGATCTCCCCCGATCCGTTTGAATGACAGCTCTTCTCACCACTGCGTTTTTTGTCGCTCTCGCGATCTCTCTTTTGTTGACCCGGATCATGATCCGCCTCGGCCCCAAGCTAGGGCTCATCGACGAACCTGGCGAACGAAGGATTCACGCAAAACCGGTCCCGCGAGCCGGAGGCATCGCCGTTTTCCTTACCTTTGTCATCACGGTTCTAGCCGTCCACTCCTTCAGCGAACTCAGCGGACAGCTCAGCTTCGAATGGTTCAAGGCTTTCGCCACAGCTTCACTTCTCCTGGTCATCGTTGGAATTCTCGACGACCGCTGGGGTGTCAATGCCTGGCTCAAATTAGTGGCCCACGGGCTCTCGGCGGTATTTCTTTTCTACACCAGCGGGGGGAACGTCGGCAGCGTGCTGGGAATCGAAGTTCCTGAATACGTTGATCTCGCAATCTGGGTCATTTGGACCGTTGCGATCATTAATGCCTTTAACCTCATTGACGGCATGGACGGCCTCTGCGCGGGGCTGGCCATGATTTCGATCCTCAGCCTGACCATCCTCACCATCGCACTCCGTTCAGGCACCGACGCCATCGTCCTCATTGTCATGCTGGGAACCTTGCTCGGGTTCCTCCGCTACAATTTCAATCCTGCGAAAATCTTCCTCGGCGACACCGGATCAATGTTCATCGGCTTCTTTATCGCCTCGGTGGCCCTGGTATCAACCGGCGAACGATTCACCGCTGCCAGTCTGCTCCTGCCTCTGATTGTCGCCGGAATTCCCCTCATCGATGTTATGCTTGCAGTTTGGCGGCGGAGCTTCCGAACTGTTCTACACAAACTTGGAGTAGGAGGAAAAGACAGCGTCTTCGGCGCCGATCAACATCACATCCACCACCGACTTCTGGCCTACGGGTTGACCCAACGAAAAGTCGCCACCATTCTCTACACGCTCGCCATTGCCGGCTCGTTCCTCGCCTTGATCCCCTCGCTGTTTGATCATCGCACGATGGGCCTCACCGTGGCCGCGTTCTCTGTCTCCGGGATCATTGGCTTTCGCTACCTTGCCCCAGTTGAACTCAAAATCAGCGGGGAAGTTTTTAAGCTAATCCTGAAGCGCCCGGCACGATCACGACTGAAACGGTTCGTTCTCACCTTTTACGACATGGCCGCGATCCTGTTCGGCATCACCTTTTCCTACATTCTGAACAACAACGGGAACTTTCCATTCTTCGACAAATCAAACCTCGCCAACAGCACCTTTATCCCCACCACCGCCATCACCCTGGCCTCCTGCCTCTTCGTTCTCAATGCCGGAAAAGCCCAGATCAGACTCTGGAGTCGGGCGACTTTCCGCGATTTCCTCTCGCTAGCCCTCTGGTTTTCGATCGGAACAATTGTTGCTACTACCATCAACATCATCATCAGCAATGAAACATATGCGACTATTCAGCGGCAAACGATGACGTTTACGATCACGGGAGCCCTCCTGATCCTTCCCCGCAGCCTTAGCACACTCCTGCGCGAGAGCGTCATCGACACCCTCCATCGCAATGTCGCCAAACCTAATAGCAACCGACCCAGGGTGCTTCTCTACGGAGCCGGGAACATGGGCGAACTCTTTCTCCTCCATACTAAAACAACCGCCGAAGGCCATTTCAACCAAATGCGCATCATCGGGATCATCGATGACCATCCCGAACTCAATCTCCGCTATCAGGATGGCTTCAAAATCCGTGGAGGCCTAGAGACCGTGACGGAAATTTGCCAGAAAAAGGGAGCATTGGACGGAATTATTCTGACTATGCGGGATAGTCCACCAGAGGAGAAAATGGTCGAAATTGCCGAAATTTGCCGAAAATTTAACCTAAAACTCTACCAATGGGCCCCAAATCTTAATATCATCGAAATTGATCATTCACCGAGAGACTAGCCAGAAATAATTTGACATCAACAGGGACAAATCACATTCTTTTGGCTGTCGAGTATATTAATTACAAAAAATTCCCGCTCCGACAGTAAATTAAGCCATCCGATGAAAAAACTCATTTTTTTCCTGCTTCTAACATTAAGCCCGTTTGCCAGCGCGCTGAGTGTTTACGATTCCGACCCCTCTCCGGTGGCCTGTTTCACCGGTAGCGCCACCCAAGCGGCCCCATTCACCGGATGGGATGTCCAACGTCTCTACGACTATGCCGCCAGATGGCATCCAGACTTGATCCCTCAAGCTGATTACCTCTACAACGTCGCCTACGGATGGTGCACAAGTCAGTCTGAACGGGCGACTAAAAGGTATCTCAGAAGAACCATGCGTCAGCGGTGGTATGCCGTGATATGCGACGAAGAGCCCGAGGTGGTGAACACGGGATGCCCATACTAGGGGCGGTTACCTTACCGGGACTTCCCAATTTTTCAAAGCCGCCTGCATCATCGCTTGGCGGCTTTTTGCATTTACTACGGAATGATTAACAATAGTAAGGAAAAAACATTCGCCTTTTTTGTCATCCTGGGCCTTTGCCTGTCTTGGGTCATAGGAGCCTATGGCTCTCCAATGGGTTTTCCCTTGGAGGGAAATGACATCTTTCGTGGACGGTCACGCTGGGCCATTGCCTTCGCTGGCCTTGCCGGGATTGCCCTCCTTCCGGGAAAATCCATCTTTCCTCGAGTCCCATTGATTCTCTGGATTTGTTTTGGATTCTTGATCATTTGGGGCTGCTTCATGGTCATCAATGCCCAATCCGAGATGAATATCTATCGGGCCCGATGGATCATGATCAAAGATCGACCATTTCCCGATCTTCCAGGGTCCCCCGTCGCTTCAGCAACCAAGAAGTTCACCTTCGAAATCATTGCCGTCTTCCTCTTTGTTATCGCTATCGTCCGTAGCACCGAAAGCTCGATCTGGAAAAAAATCCTCACCGCCTTCGCTC
The DNA here is from genome assembly GCA_029253285.1 of Akkermansiaceae bacterium. Lineage (GTDB taxonomy): Bacteria > Verrucomicrobiota > Verrucomicrobiia > Verrucomicrobiales > Akkermansiaceae > SW10. Next base: position 12,272 of record JAQWZU010000207.1, on the reverse strand, counting down.
TGGCCTCTCTGTCGGTTGCCCTCATTGGAATGACCCATAAAATTCTCGGAATCGACACCGTCTGGGGAATCCCGGATCAACAGCCTGAACTATTTTTCGCGCCTTACGTTTACAATGGTAACGCCGCATCGATGATGAATCTGGGAATCATCATGGCCTTCTCTATGGCCCTCACCGACTACCGAAAAAACGGTACGAGTCGACTATTTTACCTTTGGATGACCTGTGGAGCGGTTATTGGAATTGGCATCATATTCGCGGCGTCCAAGGCCGGCGCACTCATCCTCGTGGGGCAATTGGGTCTCTTCGTATTGTTCGAAGCCAAAACCCTTCTCCGTATTATTCGCTCTAAACGCCGCAGAAGGACCAAGATGTCTTTGGAGAAGAAAATGGCCCTCGGAGCCGCCGCCATCATTCTCGCCGGTTTCACAATCATCAGCACCGGTTTGCTGAACTCACGTTTCCAAGACATGTTTGAAGACATCGAAAACACGGGTGAGGCCAGCACCATCGATGGTCGCCTCGAGATGATGAAACTCATGGTGAACCTCTCCGCCGATACCAACGAAGCCTACTGGCACGGAATCGGACCAGGCACCTTCCCCTACCTCATACCCTTCTACCTCAAAAATCGGGAGAGTAAACTCGAAGCCGTCTGGGAATACGGACATTGCGACCCCCTCCAAACGATTCTCGACTGGGGTTACTTTGGAGCTCTGGCTTGGTTTACCATTGGAATCGGTGGTGTCGTTCGGGGAGGCTACCTTCTCCTCAAACGAAAAGTCCCCCATGACGACCTTCACCTCGTCAAGGGAATCGTTATTTCCCTGATTGGAATCGGCATCCACAGTTGCTTCGACTTCCCTCTTTCCATCCTCTCCACCCATTTGGTTGCGATTTCCCTGTGTGGAATCCTTTGGACAATCTATCGAAATCAAGAACCTGGTAAACTTGGTTCCGCTTTCTGACGGTAAGTCACTCGAACTATGAATAAAAAGATTTCCATCATCTCATTGATTCTTCTCATCAGCTGCCTGGCCTCCAGCGCGCAGTTGCCCAACGTTCACAAAATTTTCGATCAAAAGAAAATCTTCCTAATTTCGCATAGCGACAATAAGGGAAAACCCATCTATTCATTTGTCACCAATGAGAAATTTGATGCCGTAAAGGCTGCTTTCCTCAAAGCCATGGGGGAAGATTGGACGGAAATAAAACCCTTCAATGCCGGACACAAAACCGGGATTACCGGGAAGGAACGCACAGATAAATCCGCCCTCGTAGGGGACATCCGCCTGGCAAATCCAAACCAGCCTGAGAACCATCTCATTTTGGCCCTCTTTAAAGCCCCCAATATCAGGTATAAAACCAAATATGCCATGATGCTCTTGGTAGACCCCGCTCCACCAAAGGTTGAAAAGTCGCCCAAAAAAGATTAAATCAGGGCTCTTCCCTAATGCCTCTCTCTGCCAGCGTTCTTATCGACGGACCATCCGAACTCGTTTTCGATTACGCGATCCCTGATCAGCTGAAGGTTCTCCCCGGCTGCCGCGTCCGTATCCCGCTTCGCAACCGTCCGGCTACCGGCACAGTACTGAGGGTCCACGAAGCACCTGAAGGTGACTTCGCCCTTCGCTATCTCACCGACCTCGTCGATCCCGAACCCCTCATCACGCCGGAACTCCTCAAGCTCGCCGAATGGATCACTTCCTACTACGGAACCCCGCTTGAGCAGGTCATCCGCTCCATCATTCCCAGCTCCATCCGTGGAGAAAAAGGCTCCAGTAAAACCCGCCGCGCCGCGCTCATCGACAAGCCTCCCTCCGAAGAGGACCTCACCATTCTCGCCAAACGCGCAAAACGTCAACACGCCATTCTCAGCCTCCTGACAGCTGCTTCGAAACCCATCCCCATTACCGAACTCGGAGGAACCTCCGCCGCGTCATCGCTAAAGTCACTCACCGAAAAAGGCTGGGTTAAACTCATTGATCTCGAAGTCCGACGCGACCCCGACTCCGGAGAAACCTTCGTCCCCACCCAGCCCCTTACCCTCAACCCAGAGCAAGACGAAGTCCTCCAGGCCGTCACCAAAAGCCTTAATAGCGAGGAGCCTCCAAACCCCATCCTTCTCCACGGCATCACGGGATCGGGAAAAACCGAAGTCTACCTTCAGTCCACCCAAAAGGCACTCGACCTCGGCAAGAATATCATTGTTCTTGTTCCCGAAATCGCCCTGGCTCCTCAAACCGTCCAACGCTTCAAAGCCCGCTTCTCGGAAATGGTCGATGAAATTGCCGTTCTTCACTCCAACCTTTCCCAAGGCGAACGCTTCGACGAATGGCACCGCATCCGCTCCGGAAAAGCACGCATCGTCATCGGAGCTCGCTCGGCCATCTTCGCCCCTCTTCCCAATCTCGGACTCATCATTGTCGATGAAGAACACGAACCAGCTTACAAGCAAGAAAACCCACCCAAATACCACGCCCGCGACCTCGCCGTTGTCCGCTGCCGCCTCGAGAAATGCTCCGTTCTCCTCGGATCCGCCACGCCCTCCCTCGAAAGCTACCAAAACACCCTCGCCGGTAAGTATGAGATCATTCGTATGAATGAACGCGCCGACGGCGCATCACTCCCTCTCACTCGCGTCGTCGATATGCGCATTGAATCACGAAAGCAAAAAGGACGCGACGCCATCCTTTCTGACGTGCTCCGTGCCTCTATCGACCAACGACTCGAAGCCAACCAACAGGTCATCCTCTTTCTCAACCGCCGCGGCTTTGCGCGCTCCCTGCAATGCCCGCCCTGCGGCCACGTTATTCAATGCAACCACTGCGCGATCCCTTTGACCTACCACCGCGCCGATGAGCGCCTCGTCTGCCACATCTGCGGCCATCAGGCCATTGTCCCAAAACTCTGCCCCGAATGCCACGATCCAGCTATTCGCTTTCAAGGTTACGGAACAGAAAAGGCCGAAACCATCATCCGTAAAGTCTTCCCCTCCGCCAAAGTCGCCCGTCTCGACACCGACACCACACGACGAAAAAACGCGCTCCGCGACACTCTTCGTGATTTTCGAGCAAAGAAAATCAACATCCTCCTCGGCACCCAAATGATTGCCAAAGGATTGGACTTCCCAAACGTCACCCTCGTCGGCGTGCTCAATGCCGACCTCTCACTCTACGCACCCGACTTCCGGGCTGGAGAACGCACCTTCCAACTCCTCACCCAGGTCGCCGGACGCGCCGGGCGGGGAGCAATGGCCGGTGAGGTCATCATTCAGACGGCTACACCTCACTCCCCTTCCATCCAATTCGCCCGACACCATGACTTTGAAGGCTTCGTCGATCAGGAACTCGAGATGCGCCGACAATTTGGCTATCCGCCCTTCACCCACCTCGCTCTTCTTCTCGCCCGTTCCAGTCATGAACGACGCGCTGAGTTCACTCTACAAACTCTTCATCGGAAACTCGCCGAGAATCTCCCCGACGGCATCACCCTGGGAGACCCGATCCCATCGCCCCTCACCAAATCCCACTCCCAGTTCCGTTTCCAACTTCTCCTCCGCGGCCCCAACGCTCGCGCCCTCTCCCGTCATCTCAACAAAATCCTCAGTGCCACGCCAACCCCGGAAGATGTCATCGTCACCGCAGATCTGGATGCCTATGATCTCGGTTAACCACTCACACCATGCTCTCAATTCTTGTCGTCGAAGATGAATCCGCCATCGCGGACACCCTGATTTACGCCCTCGAAACCGAGAAGTTCGAGGTCACCCATGTCAGCACTGCTGCCGACGGGCTGGAACATTTTCAAAGCCACGACCCCGATTTCGCCGTCCTCGACATTGGCCTGCCCGACTACACCGGCCTCGATCTCTGTCGTAGAATTCGCGAGGTTTCCAACGTCCCCATTCTCTTTCTCACCGCACGCGATTCCGAGATCGACCAAATCCTCGGACTCGAACTCGGGGCCGATGACTATGTCACCAAACCCTTCTCACCCCGCGCCGTCGTGGCCCGCATCCGCGCTATTCTCCGACGCGGCAAGCCAGAGGAGCCCAAAGCACCCACCGCTCTCCTCCATCATGCCACCGACACGATGAGTATTACCTGCTGCGGCAACCTCCTCGACCTCACCGCGCACGAATACAAGCTCCTTGCTACTTTCCTCGAAAAACCCGGCCGAGTCTTTACCCGTGACCAGCTTCTCGAAAAAGCCTGGGACGATCCCGGCTCCGCCATGGACCGCACCATCGACGCCCACATCAAGTCCCTCCGCGCAAAACTCCGCCAACATTCCGAAGATGCCGCGGAAACAATTCAAACCCGACGCGGGCTCGGCTACGCTCTCGTTCTTTAGATGCGTCTTACCCGGGTCACCCTTTTCTTCATCGTCCTGATTCTCGGGCTCGGGTTCTTTCGCCTCATCGACTATCTCCTTCAGGATCTCGAATTTCAAACCCTACAGGCCACCGAAGAATCGATGGTCGACACCGCGAATATTCTCGCTGGCTACGTTGAGACCGGGGGCTCGCTCGCTGGTCTAGGAGAGATTTTCGACAATAGCTACAACCGGGACATCGAAGCCCTCATCTTCAAAAAACTCAAAACCAACGTTGGCCTCAATGCCTACCTCACCGACGATAAAGGCATTATTCTCTTCGACAGTGGATACCCTAAAAACATTGGGGAAGATTTTTCTAGATTCCGCGACATCAGATTAACTTTAGCCGGTAAATACGGGGCCCGTTCCTCTCGAACCGATGAAAATGACAAAAACTCCTCCGTCATGTTTGTTGGAGCACCTGTTCACAAAGACGGAAAGATCGTTGGCTGCCTCAGTGTCTACAAAGCCCAAGCCGACGTCTTACCCTTCGTCCAGGAACGTCGCCGCGACATCATTTTTGCCACCATCTTTATCGGCTCCGGCATCATTATTCTCATCGGCGCAGTCTTCATCTGGCTCTTTCGCCCCATCGGGCAACTGACCGACTACGCCCGCTCCATCACACGGGGCGAACGACGCTCAAAGCCCGCCGTCGGACTCGGCCGCGAAGCAAACACTCTCGCCAATGCTCTCCACGACATGCGCGAATCTCTGGAAGGCCGCACTCATTCCGACAAATATATCCAGACCCTCACTCACGAACTTAAATCTCCCCTCGCCGCCATTCAAGGGGCCGCCGAGCTCATGGACGAAGACATGCCAGCTGCCGACCGGGCTCATTTTCTGGAGAATATCTGTAACCAAACGGCCCGTTGCGAGCGCATGATTCATCGTCTCCTGGAGCTCTCTTCTCTCGAAGCGCAGACTCACCTGGAGCACTCCCACGGATTCGACATTGTCACACTGTGCAAAAAGAGCATTGGCCAAATGACCCCTCTCGCCGAGGCAAACGATGTCACCATTAAACCAGATCTCCCAAAACACCTGCCCTACAAAGGCAACGAACTCCTCCTTGGATCGGCTCTCAATCACCTTCTCGAAAATGCCATCCACTTCTCTCCCAAAAAAGGAGAAGTCCTCCTGCTCCTCGAGAGCCACGAAACCGAAATCATCCTCACCGTTCAGGACCAAGGCGAAGGAATCCCCGAATTCGCGGCCGAGCGGGCCTTCGAGCGCTTTTTCTCCTACCGCCCTGATGATGGGACGAAAGGAAATGGCCTTGGGCTGGCTTTCGTCAAGGAGATCGCCAATTTACACCTCGGAAGGGTCAATATTTTCACCCCAAAACAAGGAGGCACCTGCGCCTTTATCGCCCTCCCCTTGATCCCCGAAAATCGTTAATTTCTCCGAATCTTCATCTAGCGATCATCATCTCTTCACAAAGGAGTGAAACGATGAACGCATGATCAAATTACCACTATGGCTCCTGTCAGTCATGATTCTCCCGGTCGGCGTCGCCGCTCCCAAGCCTCAATCCACTGAGCCGCCACAAACGGTTCATTCCGTCGACGACCAATACCCCACCCTCTCCCTCACTCCGCTAAGCCCCTGGTCTTAGAATGCGGGACGAATTCACAGGCCTCCTCCGAGGGGCTCCACACGAACTCCGCAAGTGGCTGGAAAATCCCACCGCGGCCCGGGGTCGACTCACCGCCCTGATTATCATCGCGGGCTTCGGCAGTTACGGCCTCACCGTCGGACTCTGGCGCGCTCCGGAGATGGGAGCTTACGTCGCATTTAAAATGCCAGCGCTGATCTTCATCACTCTTGCCTCCAACAGTCTCCTTAATGGTATTCTCGGGCTTCTGCTCGGCAGCGGACTTGGGTTCAAGCAATCCCTCCTGGCCCAACTCATGAGCTTTGCTGTCGCGGCGATGATTCTTGGCGCGCTTGCTCCGGTCACATTCTTTATGGCGCTCAATGCACCCTCCGCGGACTCAGCAGGAGCGACCGCGGCCCACGCTAATTTTCTCGTTACCCACACCGCGCTCATCGCCTTTGCCGGCGTGATGGCAAATGTCCATCTCGCCCGAATGCTTATCGCCACCACGCCCAACACCCGCATCGCCGGAATGACCATAGCCGCCTGGATCGGAGGTAATGCGTTTATGGGAGCCCAGTTTTCTTGGATCCTGCGACCCTTCTTCGGAACACCCACCATCGAGGTCGCCTTTCTGCGTGACCATCCCATGCAAGGAACCTTCTACGAAACTGTCTGGAGCTCCCTGCGATCCAGCACAGGAGACTACGCGCTCTTCGTCCTCTTCATCGCCGGTTTCATTCTTCTCCTTCTCCACGCGCCCCTCATCAAACTTCTCAGAAAATCTACTACATCAAAACCATGAACAAACCAGAAAACCAATCAAGCACCACTCCACCGCCGCTTCCCCCACCACTCAAAGACGACGCTCCTTTACTGTCTATCTTTGAGCACCTCTTGAAACACCCATTCTCATTAGTCGACAACATTCGTAACAACGAAAAACCCGGCGGCCTCATTCTCAAGCTCAGCCTCGTCATCGTCGCCAGCCTGCTCCTCTTCGGCATCACGCTCGGATCCTTCTCCTTTCATGAACAACTCTGGGCCGCTCCGGTGAAGACCCTCTTCGGCGTCCTCTTCAGCGCCGTGATCTGCCTTCCCAGCCTCTATATTTTCACCGCCCTCACTGGAACGTCACTGAAACTCATCGAAATTGTCCAGGGCCTCGCCTCCGCCCTCGCTCTCACCGGAGCCCTCCTCCTCGGGTTCGCTCCCGTGCTTTGGGTCTTCTCCCAATCATCCGAATCCCAACCCTTCTTCGGCTTCCTCGTCATCGCTACCTGGCTCATTTCCGTCCTTTTCGGCACCGGTTTTCTCATGAAAATGCTTAAAGGATCGGGAACGGAAAACTCCGGACCCGTCAAAATCTGGGTGGGCATCTTCCTCCTCGTCACCCTGCAAATGTCCACCACCCTCCGTCCCCTCATCGGCCGCTCCGACACCTTCTTCACCACCGAAAAACGCTTCTTCCTCCAACACTGGGGCGAGGAGATGTCTCCCAATCGCGAAGAATATAGAGAGGTCGAAGAAGGACGATGAAACAGCTACTCTTCGCCAGTGCAGATCGATTTCCCAAGCCCTCCGGTCATTGCCTTCTCCATCGAAGCGGCAATCGTAATCTATCTATTCGTTCGGATCTCCCTCGCCATCAAACGGCGCAAAGCCACTTGAATCCTCTGGTCTCTGAGCTAAGACCTTTCCATGTCCTTCGAGGAACCCGGCCCTAACAACAACTACCTCGCCAATCATGTTGCCTTGTTGCTCGGCAGCCTCAAGGCAGTCACGGGCCGAGACCTCATCGATCCACAAGCCGAGCCCCTCGAAACCGCCCGACAACTTTACGAAGCTCCCTTTTTCGTCGCTTCACACGACACCTCAGGGGATCCCATTCTCACCTACGGAAACCGCTTCGCTCAGGAACTCTTCGAAATGTCCTGGGACGAGTTCACCTCCACGCCCTCACGCTTCACTGCGGAAGCACCCAATCGCGAAGAACGAGCCAAGCTCCTTGCCGAAGTGACCGCAAATGGCTTCATCGACAACTACTCCGGCGTGAGAATCTCAAGCACCGGAAATCGCTTTCGTATCAAAAAAGCAACCGTCTGGAATCTCATTCACCCAGACGGTTCTTCCGCGGGTCAGGCCGCGACCTTTTCGAATTGGGAAAAGATCTCAAAGGCAAACCCGTAGGTCATCCCCAAACTTTCGCGAAACGCCGGAACCCATGGCGCGCCTACCACACCATCTCACCGTTCACCCAAGCCCCCAGATTTCACCGATATAAAGCCAATCCTTGCCTATGTCGCTGATTTCCGCTACCCAGCGCCAGTCATGCCCGTCGCGACACCAGAACAATACCGTCAGATGCTCGATGCCGCCCAACAGGGTGGTTACGCATACCCAGCCATTAACATCACCTCTCTCACCACCGCAAATGGTGCGCTCAAGGCATTCGCCGAGGCTAAGTCCGATGGCATTATCCAAGTTTCCACCGGTGGCGGCCAGTTCGCTTCCGGCACCGCGGTTAACGATGCGGCCTTCGGAGCCATCGTGCTTGCCGAAGCCGTCCACATTCTCGCTGAGAAATACGATATCCTCATCGGTCTTCACACCGACCACTGCCATCCCGAGAAAGTCGACTCCTTCCTCCGACCGCTCCTCGACGCTTCCCGCAAGCGCAAGGAAGAAGGAAAAGGCCCTCTTTTCCAATCCCACATGTTCGACGGATCGGTTGTCGATCTCGATGAGAACATGAAGATCTCCGCCGAACTTCTCGAAGAGTGCGTTGAGCTCGACATCATCCTCGAAATCGAAGCCGGTTGCGTCGGTGGAGAAGAAGACGGTCACGACACCTCCGGCCTCCCCGCCGAGAAACTCTACACCACTCCCGAGGACATGATGCAGGTTTACGAAACCCTCAACCCGATCGGGCGCTTCATGTTTGCGGCGACCTTCGGAAACGTGCACGGCGCTTACAAACCCGGCTCGGTCAAGCTCAAGCCCACCATCCTCCGCGACGGACAAAAAGTCGTCACCGACAAGTATGGCCCCGAAGCTGAAATGGACCTCGTCTTTCACGGCGGATCCGGAACCTCTGCCAGCGACCTCCAAGAGACTCTCGACTATGGCGTGGTGAAGATGAACATCGACACCGACACCCAGTATGCTTTCTCCCGCCCCATCGTGACTCACATGTCCGAGAACATCGAGGGCATGCTCAAGATTGACGGCGAAGTCGGCAACAAGAAGTGCTACGATCCACGCAGCTACCTCAAGAAAGCCGAGCAGTCCCTCTGCGACCGCATGAAGCAGGCTTGCGACGAACTTCGTTCCACTGGAAATACCATTTACTCCGCGTAACTATTTCTGCACACTTCTCCGACAAGGGCCCGCTCTCTGCGGGCCCTTTCGCTATCCCCTCACAATCGTTTTCACATGTCCGAAGAAACCGCTAAACCCGCCGCCCAACAACAAGACAGCCCCTTGGCTGATATTCTTGTCAACGTCCTCGCTCCCGTCCTCATCCTGAGCAAATGCAGCAAAGACGGCGAAAGTTTCTATCACCTCGGGCCCTATATTGCGATGGGGCTGGCGCTCTCCATCCCCCTCATCTACGGCATTTGGCACTTCGTCAAACTCAAGAAGGTCAACGTCTTCTCCGCCGTCGGTCTGGCCAACGTCCTCCTTACCGGGCTCATCACGATCTATCTCTACTCCAGCGATGATCCTTCTCACCGCACCCACGCGCCCCTGCTCTTCGGAATCAAGGAAGCGATCCAACCTCTCATCCTAGGCTCGCTCTTCCTCTTTACTCACAAAAAGAAAAGCCCTCTCTTCAATGCCTTCATCTACAACGAGGGTATTTTCGACCACGGACGCATCAACAAGAAGCTCAAAGAAAATGACAAGGTCGAGGAACACAAACATCTTCTTTGGACCTCGACCCTCCTCTTCTTCGGTTCATTCTGTCTCTCGGCAGTGATGAACCTCGGACTCGCCTGGTATTTCCTTCACGACCTCGACCCGTCCGCCGAGAACTGGAAGGAACTCTACAACGAGGACGTCGGCCGCATCACCGGCTGGGGCTTCCTTGTCATTGGAGTCCCTCTTCTCGTCGTCGGAGGCTTCATTCTCGCCCGACTCATCAAAGGACTCAAAGCCCTTACCGGTCTTGAGACCGAAAAGATCCTTCAGGCCCGCTAATCAAAAATCCGGTCGATCCTCTCGGCCATCTCGACATCAAGAATAGTCACGCCGCCTTGGTCATGAGTCGTCAACGTTACCGTAACTGATCGATAAGCGATCAAGATATCCGGGTGGTGATTTGCCTCCTCGGCAAACTTCGCGAGATCATTCACGAAGTCCACACCCTCCAGATAAGACGAAAACTTGAAGGTCCGGGAAATCCGATTTCCCTCATCCCTCCAAATCGGACACCGCTTCAATTGCTCTTCACGGTTACCCGGATCTAGAATTGGCCTTCTCATTCCGTAACTTTCAAGCGCAGGTATTGCGGGTCACTGCCCACTGAAATGGGATGCCGGAATTTCGCAGAAATTGAGCCATCAGGATTCGTAACCTCCGGAAGAATCGCTACACCTCCGGCAGACCAGATTACCAAATCATCACTGGTCTCAGCGGAGAACTGCACCTCCCCCGAATTTACCGAACGCGTATAGGTAATTGTCAGATACAAATCTCCGTCATAATCTTCCAGACTTGGCTGAATCGGAGCAGGAAAGTCTCCGGCACTATTTGGAACTGTTCCCAGTGCATACTCCAGATAATTACTCCAACCGTCTCCGTCGCCATCCTCCTCAGGGCCGGTGATCGTAGTACTGTCCACTTCACCAAGGGTAAAGAAGGCCGAAAGCCAGGCGGCATACCCCAAAGCATTCTGCGGATCTCCATCGACATTCCCGGAAGCGCGCCAGTTGGAGCCGGCATCGTGTGACACCGAGGAATCAATCAGCTGAATTGAGTGCCCGTCCATCAAAGTGAGATCCGGCCATGGAGACGAAACGTCATAATCAAACTCATGAATCAAAGATTCATTGTTGCCGACAAATCGAATCGTCTCTCCACCATTGGAAAGCTGCCCGGAATATTCACCGGCGATGATGTCATCGTAGTCGGTTCCAAAGCGCGCCCGGAAGGCATCGAGATTTGAGACCAAAAGAACCGCACTCCCATAAGGCAGCACTCGAATTTCGGAGTCTCCAAAATCAAAATCAATTCCCAAGGTAAATCTCACCTGACCCATATCGACAGTTCCCAATCCGACATTTTGAATACGGACAAACTCAAATAAATCACCATCATCAAATCCGGCATCGATCTCCGACTGGCTGGGCCCAAGCGGATTGTAAAGGATCTCCGCAATGGCCAGATTTGAACTGCTTGGCGCTAGCGTTTCAACCGTGAAATCAGCCTCGGTCAGCGCACTCCACTCGCCATTATCATAACTCCGCGCCATCACCGTCATGGGACCATCGATAGCAAGCGGCGTGTTCCCCGGATTAGTCCGCCTTCCATCCAACTGGATGTCAAAAACCATGTCACTACTCGTTGGACTATTGAAATGCTCTACCGCGATGATGTTTGTTCCGGTGACGAGCAATGCCGGATCGAGAGTATATTCATCAAGATCGCCCTCGTTGGAATCACTCGAATCAGAGGTCGGCAGTGTCCCATAGGTCGCACCATCCGGGATGTTGGCATCCTGAAACGCCTTCACCCCATTGAGATAAACAATCGGACCTGCATCGGCTCTCAGCTTCATCGTCAATTCAAGATAAGCCGAGGCGTCATCAATCTCGAATTCCTTCCGGAAATACGTCATCGGCTGACGAGGCGCAGGATTGTTCACCTCCGTCGCGATCGCGATGGGGATCACTCCGGATTCCTTGACGCTGCCATACCCAAGCGGCCCCGCTCCAGTCAGCCAATCATCATCAACCTCCAAACCGGTCCTCCATGCTGTCCCAAGATCCCCGTCTTCATCACTGTAGCTCCAGATACTTTCCAGAGGAATCAATTCCACATCTAGAATAGAACCATCTTGGGAAGTTGCCGTCGGATTGATCCCCCCCCCCGGAAGACGCGGGTCAGCGCCATCGGTCGTGTAGTAAATCAACCCGGATTCATTGGTGAGGTTCAAGGTAGCTCCCCGCGAAACAGACCCACCAAACTGACTAAACTCCGGGGGCGAAGTCCCGGGCCAGAGATTTTTATCGTGGAAATTCTCCCGAACCGGTCCAAAAAGATACCGGCGTCGACCAGAAGTCGG
>JAQWZU010000206.1 GCA_029253285.1 Akkermansiaceae bacterium | reverse complement strand
AAAGGTTGGATCTCAGCCCAGTCGTTCCCAAAGCTCGTCGAACTTCAACTGAAAACTGTTCACGAGTTTGCGGTTGTTGGTGACGATGATGTTTTCGTCGTTCTCGGTGGCGGCGGAGCGGGTCCAGTTGTAGCTGCCGGAGAGGAGAAGGTCGTTGTCGGCGACAGCGAACTTGTGGTGCATGTGTGCGGTGGTGCGGTCGAGGCGACAGCTGATGCCGGCGCGGCGGAGGTGATCGAGATCGGAGCCGAGGTCTTCGGATTTGTCGTCATCCGAGATGATGCGAATGCGAATCTTGCGGGCGTGGGCTTCTTCGAGTTTTTTGACGATGCGATTGTCAGTGATGGTGAAAATGCAGATGTCGAGGGACTCGCGGGCTTCGCCAATGAGGCGTCGGATGCGGTGAAGGCAGTCTTCGCCGGGGCTGAAGTAGGCGCTGGCTTTGACCTCGTTTTCGTTGGCGTAGAGGAGCTTAATGACTCCCTGCAGCCAGTCGAGCGCGGCGATTTGGCCGAACTCGTCAATGGCGTTATTGGCCAGACGAAAAGCGAGCTGTCGGGCTTTAGCTTGCCCGACTTTGTCGCTTCCAATTTTGGCGAGATGGACTTTGAGATCCTTTTTTTCAGATCTACTGAGGGCAAAGTCCTCAAGTGATTCCCGAAAGAAGGATTCCAGTTCGTCCATGTTGGCGATTATTTCTGCCTTTTCAGGAAGATGCGGCTTTCGCGGTAAGTGATGACGGCCTCGAGTTCGCGCATGTAGTCTGCTCCGAAAAGTCCGACCCACTCTTGTTGCTTGTTCTCCTGATTCCGCTTCAAATCAGTGGCGAGAAGAATGCGGTTGTTGAGAGTGGCGTCGCCCATGGTGATCTTGTCGATATTGGTGGCAGCGGCAGGTGCAGAGCCTCCGATACCGTAGACTTTCTTGTCCATTGGGCCGACTTTACATCCAGTCCTCTTAGCCCAATCGAGGTGGAGCAAGCTACTGTCAGCCCCCGTGTCGATCATCCAGAGGACCTCGTTGTCGTTCAGGGTTCCATCAACGAAAATGTGGTTACCTTTGCGCTCGTACTGGAAGGATTGGAAACGGCGGAGGTCGAGGAGTTCCTCAATAGTGAGGCCACGGCAGTGTGCCATGAAGTCGGCTTTCTCCTGGCTCCAGCCGACGACATAGGCAACGTCCTTGTCGGACATGGAGAAGGTAGCAAATGATTTGCGCTTGCCATTGAGTCCTTCAATGATGGCGGAGTTGCCTTCTTTACCGACGAGCTTTCCACGGAACTGCTTCTTATCTTTCATGGTGAAGATCCGGAAACTGAAGTCATCGTCGTCTTTGCCATTTTTTTCGATTTGAGCGATGTCTGAGTTGTCGGGGCGGAAGAAGATCGTGCGCTCCTTGTAGGAAATCACAGTTTCCAGCTTGATGAGGTATTCGGCACCTAGGAGGATGTCCTCATTGCGTTTGAACCCCTTGGGCATATTGTGGTCTCGGTCGGCGGCTTGAATTTCTTCGTCGAGGAAGACGCTGCTACCGAGCTCGAGTTTGGGGATTTCAGCAGTGCCTGCGGGCTGGAAGCCGGCGACCCCCCAGATTTTTTGATCCATGGGACCAATCTTGCATCCGGCAGCCGTGGTGAAGGGTGCGTGGAGCAAGGTGGTTCCGGCACCTGTATCGATTTGCACCTTGGCGGGCTTCCCGTTCAGCTTTCCAGTGATCATGATGGCATTGCCTTCGAACTTGAAGGGAATGGGCTCATAACCGCGGAGTTCGAGAAGCTGGCGGATGGTCAGGCCACGGCATTTTTGCAGGAAGACTGATTTGGCTTTGGGCCACTTCTTGATGTATTCGAGATCTTCGGGGCTGATCTTGTCAAAGGGGATGGTCGAGGGTGTCGAGCGGCCTTTGACGAGGAGCTTGAAGGTTTTCTTTTCGTCGTCGCGATCGACGAGGGCAGCTTGAATCTTTTTGCCGTCTACGCTGGTAAAGAGCCGGAGTTCAGGTTTTACGCTGATCTCTTCGGCTTCTTCTTCATTAGTGGCTTCTTCTTTCTCGGCTTCCTTCTCCTGAGCAAAGGAAAAGGGTGCGAAGAGGAGGAGGAAAAGAGTGAGTGAAAGTGATTTCATTGGTGTGATAGTTCTTATTTGAAGCTGGTGCTCTTAACGAACTCGGTCCAGGCGGCCTGAAATTCCTCGACTGTTTCGTGGCCGAAGATTTTTGCGATTTCGATCGGTGCGGGAACCTGATTGCTGGACTCGATACGGGTTACCATTTCGGCGAAGGCGGCGACGCGTGCTGAGTCGCTTTCGAGATAGTAAGCGAAGGAATACATCAAAACGAGTTGCTCGGGGGTGAGGTCGGCCGAGGTGAAGGAAAGGAGTTTTTCCAGATCAGGGGTGACCTTGCCCTGTCGAACGAGCTTGCGAAGGGTCTTGGCCCAGGAGCGTCCGTCTTTAAATCCGCTGGCGGAGGAGATTTCGTCCTCTTCGCCATACTTACCGGCATCGAGGAGCTGGGTTTCTGATTTATCGGCGAGTTGGATTTCCTTGAAGTAGGCGTGGCCGGTGGTGAGGGCAAAGTATCCGGTCGGCGAGATGTCGCTGACGCCTCCCATTTGATGGGAGATGAGCATGCCGGCGAGTCCGTGAGTGGGGAAGGGGCCGAAGACTTTTTTGTAGCTGCGATCGTTTCCATCACGAATGCGGAAGACTTTTGCCGTTTCGAAGGCGTTGAATTCTTCCTGCTCGTCTTCAGGGAGGCGGATCGAAGTTCCCGCGACGCGCATCCAGAGAGTGCTGATCCGGTTGGATTGTTGCTGGGCTACATTTTCGTCGGTGATGTTGTTGCGGAGCCAGTTGGCATACCATTTGCCGAGTTCCCCGTAGACGTCCTCGTCGGTGGTGACGATGATGACTTTCCTTTTGTCACCCCAGTCTTCGCGGAAGTTCATGTGCTGGAAAGCCATACCGTGCCAGAGGCGTTCGGCCATTTCTGCGAGAGCCTTGCCGCTGAAGCGTCCGGTGGAAGCGATGAGGAAGTGCTCGGACTCGATAAGGTTGAAGGCCAGATGGGTGCTGTCGCCAAATCCCATCTTCTTTTCGAGAGTCTTGATGGTTTTTTTGTCAAAGCGGATGTCTTCCTCGGGAACACTCAGTTTTACGTCGGTTAGGATTTTTTTATCGGCTTCGGCGAAGTCGACGAGGTGGGCGCGGTCGGCGAGGGAGAGGGTCGCGACCTTGACTTTGACGACCTTATTTTCCGGGGTAACCAGATGGACTTCGCCTTTATCCAGTTTTTGGAATTTGGCTTTGATGGTGCTGCCGGAAGCAGAGGTCCAGACACGGACTTCGGCGGCTTGCAATGGGCTGAGGCAGGAGAGCGCGAACAGTGCGGCGAAACCTCCCAATCGATGAAGTAGTCTCATGCCGCGATCACTATCATGCGTTTTGTTACTTGGCTACCCGTAATGTTACTTGGGCAACATTAGATATTTAGTTTATCTAAAGTAAGTTTTCTCCGGTGAAATCTTTCTGTGCGGTGATGGGGGAAGCGCAGGACTTAACCTTGCTCCGGGTCTTGGTGTGAAGGAGGGTGATGGGTCGGTGGGAGCCCTTGGGCTTTTCCCCGACCCGGCCGAGGTCGTGGCCTTTTTTTGAAGAGAATGCGGCCTTCCTCGGTTTGAGTAAGCAGGGCCCACTGTGACCACAAGTTAATGGGTAGCATGAGTGGGATGAGGTGGGGAAGGCGCATGGCTTCCATCATTATTCTTTATCCTCTTCTCCTCCTGCGGGGAGTCCGTTAATCAAATTGGTGAACTCGGTGATCCATCCGGGAGCGGAATTATGGGTGAGATGCTCCTTGAGATGAGTGAGCATTCTGAGGGCGGCCGCTTTCTCATCGCCTGCCGAAAAGAGGTCGGTTTCCATGCGCCAAACGAGGTCGAGGCGGCCTTTCGCCAACCAGGCCTCCAGATCCGGGTTGCGATCTTTACCGACGTTTCCCTCATCTCCCCAGGCCTTGTGGATTAAGCCGGAGTGTGTAATTCGGGCCGTCCAGGCGCTCTTGAGCTTGGCGATATTGTCGGGGTTACGAAGCGGCTTCATGATGATCAGTTCGTACATTTGATCGATGGCCAAGGGGGCATTGGGCCAGCTGGAAATCTTTAGTTTGTCGAGTTCATAAGCTTTGGCGAAGACAGTGCTGAGAACGGAACTTCCGAGTGTGCCCTGATAGCCATCAAGGACTTTGGCATCGCGAAAGATGGCATCGATGGCGTTCGTCGCACGGGAGGACATCTTGTCCCGGGCTTTTGGATTTCCAGCTGCCTCGATGGTGGTGAGAAGCCAAGAGAGCTGGTGTCTGAGCGCTCGCTTAAACCCGGGATCGTCGTGGCGATCTTTATAGCGACGTTTCCATTCGCGAAAGTCTTGGGATTTTCGGGCTTTGTCCTGAAAAGAGATTTTTTCGTGGCATTTGAGGAACAAAGCAAGAGCCTCGCTGTCGCTGTCGACCGCGCTCTTGAATGCGGCCAGCGCCACGCTATGGCGGCTCTGAACGGTTTGATTGGAGGTCTCTTGGATGGCTTTGAGTCTATCGAGAAGCAACTCACGGTCGATTTCCGTCAATTCGGATTGGGCGGAGGCCATTCCGAGGGAGCAGACCCACAGGGTGGATAAGATCAGAGATTTCATAGGTTGGGGAACACTTTCAGAAGCTCTCGTCGCTGTCGAATCAGTTTCTGTTATTTGGCAAATTCGTTGAATTCCATGATTTCCTTCCGGATTCGACTCCGTATGCTCACGAGATGACTGATTTGAACAAGATCTCTCGCCGGAAAGCATTGGGGAATCTCGCCTCTCTCGCGACTATTTCGATCGTTCCCAGCCGGGTGTTGGGGCTGAATGGACAAACTCCTCCTTCTGAGGAACTTACGCGGGCTCTCTTGGGCTGCGGAGGGATCAGTAATAGCCATTTGGGTATGCCGGGTCGGATTTTGGCGGTTTGTGACGTGGACTCCCAGCGCATGGCACAGCGTCAAGGTCAGGCGATCAAGAAAGGCAATAAGGACGTCAAAGCGTATGCGGATTTCCGCGAAATCATCGCGCGGGACGATATCGATATCATTCACACCTGTACCCCGCCACACTGGCATGCCCACATGGCGATTGCGGCGGCCAAGGCTGGAAAGCACATCTGGGGAGAAAAGCCCATGTCCCGGACGATTGGTGAGGGGCTTGCGATGAAGAAAGCGATTCAAAAGGCCGACGTGAAATTCCGAATTAACACCTGGTTTCGCTTCAAGAGCACCTTTTACGGTTCCGGTGTCACCGCGCGCGAAGTTCGCAAGGCGGTCGATGGAGGCCTGATCGGTGACGGTCCTTACAAAGTAACCCTGAGCGGGGTGACTGGCTTCAACTGGAAGTTCAATTGGGTTGGTAAAAAGAATCTCAAGGAGCAGCCGATCCCGAAGCATTTTGACTATGACACCTGGCTCGGGCCGGCACCCTACAAGCCTTACCACTCCCACCGAACCCATGGTACCTTCCGTGGATATTGGGATTACGATGGTGGCGGACTGGGTGACATGGGGCAGCACTACCTCGATCCTATTCAGTATATCCTCGGCAAGGATGAAGAGCTTCCGGTTTCTGTCGAATGCGACGCCGATCCTCAGGACCAAGATGCCGTTGGCTCCTTCCGCCGCATCACGTATACCTACAAAGATGGAACGCAGATCATTCTTGATGGTGAGAACAAGGACAAGGACGCCGCGCTGATTGAAGGAAGCGAAGGTAAGATTATGCGCGGTTTCAAAACCGACGTGAAAGGCTTCGCTGAGAAGTTGAAAAAACTTCCCGAGCCCGAGCCGCAAGTTGGCGACTTCCATCAAGCCATTCGCGAGAACAAGAAGTTTGCGCTTAACGAAGAGAACGGCTTCAACTCCTGCACCTTGATTAACCTCGGCAAGATCGCGCATCGGACAAACCAGAACTTGAAGTTCGATCCCAAGAAGATGCAGTTCATCGACAACGCCAGAGCGAATGCGCTGGTCCACCAGAAGGATCGCAACAAGTGGAAGTTGCCGAGCTAAGCGCAGTAACAAATTTCAAAGGCCGGGTTCATTTCACGATAGAAATGATCTCGGCCTTTCTTTTGTCTGCGAACCTTCGAGAATAGACGCAAATTTCCAGAGCCCGGGAAGTTAAAGTTACCTACCCACCAGTTTTCGGCCCGCGGGGCTTCTTGGGCTTTTGCTGCTGCTGGCCACCGCCGGCTCCCGGGCGACCTTGACCGGCTTCGCGGGCCTTTTGGGCGAGTTCCGCTTTTTCGGCGAGCTTTTGCATCCAGCTCTTTTTGCCGGCCTTCTTGTTGGTCTTCAATTCGGGCTCGGGCATTTTCTGCATGAACCAGGTTTGCGCGATGGAGAAGATGTTCTGCGTCGTCCAGTAGAGGGCGAGAGCGGAGGCAAAGTTGTAACAGAAGAAGAAAAAGATGAGCGGCATCAGCATGAAGATGCGCTGTTGCATTTTGTCTCCGGTCTTCGGAGTGACCTTCATTTGCAAGACCATCGTGATGGCCATCAGGAAGGGAAGGGGGTTGATGGGGAGGCCCATGACGTAGGTGACGGTGTCGGGCTGGGAGAGATCGGTGACCCACCAGAGGAAGGGCTCGTTACGGAGCTCGACGGCATACTGGAGCATGGTGAAGAAGCCGAAGAAGATGGGGATCTGCAAGAGCATGGGAAGGCAACCGCCCATCGGGTTGACTCCGAACTCGCGATAGAGCTTCATTGTCTCCTGATTCATCTTGTTCGGATCGTCGGCATACTTCTCCTTGAGCTTGGCCATCTTGGGCTGGAGCTTCGACATCCGCTTCATGGTGCGGGTGGACTTGGCGTGCAGGGGCCACATCAAGGTGCGGATAATGAGAGTCAGGACGACCACGGCCCATCCCCAGGACCAATCGTTGCCCTCGCCGCCGAAGAGATTGGAGAGTTTGTTGAGGGTCCAATTGAGGAGATTGCTGATCCAACCAAAGAAGCCGTAGTCCATGACTTCAGCTTTTTCGCCGTCGAGGCTGCGGATGAGGGCGTTGTTTTTTGGCCCGACAAAGATATCGAATTCAATGACCTTGGCCGAATTGCCAGCGAGAGTTTCGTTGGGTAGAGAGAGGTAGTTGTTGAGAAGGGTAGCTCCTTTTCCCTCTAAAGCGCGGGGAGGTTTGAGGGTGATTTTTTTTGGGCTGACTCGAACGGTGGCGGGGTAGGGGGCGTCCGGAGAGACGATGGTAGCGAAGAATTGGTTTTCGACTCCGCTGAATTCCACCCGGTCTTCTTTAGCTTCCCGGTATTCGCTCTTTTCTTTACTGAAGAAGCCGCCTTCAAAATAGGTGCCGGCTTCGGAGTCATATTCGTCGCCTTCTCGCCAGAAAAAGGTGAGGTAGTTCGGGCGTTCGCCTTCGAAGACGGGGGCAGCGGAACCGGCCGCGATAGCCATGTCACCAAGGTCGATACCGGTGTCGCCGAGGTTGGTGAGTTTGAGACTGAAGTGGAGGCGGTAGTCTGCTCCGGCGCCCTCGCTCACCTTGGTCCAGGTTTTTTCGACGCCAAGGTTGTTGGTGGTCTTTCCGATATAGGTAATGGAATCTTCGCTGGATTCTTTGACCGAGTAGAAGCGCTTATCTAGAATTTCTCCTGAGCTGGTGGTGAGAGCGCCGATGCGGTTCACTCCCAGATCGTTCATGTGAACCCTGACGTCGTGGTCATGCACGGAAAGTTCGTTGAGGAATTCGACGCTCTCAATGCCACCTTCAAGTGAGGAAAGGAGGAAGGAGGCTTCCGGAGTGGCGAACGTATGCGGCAAGAGTTCGCCAGTCGTTTCAGTCACGGGTTCCGTAGGCTCATTGCTGGCATCCAGGACACCTGGGGTCTCCTTGGGATTCTCCGCTTCGGCTTGCTCTATGGCTTTTTTGGCAGCGGCTTCTTTCTCGTCAAGTTCGGCGGCATTTTTCCTGCCGGACATGATATTGAAGATGAGCAGAATACTGCAAATGGTGACGACGATCCAAGCTTTACGATCCATGATCTGTGATTGATTGAGTAGATGATTTGGGAGAAGAAGAAACCCCTTCGGCCGGTGGCACGGGGTCATAACCGCACCCACCCCAAGGATGACAGCGTAAAATCCGACGAATACCCATCCAGCTGCCTTTGAGGGAGCCGTGGGTCTCGACTGCTTCCAGGAAATAGTGGGAGCAGGAGGGGTCGTAACGGCAGCCGGTATTCGGTCCGCCGAGGGCCTTGATGACCGGGCGGATGAGGAGCTGGTAGGCGCGAATGCCCAGACGGATGAGGGGCTTCATAGTTCTTCGCGCCAGATTTCGAGTCGTTTGGCCACCTTGATCCAGTCCTGCTCGAGTTCATCGAGGGTGGCCTCGGAGGCACGCCAGCGGGCGATGGTGACGACCGTTTGTTGAGGAGGAAGGTGGTCGCCCCATTTGCGAATGATTTCGCGAAGGCGGCGACGGATGAGGTTTCGGGTGACCGCGTTGCCAACTTTTTTTGAGGTGATGAGGCCGAAATTACGGTCTTGGGAGGAGGAGCCTTCCAGTGTGCCGATAACGAGGTATCGCCCGGCGGCGGATTGTCCCGTGGTGCGAACGGTCTGGAACTCGCCCCATAGGCGCATGCGCCGCTGACGAGTCAGTTTCATGACCAATTGGTTACCAAAGGGATGCCGCAACCCTCAGGAGAGACGGGGCATGACCAATTACTTGGTGTTGTTTTGCACCGTGTGGCGCTTGAAGTGAATCTCGGCTCCTTTTGGAAGAAGGCGCTTGCGACCCTTGCGGCGACGGTTTTTGAGGATGCCGCGGCCAGCCTTAGTGGCCATGCGGGCACGGAATCCATGTTGCTTCTTGCGAGTGCGCTTAGAAGGCTGGTAAGTCATTTTCATGGCCGTAAAAAAAGTAAGATTTGGAAGAAAAGCACCCTCGGAGGACGCGGGACGCGGAGACTAGCGATCAGCGCGTGCTTGTCAACCAATCGTGGGATTTTTTGTGAAATTCGTAGTTTTGCCTCAAAATGCCGGTTTTCGCGGGAGCCTTGAGCGTCTTTTGAGGGAGGAAATTACATTTTTTGAATCCTGGCAGGGCGGATCTTTGAGAGCTTTTTGATGATGGATTTCAGAAACCGGATTGTATTTGGCTCCGGTTTTCAGCCACCGTCGCTGAGAACCGGAACCTTACTGCAACCCGCTGGTCGGTGAAAAGATGACCGGCGAGGTGCTTTTTTATGATTCGCCTTCGAGATCGAGGAGGAACTTCGAGGCCTGTTCGACATCCTTGTCACCGCGGCCGGAGAGATTGGCGATAATGATGTCGTCTTTGCTCATGGAGCCAGCCACTTTGGAAATATATGCCATGGCATGGGAGGATTCGAGAGCGGGGATGATGCCCTCGGTGCAAGCCAGTCCGCGGAAGGCGGCGAGGGCCTCGTCGTCGGTAGCGTAGGTATATTCGGCGCGACCGATGTCTTGGAGGTAGGCGTGTTCGGGACCGACGGCGGCGTAGTCGAGGCCGGCGCTCACGGAGTGGGTCAGTTCGATTTGTCCGTCGTCGTTGGCGAGGAGCCAGGTTTTCGATCCCTGGAGAACGCCGAGTTTTCCTCCCTGGAATCGGGCGGCGTGTTTTTCGGGAAGGATCCCTTCGCCCCCGGCTTCCACACCGATCATCGCAACATCTTCGTCGCCGACGAAGGGATGGAAGAGTCCCATGGCATTTGAGCCACCCCCGACGCAGGCGACGAGGAGATTGGGTAGGCGGTTTTCTTTGGCGAGGATTTGCTCGCGGGCCTCCACGCCGATGATGCGATGAAAGTCGCGCACCATCATGGGGAAGGGATGTGGTCCCAGAGCGGAGCCGAGAATGTAGTGGGTGTCGTCGACGGTGGCGACCCAGTCGCGCATTGATTCGTTAACGGCTTCCTTGAGAGTGGCTTGTCCGGCAGTCACGGGGACGACCTTGGCTCCCATGAGCCGCATACGGGTGACGTTGAGAGCCTGACGCTCCATATCGACTGCTCCCATGTAAACGGTGCATCCCATGCCAAAGCGAGCGCAGACGGTGGCGGTTGCGACGCCGTGTTGCCCGGCTCCGGTTTCTGCAATGATGCGTTTCTTGCCCAAGCGCTTGGCGAGGAGGATTTGGCCGATGGCGTTGTTGATCTTGTGGGCGCCGGTGTGGAGGAGGTCTTCTCGCTTGAGGTAGATCTTCGCGCCGCCGAGTTGCTCGGTCCAGCGTTCGGCAAAGTAAAGGGGAGTAGGACGCCCGCAGTAGTTATGCAGAAGGTCATCGAGTTCGCGTTGGAATTCAGGGTCGGCCTTGGCCTGCTCGTAGGCGAGGCTGAGCTCGTCGAGTGGGGTCATCAAGGTTTCCGGGGCGAAGCAGCCTCCGAATTGGCCGAAGTGTCCGTTTGCGTCGGGGACGAGTGTTGCCTTGGTGCTCACGCCGCAACAATAGCGTAGCGAACGAAAAGCGCACCTGTAAATTTCGCTGCTTTGCAATGGTCTGGCCTATCAGGTGAGCTCCCACCAGATGCTCTGGCCGCACTCGGGTGGAAATAATCGTTCGACAAAATGGCGAGCCTTCCGAACTTCCGAGGAAAATGGAAGTTAGCCTCGTTTTTCCTCATCAACTCTTCGAAGACCACCCCGCGCTCAGCAAAGAGCGTCCGGTTTGGCTTCTGGAGGATTCGCTCATGTTCGGTCGAGACAGCCATTGGCCGCTCGATCTTCATCGGAAGAAGCTGATCCTGCATCGGGCCTCCATGAAGAGCTACCAAGCAGAATTGGAGGATCAGGGGTTTGTCGTCTCTTACCTGGAATGCCGTGGGGTGTTGGATTTGGAGGGGGATCTGGATGTGCTTCATTTTTGCGATCCGGTTGACGATCTCCTGAGCAAGCGGCTTCGACGTTATGCCGAGAAACATGGGATCGAATTGAGGCAGGTGCCATCGCCGAATTTTCTCAGTCCGGACGACTGGCTGGATGGGGTGCTTGGAGGGAAAAAAAGGCCGTTGATGGGGAGTTTTTATAAGGCGCAGCGCAAGCGGTTGAATATTCTCATGGAAGATTCGGAGACTCCGATGGGTGGCAAGTGGTCCTTCGATGAAGAGAACCGAAAAAAGCTGCCCAAGTCCCAGTCGGTTCCCGAACCACCTGCGGATGTTCCTAATCGCTTTGTGGAGGAGGCGGAAAGTTATGTTGCTCAGAATTTTCCAAAAGCTCTGGGCCGGAGCCATGGCTTTGCTTATCCGGTGGATCGGGTGGGCGCTAAAAAATGGCTGCAAGGGTTTCTCACCGAGCGCTTTCACCTCTTTGGAGACTATGAGGACGCGATCCATAGTGAGCATCGCATCATGTTTCACGGTGTTCTGACGCCAGTTTTAAATATTGGACTCATCACCCCTGACGAGGTCATTGCGGATGCGCTGGAATATGCCAGGGAACACAAGGTCCCGATGAACACGGTCGAGGGCTTTGTTCGCCAAATAATCGGATGGCGGGAGTTCATGCGTTCAATGTATTGCCAGCATGGAGTGGTTGAGCGCAACGGAAACTTTTGGGGCTTTGACCGTGAGATGCCGCAGGCCTTCTACGATGGGACGACCGGAATTGATCCCGTTGATGAAACGATCCGCCGCGTTTTGGAAGATGGTTATTGCCACCACATTGAGCGGCTCATGGTGTTGGGCAATTTTATGCTCCTCTGCCGCATCCATCCGAAGGAGGTCTACAAATGGTTTATGGAACTCTTTGTTGATGCCTACGACTGGGTGATGGTGCCCAATGTTTACGGGATGAGTCAGTTTGCCGATGGCGGGATTTTCACGACCAAGCCTTATCTTTCCGGTTCCAATTATATTCGCAAGATGTCCGACTATAAGAAGGGACCGTGGTGCGAGGTTTGGGACGGGCTCTTCTGGAGTTTCGTTGCAGATTATCAGGACGTCTTTCTCAAAAATCACCGGATGTCACAAATGGGACACATGCTCAACCGAATGGATGAGGAGAAGCGTCAACTTCACCGAGACAATGCAGAGCGATTTTTGGACCAACTCTAGTGCTTTTCCGTCTACTCGTGAGGCGGCATTGGACCGGCTGGTAGAATTTGAAAAGACGGCTTCACGCTATGGCCGGGACCGGAATCATGTCGTCCCGGGTCACCAAAATGTCTCCCGCCTCAGCCCGGCTATTCGGCATCGCTTGCTCACGGAGACCGAAGTGGCAAAGCACATTTTACATCGTTACGCATTCTCTACGGTCGAAAAATTTCTCCAGGAAGTCTACTGGCGGCGCTATTGGAAAAGCTGGCTCGCCCTCCGGCCCCAAGTCTGGACCGACTATCTTCGTGATCTCGATGCCCTGGAGGTTTGTGAGGCGGCGCAAAAAGTCATGGCCGGTGAAGGAGAGGTGGAGATTATGAATGACTTCGCCCATGAACTGGTGGAGACCGGTTACCTTCATAATCATGCCCGGATGTGGTTTGCGGGATATTGGATTCACGCCATGGGGCTTCCTTGGCAACTGGGAGCGGATTTCTTCTACCGACACCTCTTGGATGCCGATCCTGCTTCGAACACACTTTCATGGCGATGGGTGGCCGGCTTGCAAACGAGGGGGAAGACTTACCTCGCACGACGTTCCAATATTGAAAAATTTCTACATCCCGATTTGTTGCAAGGAAGAGAAGGTGGGCTTGAGCTGCTTGCAAACCATCAGGGCCTCAATCCATCTGCATTCATCCGCCCGGAAATAAAAGAACCTGCATATAAACATCTCGCGGTAGACCCATCTCTCGTCAGTGGCTTCTGGCTCCATTCTGACGATCTCAGTGTGGATCCGAAATGCCACGAGGTGTTTCTCTCGGAAGATCTTCCCGCCTCGGAGGTAAAGGCGCAATGGCTCAGAGAGGCTCTCGACGATGTCGAATCCCGGTTGACCGGGCATTGCGTCGAACGTGCTCCGATCACAGGGTTGCTTGCTTGGGCTGAGAAAAAAAAATTAGCCCAAATCATCGCCTATCGCCCCGAGATTGGGGTGCTGAATGATCAGCTGATCGAAATTGAAAAAGCGTTGGAAAAAGCCAACATTCGTCTCGTTCTGTTGAGTAGGGGAGAGGATGATGAATTTCAATCGCTTGCGACCGCGGGGTTCTTTGGCTTCTGGAAAAAGATCGAATCGCAAATCAGAGCTTTAAAATGATGGAAGCACTCTGCGGTGGCCTACCATAGCGAGATCAGAAGCCGGGCTGCAGCGGGATAGAGAGCCCTCTTATTGTCCTGCTATGATTGCCTCTGCGGTCTTGATTCCTGAAGTGATTGCTCCTTCGATGGATGCGCTGGAGGTGTGGTCTCCGCAGATGTGCATCCCGTCGATAAAGAGATGCCCGGGAGATTTAAGTCCCGGACCCTGTTCTGGAAGTGCGTGCTTGATGAGATCCGTGCGGAGATGTTTCCAATCGCGGGTCTGCTTACCGAACCACGAGTAGAGTTCTTCTCTGACCGCGTTGGGAAGGTCTGAATTTTTGTGGATTCCTAGCAGAGAGACGGAGATAAGAGACCGACCTTTGGGTGCGTAGTCGGGTGCCACGTCTGAAATGACGCAGACATTGTTGACCAGTCCTTCCCCGCTGGTGTTGAGGGCGATAATTGCCTCGTTCAGCGGTGATTTTTCTGTGTGGAAGTAGACGTTGGTGACAGATCTCCAGGCCGGTTCTTTTGCGGAAAACCCTGGGACGAGTCTGGCTGTTTGAGGCGCTTGGGTGGCGATCACAACCTGACGCCCCAGGATTTCCTCGCCCGAGGGCAGGCTCAGGGTGTCGGGGGTTGCCGAGGCAATGGCTGAGCGGATCCTGATGGTTTCAGGCGGAAGACGCTTTGCAAGTTGAAGAGGGATCGCACCCATGCCGGTGGCGGGGAGGGTCGCACTGCCTTGGCTAAACATCTTAAAGGTGAATTCGAACATTCGGCTTGAGGTGCGGAGGTCTCGTTCGAGAAAAATTCCGCCATAGAAGGCGCTAAAAAATCCCTCGATCATGTTTTCGCTAAAGCCAAAGTTTTGGAGGAACGATTTGGTTTGTTGATCTGGTCTGGCTGCGATTTCTGTTTCGCTGCTGCCGAGGCTTCGGAAGCGGAGAAGCGCGACACGAGCCTTGTCCATGAAAGTGCCCACAGGCGCCAAAGCGCTTTCAATCATCGCGGTGGGACGACGGAAGACATCCATGACGCGATGGATGTTTGAACCGTCAAAGACGAGGGCTCCCGGTTCGAACGCGCGGAGGTTGAGAGCTTCGAGGTCAAGGAGCTTTCCCGCCTCCGGATAGGCGCTGAGATATACTTGAAAACCTCGATCAAGAAGAAAGCCATCGACCCGGTCCGTGCGTACGCGGCCCCCGACTCCATCGCTTGCCTCAAATACTTGAACTGGGATTCCCGCTTCATGAAGAGTCACGGCGCATGCCAGCCCAGAGAGTCCGGCGCCAACAATGAGGACAGGAAGAGGAGTGGAGTCAGGCATGGGGATTGATGCCTCTCCTCCCGGGCTTCCGCAAGGGAAACTCGTGGAAAGAAGTGGCTAGCCCACGTGACTGTTTTGCCGCCCTTTAAGGTTTTCCCGATAACCCCAGCGCCCAACGTTCCACTTCAACTGGGTGAGTGAACCCAACAAGCGCGCCCACTACGGCACCTCGATGGCAGCTATCGCCACCAACCAAGGCGTTGGCGGTAATGGCGGCGGTGAAGTCATCATGATATTTCCACGCAAGATAGAGAGCTGCCGGGAAAGACTGATCGATGTAGCAGGCCGGACTTAGAATCTTTCCGATAATGACTCGGTCCGGACGTTCAGCCCAGCGCGAGGCTTTCCGTGTGGAGAACCAATCGCCTGCTGAAAGCTTGATGGCTTCGCGCAGGGCGACCCCCTCGGACAGGTCCAGGAGTAGGCGGGTCAGGCAATCCGCAGCCCGAAGGACGTTTGAGTGTCGATGGGTCAGGGTGACGTGCCTTTTGACGTGTTGCCTGATGTCTTCTCTCGAGTGGCCTTTGAGTGCGGCGACCAAAGCCGGCACCTGGGCAAGTCCGCCGATATGTTCATCTTTAATGCCGCATTTCCGGGCAGCTTTCCCCTGAGCGTAGCGAGTGAAGAATCCCCGGTGGTATTCCTCCAAGTAGGTGTCCCGGTGCCAGCCGGCGGTGAGCATTTTAGTGATGAAAAGTTCGAGCCAATTGTCCTCGGAGTAATGACCCTGCTCGTTGACCTGGTGATAAAGCTCACGAGCGAGTTTAAAGTTTACCGTGTTCTCACCGGCGACGAGGTTTTGATGATAGTGTATGCCGCGTTGTCCCCAGTATTGGGCTTGGTCATGAAGGATGTCTCCCTTTTCGTTGACTGGTTCGTAGCTGGATCTCCAAAGAATACTTCCAGCATGGTGTGCAAGGGGAGCGCGGTATTCCTTGAGGTCCGGGTAATCGGTATCCAGGGCCGTGCGGTCATAATACCAATGCACCGGCATAGCGAAGGCATCTGCAATAAGAGCTCCTTGATAGGCCGTAATCATGGCTTTGCGTAAGGAAGGCGCTTGTGGTTTGAGATTCGGAAGTAGGTGTCTAGTGCGGTTGATGCGAGTGACTCCTGAGTGGCGAGACAAATGCTGCCGTCGGATGAGTAGGAGCCATCCGGGATGTCAACGAGCCGAACCCGCCCAACGATGAGCTTTGTTCCATTCGATGGGATATCAACAATCTCCTCCAGGCTGAGAGCATATCGTATTGGGCACTCCGCTACAAAAGGAGCCGTGATTCCTGGGTGGGAAAGTTCGGTGAGTCCAGTGGCCGAAAACTCTGAAACATCCTCTGCGTAGCGCGCAGCACACTGGTGAGCTTGTTCTAAAGTTCCGTCTGTTACGTGATTGAGGGTCCAACTTTCGGTTGCCAGGATGTTTGCCAGCGTGTGGCGCTCTGCGGTGTCGGGGCGCGTCACCATTCCGATGAGAATGGGGTATGATCCTAAATGTGTGATGCTTGAAAAGGGCGCGAGATTTGTGAAACCAGAGGCAGAGCGGGTGCCAACGAGGCAGATTGGCTTGGGCCCGGGAAGGGTGGTGGCAAACTGGACTCGCTCCAGCTTCTCCATGTTTTCGATGTCGGAGAGGGTGATGATCACCTGTTATGATGGCAAGATCTTCCCAGTTCGCAAAAGGTATTTATGCTTGGGAGTCTTTCTCAATGACTCGAAGGATTTCTTTCGGCTGAAAGCGATGAGGCCGTAAAGCGGTCCTGAGATTGAAGGCGGAAATGTGAGGTCCTGGTCTTCATCGCGGTGTTATAATGGAAATCGAGGAGTGAAATCGGTCGAGAATCCGTTAGCGTCGATTCAATGAAGCGTATCGCTGTATTGGGGTCCGGAACGGGATCGAACTTTCAGGCCCTGTTGGAGGCCGAAGACCTGGGGGGAGAAATTGTGCTGGTGATCTCAGATCAGTTAGGGGCGGGTATTTTGGAAAAGGCGGAGAGAGCCGGAATCGCAAATGATGTGGTGACGGGGGGCGGATTGTGTGAGCGGATCTTGAATCGGCTCGACGGAATCGATCTCGTTTGTCTCGCGGGCTTCATGCGGATCGTCAAAGAGCCTCTCTTGGATGCGTTTGCCGACCGGATTCTCAACATCCACCCGTCCCTTCTGCCAAAATATCCCGGAAAAGAGGCCTGGGTGCAGGCTGTCGAGGATGGAGCAAGCGAGTCTGGCTGCACCGTGCACTATGTTGACGCCGGGGTGGATACCGGGGAGGTGATTCTTCAGGCCAGAGTGCCGGTTCTGCCGGATGATACCCCGGAGAGTCTGCATGCCAGAATCCAGGTGGAGGAGCATCGCATCTATCCGGAGGCAGTACGCCGCGTCCTGGCGTAAGAAAGGGCTGTCGCACGAATGCCACAGCCCTTTTAGATTGCTTGAGGTTTTCTTAGCGACGGGGTGAAGATTCCCAGTGTGCCAACTATCCAGAGAACGAAAATACGAGCAGGCAGCGATGTGATTAAATCAAGAAATGCCGGCGGAATGTCAAAGCCTATTGTTCAAATGGGCTGCTCTACTTCTTCGCGAGCTTCTTTAAGGTGAGGCCTTTGAATTCAACTTCCACTCCCTCGGCTTGCACCGCGATTTGGCCTTTGGAAACGGTGCACTTTTTGCCGTGGTTGACGAAGTCGCCATTGACCCAGACTTTCACTTCGTCGCCTTGGCATTCGATGATCATTTTGTTCCACTCGCCGACGGGCTTTTCGGAGCCGTCGGTGAGGTTGAGAATGCGGCGGGAGTCGCCTTTCTTGCCGCCCCACTTTTGGTTCTTCCCTTTCGGACGGCGTTTCTCCATGTCGGGGACCTCGATGTTTTCGTCGATGCACCAGAAATCTCCAGCATTGGTGTGGTGCATTTGTACTTCGATGGAGGCCGGGAACATTTCGTAGAGCGCGCGGGGAGTGGAAGAGTGAACGAGGACCCCGCAATTGCCAGGCTTGGCGGCGAAGCGGTATTCCAGTTCGAGGCGATAGTTCTCGTAGGAAGCGTCGGTGATGAGGTGACCGCCGGGTTTTCCAAGGCTGACGAGCATGCCGTCTCGCGCGACGAAACTGGGCTTGATGTCGGGATTTTTGTCAGCAGCAGGGACATCGGAATGCCAACCTTTGAGGTCTTTTCCGTTGAAGAGCTTGATGATCTTATCCTCCGCAGAGAGTTGGGATGTGAAAGAAAGGAGGGTGGTGAGAATAAGAATTTTTTTCATGACCGGTGTTTCTATTCTACGGTGATGGATTTGGCGATGTTTCTTGCTGGACGAGTGTTGAGCTGGAGCTTGGCATTCCCGGGGTGCTATTCCACGGTGACCGACTTGGCGAGGTTTCGGGGTTGGTCGATGGAGCAGCCTTTGAGGCGGGCGATGTGGTAGGAGAGGAGTTGGAGGGCCACGGTGCTGGGGACGACGGCAGTGTGGAGAGGGCAGGCGGGAACGGTGATGTGATCGTCGACGGTGGCGATGGCTTCGCTGTCTCCTTCGGTCACGATGCCCAAGACGCGGGAGTCGCGGGCCTGGCACTCGGCGACGTTGCCAAGGGTTTTGTCTTTGCCGGGGCCATCGTTGCAGAGGGCGATGACGGGAACGTCTTTCTCTAAAAGAGCGATGGGGCCGTGCTTGAGTTCGGCGGCGTGATAACCTTCGGCGTGGATATACGAGATCTCTTTGAGTTTGAGGGCTCCCTCAAGGGCAACTGGATACATATAGCCGCGGCCAATGAAGAAAGCGCTGGTTTGATCAAGGTAGCGTTCAGCGACTTTGGCAATGGCGTCGTTTTGTTCGAGAACGCGTTCGACGAGGCCGGGGATGGCTTTGATTTCCTTCACGAACTGGCATCCGGCGTCGCGTGACATTCGTCTGCTGCGAGCAAACTTGAGAGCCATCATAAGGAGGACGGAAACTTGAGAGGTGAAGGCCTTGGTGGAGGCAACTGAAATTTCGGGGCCGGCGTGGAGGTAGACGCCTCGGCCGGTTTCACGGGCGATGGTGGACCCAACGGTGTTGACGAGGCCGGAGACGAGAGCGCCTTTGTCGGTGGCCTCGCGCACGGCGGCGAGGGTGTCGGCGGTTTCGCCGGATTGGGAAATGGCGACGACAAGGTCGGAGGAGTTGACGATGGGATTGCGGTATCGGAACTCGGCCGCTTGTTCGACTTCGGCAAGGACTCCGGCAAAGTCTTCGATGGCGTATTCTCCAACAAGGCCGGCATTCATGGAGGTGCCGCAACCGACGATGAGGACGCGGTGGAGTTCGGCAAGTTCGCGCGGGTTGAGGTTGAGCCCGGAGAGGAGGGCGTTGCCGCGATTGGAATCGAGGCGGCCGCGCAGGGTGTTTCGGATGGACTCGGGTTGCTCGAAGATTTCCTTGAGCATGTAGTGTTCGTAGCCTCCTTTTTCAGCGGCGTCGGCGGACCAGTCGATCTCGGCGGGTTGACGGGAAACGGAGCCGGCATCGAGTGAGCGGATATCGAGTTCGCTTCCTTTGATTTGGGCTACGTCGTTATCGTCGAGGTAGATGGCCTGACGGGTGTGTTTGATGATAGCCGAGGCATCAGAGGCGACGATGGTGCCATTTTCTCCGACTCCCAGGACGATGGGCGAGCCGCGACGGGCCACGATGAGAGTGCCGGGTTCGGCGTGGACCATGCAGGCAATACCGAACGTTCCTTCGACTTCTTTGAGCGCGGCGATGACTGCATCGAGGAGATCGCCTTGGTAGAGAGAGTCGACGAGGTGGGCGAGAACTTCGGTGTCGGTCTCGGAAAGGAAGAGGTATCCGGCAGCAGTGAGTTTATCGCGGAGGGCACGATGGTTTTCAATGATGCCGTTGTGAACGAGAGCGATACCGTTTTTTCCTCCTGCATGTGGGTGCGCGTTTTCGGTGGTTGGTGGTCCGTGGGTGGCCCAGCGGGTGTGGGCGATGCCGCAATTCGATTCCGCGAGGTCGGTTTCGTCTTCGCCGAGGAGGCCGGAGAGTTCCTTGACCTTCCCTTTGCTTTTACGAATGACGATTCGGTCTTTGGTTTCGACGGCGATACCGGCGGAGTCGTAGCCGCGATATTCGAGTCGTTTGAGGCCGCTGATGAGGATGGGAAGAGCCGGGCGTATGCCGGTGTATGCTACGATGCCGCACATGATTTAAGATTCGTGAATGTCGTGACTAACGATTTCGCCGGGGAGGGTCGAGGTGCCTGGGCCGAGTTTGCGACCGGGGTAGAGGGAGGTGTTGATGCCAGTGTGAACGTTGGCGCCGATGATGGCGCCGAACTTTCGGCGACCGGTGTCGACGAGATTACCTTCGACGGTGGAGCGATGATTGGTTCCATCGTGGCGGAGGTTGGAGGTGATGGTTCCGGCTCCGAAGTTGGCTTTGGGACCGATGTAGCTGTCGCCGACGTAGCTGAGATGACCGACGGAAGCGCCGTCGCAGAGGATGGAGTTTTTGATTTCGACACCTTGGCCGACGTGGCAGTTGTCGCCGATACTCGTGGAGCCACGAAGATAGCAGTTGGGGCCGATCTTGCAGTTCTTTCCGATGATGATGCGTCCTTCGATGAAGACGCCGGGAAGGATTTTGGTCCCTTCGCCAACAATAACTTCGGCGCCTTCCCCCATCTGGATGGTGTCCTGTCCGGGCCAGTCGGTGATGGAGGCCATAATCTCTTCGTTGATGTCGAGGAGGTCCCAGGGGAATTTTGGAGAGAAGAATTTTCCGAGGGCGGTTTCCCACTCGGAAAGGTGACGACCAGCGACGAAGAGTTCGTCGTGGGAGGATGGGAGGGGCCAGAGTGACATTGGATTAATGGGATTGGCTTGGCGGCTGGAAGCCACCGCCACACGTTAGCCGATGGCTTTGGTAGCCGCGGCGACGATGGTGGTGTTGAGAGACTGGGCAAGGACGGCGTCTTTGGCCTCGGCGAGGACGCGGAGTTTTTTTTCGGTGCCGGAATAGCGGACCAGGGTGCGACCGTTGTCTCCAAGAGTTTGATTGGCTGCATCGATGGCAGCCATTATTTCGGGGACTTCTTGGAGGGGAGGTTTTTGGCTAACGGGCATATTGACGAGAACCTGGGGATACTCGGTCATACAGTCGGCGAGTTCGGCGAGGGAATTTCCAGACTCCTTGAGGAAGGACAGGACCATGAGGGCGCTGACGATGCCGTCGCCGGTAGTGGCGAAGTCGGAGAAGATGAGGTGACCTGAGTTTTCGCCGCCGAAAGAGAAACCGCCTTCGCGCATGCGTTCGAGGACGTGGCGGTCGCCGACTTTGGTTTGCTCCAGTGAAATCCCATCCTCGGCGAGGGCGTCGCGGAGTCCGAGGTTGCTCATGACGGTGGAGACCAAGGTGTCACCGCGAAGTTTTCCGGAGGCTTTGAGGGCCTTGGCGCAGAGGCAGAGAACGCGGTCGCCGCTGAGGACTTCGCCATTGCCATCGACAAAAATGACACGGTCAGCGTCGCCATCGAGGCAGATCCCGAGATCGGCACCTTCGCTTTTGACAAGCTTGGCGGCTTTCTCGGGATGGAGGGAGCCGTAGCCCTCGTTGATGTTGTATCCGTCGGGCGAACTGCCGATTTTGATGACCTCGGCTCCGAGTTCGTCAAAGATGAGGGGAGCGACGTGATACCCGGCCCCGTGGGCGCTATCGACGACGACTTTGAGACCGCGCAGATTCATCGAACCGATGGAACTTTTGGCAAATTCGATATAACGCCCGGTGGCGTCGTCGATGCGGAAAGCTTTTCCAAGGCGGATATCTTTGTTCGGAATAGGGGCCTCGCCTCTGATGATGTCTTCGATTTCGGCTTCCAGGGCGTCATTAAGTTTGTATCCATCGGGCCCGAAGATTTTGATGCCATTATCGGCGTAGGGATTGTGCGAAGCGGTGAGCATAATGCCGGCGTCGCAGGCCATGGATTTTGTAATGTGCGCGACGGCGGGGGTTGGGACGGGGCCGGTGAGGAGAACGCGTGCGCCTTCGCTGACGAGGCCACTGGTGAGAGCGGTTTCCAGCATATACCCGCTCACACGAGTGTCCTTGCCAATGACCACTTTATGTCGCCCTGATCGCTGCGCTTTGAGGACGCGCGCGACGGCTCGTCCGATGCGTAAAGCGACTTCCGGTGTGATCGGATATTCATTGGCAATTCCGCGAATGCCGTCTGTTCCAAATAGCTCTCTCATGACGTATAAGAAGATGACATTAGCATAGACTTTAATAAGGTCCAAAAAAAACTGAAATTTGCGTTCGATAAGACGCCTTGCGCATTGCATTTTTGAAAAGCTGACTCAGTTTTCCACCATAATGCTTGTCCTACTCTCACCCGCCAAGTCGCTCGACTACGAATCGCCGCTCCTCATCAAGAAGTCGACCAAGCCCCGTTTTATCGAGGAATCATCGGAGTTGGTGGCACAGTTGCGACGTTTGTCGGTGAAGCAACTTTGTAATCTAATGACGATCAGTGAAAAGTTGGGGGAGCTTAATCATGAGCGGTATGCCACTTGGGAAATCGATTTTAACAAAGACAATAGCAGACAGGCGATTTTGGCTTTTGTGGGTGATGTCTATCAAGGGCTGACGCTGGATGATTGGAGTGCGGCGGATTTCTCAACAGCGCAGAAACAGATCCGGATTTTGTCGGGCTTGTATGGAGTGCTGCGACCTTTGGATTTGATGCAGCCCTATCGACTGGAAATGGGGACGAAGTTTAAAAACAGGGGTGGAAAAAACCTCTACGAGTTTTGGGGAGACAAGATCACCGAATTGCTGAACCAAGATCTAAAAAAGTCTGGTTCTAATACGATCATTAATTTGGCTTCGAATGAATACTTCTCGTCGGTGAAGCCCGCGGAGTTGAAGGGCGAACTCATTACTCCGGTGTTCAAGGATGAGAAGAATGGCAAGTACAAGATCATTTCCTTCTTTGCCAAAAAGGCCCGCGGGATGATGGCGGATTTCATTGTTCGAAATGGCATCACTGAAGTGGAAGAATTGAAGAATTTTAAAACGGGCAAGTACCGCTTCAGCAAGAAGGAGTCGGACGACAAGACTTTCGTCTTTTTGCGCAAGGAAGGAGCGGTTTGATCCTTGACCGAGAGGAAAATAGGCACTCTGTTCATGGAATGAGACTGATTGCGTTTTTACCGGCTTGCTTGGCCTTGGTTTCCTGTTCAATGGACAATTTTCCCCGGTTGAATGGGGCCGGAGAGTATCAGGCCCCGCCGAAGCCTTTGTTTCCGGCGGCCAAGCCTTCCAATCGACCATCACCCAAGGCGGTGGCGCAGTGGCAGCTGACGCCGACCCGCAATGGGTATTCCCTGGATGTCATTTTGAATGGCCGTCGTCATTTTGTGGAGCACGGGGGTGAGTATAGGAGCGGGAAACGGATCGATGTGACCTCTCCCGGGGTGCAGGCGGGGGCGATTAGTGCCTTCGATATTTCCCAACCCGATGGGAAGGGCATGCTCTACTTCATTATCCCGGAAGACGGGAATCGTTACGGGGTGTTTTCGCGATTTGTTGATCCACTTAAGGGTGGGCGGCATCAACCGGCACGGCGGGTGAAGTCACTGACCTTGTAGGAGGGTAAAGCAATGAAGTTTATTATTTTGTTGTTAGTTTTCGTTCCTTCGCTGGGTGCGGAAACCTTAAAGGTTGTTTCCTACAATATTCGTCATGGTCAAGGGACGGATGGGAAGATCGATCTGGAGAGGTTGGCTAAGATTATCGAGAAAGAGAATCCAGATTTGGTGGCTTTGCAGGAAGTCGATAAGAACTGCAAGCGAAGTGGGAATGTGGATCAAGCGGCGGAGTTGGGGAGGCTTCTCAAAATGGAGCATGCTTTCGGAAAGTTCATGGGCTATCAAGGCGGTGAGTACGGCATGGCCGTGCTTTCCCGTTTTTCCATTGCCAAAGTTGTGAGGCATCAACTTCCGGAGGGTGCGGAGCCTCGCTGCGCTCTGGAAGTTAAGGTGACTCCCAAGGGGTGGAGTGAGCCTTTGTCTTTCATTGGGATTCATCTGGATTGGACCAAGGGTGATTTTCGGCCGAAGCAGGTTGCGAAATTGGTGGATCTCAAAGGGGCTGTGATATTGGCTGGTGATTTCAATGCTGAACGAGGAAGTGCTACTCTTAAAATCCTGGGAGATGCGGGTTGGAAGATCCTACGGGAAATCTCCACCAATACTTTTCCTGCTAACAAACCAACTCACGAGATTGATTTTTTTATTGGGAGAGGGCTGCCTGAGTTCACCTACATCGAGCGGGTGATTGAGGAGAAGGTGGCATCGGATCATCGTCCAATCACAGCGGAGATTTCTTTTTTAAAGAAGTAAGATCTGGATTCTCCGGTCTTTGAATCGGAAAGAGAAAATGTTCGGCTGTGATTATGCAGAAATGATTTTTTGGGATTATGTGGAGCTGGAATACTGGCGTGGGTTGGTTGTCAGGATACCCAGTCGATTGCCACGCTGAAACCAACGCAGTACATGGCCGAGGTGAGCGGGAAGCCGTATGGCGCCCTGAAAAAGGACCACAAGATCTACCAAGAGAAGTGCTCGCAGTGCCATGTCCAACGGCTGCCCTCCACCGCGGGTCTTCCTGAATGGCATCGCAAGGTCAAATCGATGGCGACAAAAGCGCAGTTGAGTTCCGAAGATGAAAAGTTTCTGCAGGTCTATCAGGATGAGTTTTCCGACCGTTAAAAGATCATTGTTCAAGAGAGGAAATCTTTTGAGCGAGCCCTTGAATTTGCTCTTCGGAGTGAGAGGCGCTCAGGGTGATGCGGAGGCGTGCGGTGTTTCTGGGAACGGTGGGGAAGCGAATGGCGGGGACTAAAAATCCGTCGTCGAGAAGGGATCGGGAAGCGGCGAGGGCCCCCTCGTTTTCTCCGATGATGATGGGGATGATCGGAGAGGGAGAGGTGGTTTGCCTGGTGAGGGAGGTCAGGAGGGCGATGTTGTGGTTCAGTTTTTCACGGAGTTGGCAGCCCTCGGGGGTGTTAAGAAGTTGCAGGGCGGCCAGCGAGGCGGCGGCTTGCGAAGGGGGGGGAGCGGTAGAGTAAATAAACGCGCGGGCCTTATTGATGAGGAGATCGATCCAGTCTTGTGAAGCTGCGATGTATCCTCCGGCAGAGCCCAGGGCCTTGCCGAGAGTACCCATTTGGAAATCGATCTGGTCTTGAAGGGCGAGATGTTCGGTAAGGCCCTGGCCATTGGGTCCGAGGACGCCGACGGCGTGGGCTTCGTCGAGGAGAAGGAGGGCCTCGTGTTTAGTTTTGAGGGCAACGATTTCAGAGAGAGCGGCGAGGTCGCCGTCCATGGAGAAGACGGATTCGGTGACGACGAGAACACGGCCTTGCGCGGTCTTTAATAAGCGTTCGAGTTTGTTGAGATCATTGTGCGGGAAGACACGAAGGGTGGCTCCGGAGAGTCGGGCTCCGTCGATGAGGCTGGCGTGGGCGAGCTTGTCGAGAATGATGGTGTCGCCTTTTCCGACGACGGCGGGGATGGTGCCGAGCGCGGTGGCGTAGCCGTTGGAGAAAGTGAGGGCTGCTTCGGTTTTTTTTGCGGTGGCGAGAGCTGCCTCTAGTTGGTGGTGGATGTCGAGCGATCCACAGACGAGCCGAGAGGCCGTGGAGCCGGTGCCGTATGTTGCGATTGCTTCGTGGGCGGCTGCGGCGAGAGCGGAGTGTGAGGAAAGACCGAGGTAGTCGTTGGAGGAAAAATTGATCAGATCCTGTCCTGCGATGGTGACGAACGGAGGCTTGGGGGAAGAGATTTCGCGAAGGGAGCGGAGGAGGCCGTTTTCGCGGAGGGAGGTGAGTTCGTTATCGGGCATGGCGGGAGGTGAACACTGAGCATCTAACTTCGAACGCCCGGTTGGGGAGTTTGTAGTGGATAGAGTTTAAGAGTAGGAGATTATTTTAGGGTGAGGAGCTTGTTGTTGGTGGTGGTGTTTTTTGGGTTCAACCTTGTTGGGGAGAAAGGGAAAAGTGGAGAAAGCCGAAATGGCGCAATTGGTGGATCGATTATGTGGTGGCTGTTTACGAGGAAAATCAACTACTCACAGAAGCGTTTCATTCCAATATTCCGATAACACTGAGGAGAACTCTCATTCCGACGATGATAGTCAGATTTGAGAAGGCGATTCAGCCTTTGTTGCTCAAGGAATAAATTACTCCAACGCCCAGCGGAGGAGTTTTTCGGAGTCGTTCCAGATTTCGGCGGAGGTGGAGCCCAGGGCGACGGCGATGACGGAGCGTCCCTTGTGGGTGCCGGCGGAGATGAGGCAGCGTCCGGAGGCATTGGTGGTGCCAGTTTTCATACCGGTGCAGTAGGGGAGACGGGTCAGGAGCTTGTTGGTGTTTTTGAGAACTTTGGTGCGGCCGTCCGAGTAGGTGAAAGTGTAGTTTTTGATTCGCATACATTCGCGTAAGAAAGGATGTTTCATGACTTGCCGACCGAGGAGGGCGATATCGAGGGCGGTGGAGTATTGGCCGGGTTCGGTGAGTCCATGGGGGTTTTTGAAATGCGATTGGCGCATGCCCACGGCGCGGGCCATTTCGTTCATGCGGTTGCAGAAGTTGGCTTCCGTTCCGGCAACGTCTCGGGCAAGGGCTTTTGCGATGTCGTTGCCGCTTCTGACGAGGAGAGCTTTGACGAGGGTTTTGCGGGCGTAGGTTTCTCCGGGTTTAACATAGAGTTTGGATGGTTCGACTTGAGTGTCGGAGGTGGTCACGGTGACGGGGTCGGAGAGGGGGCCGCTGCGCGAAACGACGAGGGCGGTGAGGAGCTTTTGAGTGCTTGCGACGGCTCGTTCGGTGCGCGCATTTTTTTGGTAAAGGATTCGCCCGGAAGTGGCGTCGAGGACGATGGCGCTTTCGGCCCGGACGATGGGGCTGTTGGTAGGCGGGGGATCGGCTCGCGGCGTCTCTGGGGTGACGATGAACGGACTTGGATTGGAATAGGCATTTTGAATGCCGGGGGTGGGTTTGTTTGTATTGCAGGAGACGAGAAAAAGGCAAATGATGAGGGTGATAATCTCCCGAACGGTCATGGGGTGAAGATTGCCCGAGAGGGATGGGCTGGCAAGGGATTTGCCGTGGTGGGGATCGCAGTACAAGAAAACCGCGGTCGGGTCTCGCTGGGGAGGCACCGGCCGCGGTTATCACACACACGGAAATTCTATCACAATAGACTTTCTTCTTATTGATACCGCTCGGGGTGGGAAGATCTTTCGAAAGCGAGATCTTTTTCGAAGGAAAGTGCTGCCGCAGTAGCTGAATTCCATTGATTCGTAATGGCTTCCCGCTTTTCCCGGGAAGAATATTTTTTTTAGAATGAGAAGGATTATTTCCGGCCGGTCATCATGGTCCAGTGCTTCCCGTGGGGGCCGATTCCAATGAGGTTGGGGCCTTTTGCAAACATGATAAAACGGTGTCCGTCGGACGCAAACCAGGCGTTGTAGGCGGCGATTGGGGAGCCGGAGCCTACGAAGATGTTTTCGCCGGTCCAACGGTGCTGGAATTTGGCGAGGCGAGCGCGGTCGCCGGGAGATTTTTTGTTTTTGACTGGAGAGGTGTGGGAGAAAAATCCGACGGTTGCCATGTCGACGGAGTGATCGTTGGCAGCGGCGGAGAGCCGTTCCTCCATGGTGAAGAGTCCGAGTTTAAAGAGGGAGCGGAATTCGTTCAGATGTTTTGAAAAGGCTTTCTGGGAAGAGTTGGCCCATTGGGCTGCGGCGTTGTTAGAGTTGGTTGTGGTGAGATTGTTAACTTCCTTGCGGACCATATCGACAATGGCTTTTGTTTTGAGATAGCTTTCTCCTTCGAAGGTATTGTTGAGGGCCTCGGCGAGGGATTTATCTGAGTCGATTTTTTCATCCGGAAGTTCTTCGCCTTCGAGGACGAGGAGTTCGCGTTTTACTTCGGCCAGAGCGAGGGCGAGGGTATTGACAGATTTTTCAAAGGTGGCGGAATCCCTGGCGGCAACTTTGCGGATTTCCTCGTTCTTATTTTTAAGCCCCTGTATCTCGTTGACGAGCATGCGCACTTTGTCGCCCTGTTTTTTGTAGTCGGTTTGAATAAGTTTAAAAATTCGTTCGCGTTCGATTTTGAGGTCATCAGCAATGATTTCCAATTCACTGAAGGGATTGGAGCGGGAGTCTTCGATGAGTTGGCCGAGCTTTTTTTCGTGGAGACGCTGGGCTTTTTCGAGGGTTCTTTTGTAGGCGGGTTGGGCCTCTTTTCCGAAAAGGTAGAAGGTGCGGTAAGCAGCGGCACGGCGGGCAGGGTCATCATTCTGCATCCACTGCAAGGCCTTGTTGAGAGCCGCGGCGGGAACAGTGCGGGTTTCTTCCTGGGCACTGGAGAGAGCAGGGGCGAGGATGAGGATCGCGCAGGCTAGAATCTTCATGGGTGTGGTAAAAGGGTAGGATGAGCGGTGATTTTTTCAACAATTGAGTTTTTCATCGCTTGACCAGTGGGGGATTCCCTTATTCTGTCCCGGCATGAACCGCATTCTTCTGAAGTCGAAACTGCATCGCGCAATTGTTAAGCAAGCTGATATTGATTATGAGGGCAGTATCGAGATTCCTCTGGATTTGATGGAAGCGGCGGATCTTTGGGAGGGAGAGCGTGTTCTCGTGACCTCGATGACCTCTGGCGGACGCTTGGAAACATATGTGCAAGCGGGCGAGCCGGGGACGGGAAACATTATTATCAACGGGGGTGCGGCGCATTTAATTAAGAAAGGCGAATGTGTGACGATCATGGCTTTTGCCATCTCCGATACCCGAATTTTGCCATTGCGGCATGTTCTCAATGAGGACAATAAGATCATCAAATCAACTAACTAGGGGGAATTGTTCCCTTTGAAGCCTGAATTCGGAGATGAAATCAGGGAAAAGTCCGGCTTTACAAGTCGCGATCCATCCATAAAGTCCCGCTTCCCATGATTTTCGGCTGGCTCTCTATTGCAATCAACCTGGTGGTAATCGCTCACGTAGTGGTTTCCCTTTTGCTCATTCTCGTCATTCTGATGCAACGTCCCAAGCAGGAAGGCCTCGGCGCGGCATTTGGCTCCGGTATGACTGATGCCGCCTGGGGTGCCCGCACCACGGACGTTCTTCAAAAAGGAACCGTTTACCTCGGAACACTCTTCTTCGTATTCTCGCTCGTGCTCGCGATCCTCTTCGGAAAGCGTAATGCCATCGAAGGAAAGCGCGCTGATGAAGACGGTGCGTCTTCGGAACCCGCGGAGCAAGTAGTTGTGCCCGCTGCACCCGTGGAAGTGAATCCCGTAAATCCCGCCGAGGAATTTAAGAAAGAACTCGAGAGCGCGAAAAAGGATGATCCTAAAGAAGACGCTCCAACTGAGGACGCTCCAACTGAGGACGCTCCAACTGAGGATGCTCCAACTGAGGACGCTCCAACTGAGGATGCTCCAACTGAAGAGACTCCTGCTCCGGCCGGAGAGTAATTTAACTCTCTTTTGTTCATGAGTGATCTCGCGTTG
The DNA here is from genome assembly GCA_029253285.1 of Akkermansiaceae bacterium. GTDB lineage: Bacteria > Verrucomicrobiota > Verrucomicrobiia > Verrucomicrobiales > Akkermansiaceae > SW10. Next base: position 58,817 of record JAQWZU010000206.1, on the reverse strand, counting down.
CCGGTTTGGGCTCGCGAGGAGGCTTTTCCGCTGAAGCCGGATGTTTCACCTTACGGCTGTCGCGACGAAAAAGGAAAGTTAGTCAGCTTTGATGAGTTGGACGGGCTGAAGAGGTATCTTTCTTCCGGCAAAGGAAAGCTGGCTTGGATCTGGGTGCCGGAACATGGTCGCTTAATCGCGCCGGAAGAATACCCCTCCTTGGTTTCGACCTTGAAAAAGCGTCGCCGTTTGTTTTCGGAGTATGATCTTCAGGATGGAAAGCGCGGACTTTTCTTATTTGGCGCGATTTTGATCTATGTGATTTACGCGGCCTATGCGCGGGGACGGTGGGCGGCGGTTGGAAGCACCCAGACCGTTGGGATTGCAGTGATGCTGTTTTTTTTCTTCGCGATTCGTCCATATTGGTCGGGTTTGCAAGAGATCAAGGGACTTCGGGCGACGAACAAGGAAAGCGTTGCGGCTGAGATTCCCGAGGCGCGATTTGAGCTCTGGCTGCAATTCCAGAAGTCTTGGATCACGATGCTGCTGATCGGGTTGATCACGGCAGTGGGCCTGGTGCAATATCTTACCGGAGGAGGATTTGCCGAGGCGGGTTTGGTGAAGGCCCGATATGCCGCTGGCGAGTGGTGGCGGGTTCATACGGCGGCTTTCATGCACGGGAACCCCTTGCACTTTTTGATGAATGTCAGTGCGCTGTGGTATTTGGGGAAACGATTGGAAACTTTGGGACGGTGGCCGCATTTGGCGATGGTCTTTTTTGTTTCGGTAATGGGGGCCGGTTGGGCCACCACGGCATGGGTTTCGGAGGGAAGTAGTGTTGGGGTGTCTGGAGCGGTTTGCGGACTGCTGGGATTCTTGCTCGTTTTCGAAACGCTGCACAAACCGTTGGTCCCGAAGTCTGCGAGGCAGCGCTTGTTGGGGATCTTGGTTTCCTTGGTGGTTATTGGGGCCCTGGGATTTCAATTCATTGACAATGCCGCGCACTTTGGCGGGTTGGTTGCTGGAGCGGTTTATGCTCTCGTGGTTTTTCCAAAGTCTTCTTCGGCCGGCCGGCCGATAATTCTCAAACGCGATTTTGCCATGGGCGTGGGGGCACTTCTTTTAATTTGTCTTTCGGCATTGGCTGCGATTGCGGCTATGCTCCTTCAGTAGCCATGCTGCCTGATCTCTACACAAGGATTCCCGGACCGCGCTCGTTGTCGCTGGCAGAGAAGTTGCGGCGGTATGAAAGTCGGAACGTCACCTATATGGATGGAGACTGGCCGGTTTTTTGGGAACGGGCTGAGGGAACAAATGTTTGGGATGCCGATGGTAATCGGTTTTTAGATCTGACCAGTGCCTTTGGCGTGGCAGGACTGGGACATGGAAATTCCGAGGTTGTGGCGGCGATGCAGAAACAATCCCAGCAGCTCTTGCATGGGATGGGCGATGTGCATCCGACGGCCTTGAAGGGAGATCTTTGTGAGCAGCTATCTGCGGTGACTTTTGAACGTTGGGGAGTGGGGGGGGCAAAGGCGGTGCTGTCGAGCTCAGGATTTGAAGCCGTTGAATCGGCGCTTAAGACCGCGCGGCTTGCGAGTGGAAAACGAAAGGTGATCGCTTTTTCCAACGCCTACCATGGATTGGGATATGGGAGCCTTTTGGGCACGGACCTTGAGAAGTTTCACGGTCCCTTTGGAGATCAGTTGGCGAATGTCACGGTGCGCCTTCCATTTGGAGGAGATGAGATCGAGCAGATTAGCCCGGACGAAATCGGAGCGGTTCTGGTAGAGCCCATTCAGGGGCGTGCCGGGAAGATCGTGCCTCCGCCGGAGTTTCTTCCGCGCTTGCGAAAGTGGTGTGATGAACACGGAGCAGTATTAATCTTCGATGAGATCTATACCGGTTTTTTTCGGACCGGAAAAATGTTTGCCTGTGAGTGGGATGGAGTGGTTCCTGATCTAATCTGCCTTGGGAAGGCACTTAGCGGAGGGTTTCCGATATCGGCCTGCGTTGGGAAAGAGTCGGTGATGGATGCCTGGCCGGAGTCGACGGGAGAGGCTTTACACACGAGCACTTTTTTGGGGAATCCGGTTGGTTGTGCGATGGCACTGGCTTCGCTCGAAATTCTGAAAAGGGCCGAGATCGGGGATATGGTTAAGAGCGCGGGGTGTTATTTGGAGAGAGCTCTGAGAAATATGGAGGCTCCGGGAATCATTGATGTCAGGGGTAGGGGAATGATGTGGGGTGTCGAGTTGGATCGTAATGCAGGAGCCTTGCTGGGCGAGTTGCTGAAAGCTGGACTGATTATGTTGGCGGATGGGAAAGAGGGGAGCGTCCTTGCCTTCACTCCACCCTATTTGATTTCGAAAGAAGAGACGGGTTTTGCGATCGACACAATTGCCGACATTCTAGCTCATGGGAATTAGCGCACGCCTTTTTTGGGGATGGAATAAACGCGGATATTCAGCCCTATGTCAGTGCTCCTCTCGTTCTTGTTGTGAAGGCTAATCCACAGAATGGTTAAGATTTCGGGCTAACTGGAATATTTAAAAATGAGTCTATTAGGACATTTTTGTAATGTTGCGACGCCTTGGGCGCTTCGGATTTTCAGAGGGCGAGAATAATTCCATCCGAGATGGAAAAGGCTGTTTTGTCATCCGGAAAGGATGGGGTCACGAATTAGAGGTGTGGTTTGGGTGGCTTCACGGGGGCTTACCAAGAGGGGGCTCATCAGCCGCGATCAGCCTGTCGGGATTGTATTCCCCCCACAACGTGGACATCAAAGAACTGATGTTAAGCAGGGTTCCCAAGGGCAAAGGCATTCGCGATAACAGGGATGAAAAGCAAGAAACGCATTTCATGACTAAAGCGATCCTGTGTCTCGGTGGCAGGGATCGGAATAAGACCTGACCAAACGCCTACTCCGCCGGGAGGTGCGGGAGAATTTTCTCCACAGCATTGGCAGCGGTGAGGCCGTGTTTCTTCCGGAGGATCTCGGGGCGTCCGTGTTCGACGAATTCATCAGGCCAACCGATGCGTTCGACAGGAGTGCCGATGACATCGTCGTGGAGAAGTTCGATGATGGAAAGTCCGAAGCCGTTGTAGAGGACGTGATCTTCGAAAGTACAAACGACTTTGGCATTCTTGGCGTGCTCCGAAATGGTGCGGGCGTCGAGGGGTTTGATCCAACGCGGATTGATTAAGGTAACGCTATAGCCTTTGGCTTCGAGGGTTTCTTTGGCCTCCAGGGCAAGCTCCATCATGGTTCCCAGCGGGATGAGACAGACGTCGGTTCCGGTCTGGATGACTTCGGCTTCACCGATAGTAAGGAGTTCTGGCTTCTCTTTGATGGTTGCACCGGGTCCGTTGCCACGAGGGTAGCGGATGGCGATGGGACCGTCTTCGTAGTTGGCCATGGTCCAGAGCATGTCGATGAATTCATCTTCATCCTTGGCCTGCATGTGCACGAGGCCGGGAACGTGCCGAAGATAGCCGATGTCGAAGAGTCCGTGGTGAGTTGGACCGTCGTCACCCGAGAGGCCGCCGCGGTCCATGCAAAGTCGCACAGGAAGGTTTTGCAAAGCCATGTCGTGAAGGATCATGTCATAGGCTCGCTGCATAAAGGTCGAGTAGATCGCGAGAAAAGGACGGAGGCCCTGGGTGGCGTGGCCACAGGCGAAGAGCGCGGCATGTTCCTCGGCGATGCCGACATCGAAGTAGCGTTCGGGAATTTCTGCTTTGAAGGTCTCGAGCTTGGTTCCGCCGGGCATGGCGGCGGTGATGGCGGTGATCGTTTTGTCCTCTTTGGCAAAGTCAGTGACGGCGCGTCCGAAGAGTTCCGAAAAAGTCGGTGCTCCGGCGGCGGTGGAGCCGTCTTCGACATTGTAAGGTCCGAGGCCGTGAAACTTGCCGGGTTTGTCGAGGGCTGGCTGGTAGCCACGTCCTTTCTCGGTAATGATGTGGAGTATTACCGGCTCGTTTTGATCCTTGAGGTATTCGAGGGTCTTAATAAGAAGAGGAATGTCGTGTCCGTCGATGGGGCCAAAATAGCGCATGCCGAATTTCTCGAAGAGAACATTTGGGACGAGCATGTTTTTGGCGTTGCGCTCGATCTTATGAGCGAGTTTGCGCACGCCGGAACCAGCGATCTTTTCGACAAAGTCAGCGGTTTTTTCGCGGATGCCGCTGAAGGTGCTGTGAGTCTGCAGGGCGTTGAAGTATTTTGCGAGAGCGCCGACGTTTTTATCAATGGACCATTCGTTGTCATTGAGGATGACAATGCAGCGGTTGGTGGTCTCGGCGATGTTGTTGAGGGCTTCCAAGGTGGCGCCGCAAGTGAAGGCGGCGTCACCGGCGACAGCGACGACATTGCTGTCTTCACCTTTCAGGTCGCGGGCCGAGGCCATGCCGAGAGCTGCGGAGAGGGCGGTGCCGGCGTGTCCCGCTCCGTAGCAATCGTGTTCGGATTCGGTGCGGAGGAGAAAGCCATTGAGGCCCTCGTATTGGCGAATGGTGCCAATTTCGGCAGCGCGGCCGGTGAGCATTTTGTGGACGTAGCCCTGGTGGGAGACGTCAAAAAGGAATTTGTCCTCGGGTGATTCAAAGACGGCGTGCAGCGCGATCGTGAGTTCGACCACTCCCAGGTTTGGTCCCAGGTGACCACCGGTATTGGAGAGAGAATCGATCAGGGTGTCCCGGATTTCCTGCGCGAGCTCGGGAAGCTTTTCCGGAGCAATTTTTTTGAGGTCATCGGGGCCATTGATTTGGCTGAGAAGAGGTGCTTTAGAAGAGTCGGACATCTTGATCGTCTGGGTCGGCGTCGTCGCTTGAGGATTCAGGGTTTGGATCCTCGTCGTCGCCCTCTGCATGAAGGGAAGCTTCGACAAGGTCGAGCCGTTTTCGGGCTGATTTAAGGGTCTTTTGGCAAAAGTTCAGTAGTTCCTGCCCCCTTTCGAAGTCATCGAGGAGATTGCCGAGGCTCTCGGGATCTTTCTCGAGTCTCTTGGTGATATTCTCCAGTTCCTCTACCGCATCTTCAAAAGATGGAGCGGGAGCTTTTGATTTCTTTGCTTTTTTGACCGCCATGGGCTCTATCGTTATTGGTCGATGATGGGCTTTTTGGAGTAATATACCAAGCGGAAGGGGAAAAGATGCCTGGATTCAGGGTAGCGGGCGAGAACGCTGGATAACAGAGGGGCTTGGCTCCGCAGTCCGCGAGTACCTCCGGCGGTCGCCCCGACTGATGGCCCGTCCAGCATGAGGGCGGCGAACTCTTCGTTGCCTCCAAAGTGTCCGACCTTGTAGAGTGGATTGTCTTTGAAAGACGAGGGGCTCATCAGGATGCCGGCGCTGGTGAGTTGTTGGTCCTCGACGAGTTTTTCGAGCTTTTCAAATTCGGAAACCTTTTTGGGAAGCCAGATCGAGCGGCGATCTGCATACCAGGCGACGGCCCAAGGTTGATCTGAGAAGATGATGTCTTTTTCGCCAGTTGCTTCATGCAAAGTCCGGCTCAGGATGGATGGCCAGTAGGGTGGCCAGACGGGGCGCGTTTGTTTGTCGGAGGCCAGACCGCTCCGCATGGCCTGGGGAATTGAGAGAATCAGTGGGCCTGCACTGACAAGGATAACGATAACAAAATGTGCATTGCGAAGGATGCCTCCGCTCCCGGTGAATTCAAGTCGACTCCAGAGAATGGAGAAGAAAGCCAGCCCGTAGGCCGTCATGATGGGAGAAAAAAGGATGTGCAGTTGATTGGCGTCGGTAGATTTGGCCGAGAGCCCAAATAAGGCCATTCCGATACTGCCGACAAACCACATCAAGAGAATGATCCAGCGAAATTGGGCAATGGATTCTCGTTTGAATGGATGGAGGAGGGCGAAGAAGAAGAGTGGCGCGGCGAGAATCGCTCCGAGGTTGGAATAGAGTTGATCGGTCTGTCTCAGCAGGCTCGTCGTGGTATTCAGGATGAGGGAGTTTAAATTGTAGAGAACCGCGTAGGTTTCCTCGCTGGGATCGTTAGTCCGCATGATGTTATCTTCCGTTTCCAGAAGACCGCCATAGAGCGACATTCCGGCCGTTCCGGCAGGTGATCCGGTCCACTCAAGGTTCTTGCCTATAAAGTAGAGGCTGAAGACTAGAATAACACCGATGATTGAAAGGGCTGCGGCTCCTTTGGGGCGGAGGAAGAAAGCGGCGTAGAGGACGAAACCAATCGTAATCCAAAGCGTCAGCCAATGGGCGAGAGCGAGGAGTGCCAGGAAGACGGCTGCAAGCAGGATCGAGCCAATTGTTGCGCGGTTGTCGATGGAGGCTTCCACGGCGCGATAGATGAAGAAAAGGGCGCAGGAGAAAAGGAGCAGCATCAACATCTGGGGGAGCCCGGTATGGGTGAACTTCCAGTTGAGGTCGCAGAGTGCCATCAGAAGGGCGGTGACTCCGGCGATGCGCACGTCGAAGATCCGCGAGATCAGCAGGTAGTTGATGCCAATGGCGACCAGGAAACAGATGACGGAAACTGCGGCGATGACCCGATCGAGTCGGTAGATGGTGCGCTTGTCTTCGACCATCTGAAATTTATCGAAATCATCTCCGCCGACGGCTTTGATCACAGCTCCGAGGAGATAGGGGTTCAGGGGCGAGTGATAGGTGTCGTAAATTTGGTCGAGACTGATTTCGCCATTCCCGGTATTTTCCTCGGCCTGCCAGATTGCGAGGGGGCGAATCATCTTGGTCGTGGCATCGTTTCCGCGGGCAATTTCGCGTCCAATTTGCGCCTGATCAATTCCCTTGGACGAAGTGAGCCCTTGGAAGGAGAGGACGAGGTAGAAAAAGACGAGTCCGAAGAGGAGGACGAAGAAAAGGAGGCGACGGATCAGGACGGGGGCGTCCATGGCTCCGGGTTTGTTTAAGCTGCTCATGTTGCGGTGTTGTCGGGAGAGGATGTATCGCGAAGTTTTCGCTGAAGAGTGCGGCGGCTAATCCCCAATAACTCAGCGGCTTTGGTGCGATTTCCACCGGTTGCCGTCAGAGCGCCATGGATTGCGCGTTGCTCTAGAGCATGCAAGTTGAATTCCTCCGTGGGAGCAAGGGCGTTTTTCTTAGAGTTTGATTCTGTGAGAGCCTCTCCACTGAAGAGGAATTCGGGCAAATGCTGGATATCGAGGGATGATTGGTTCGACATCACCACGGCATGCTCGATGGCGGTGCGCAATTCGCGGACATTTCCGGGCCAATTGTAGGCAACGAGGCGGGTCATTGCTGCTTCGGTGAGGGGTTTTTCCGGGCGTCCATTTTCCTCGGCAAACTCCTGTAGGAAGGCATTCGCGAGGAGGACAATGTCCTCCCGGCGCTCCCGCAAGGGCGGCATGTCGATCGCAAGAACGTTGAGACGGAAAAAAAGGTCTTCCCTGAATTCTCCTTCGGCCACTAAATCGGTGAGGTGTTTGTTGGTGGCGGTGATGACGCGAACATCGATGGGAACCGGAGTATTGGATCCGACACGCTCAATGGTGCGCTCGGAGAGGGCTCGGAGGAGTTTCACCTGGGTAGCGGAGTCAATTTCGCCGATTTCGTCGAGGAAGAGCGTTCCGCCGTGTGCTTGCTCGAATCGCCCGACGCGCCGCTGCGTGGCGCCGGTGAAGGCGCCTTTTTCGTGGCCGAAGAGCTCGCTTTCGAGGAGCTGGGGCGAGAGGGCCGCGCAGTTGACCGCGACAAATTTTTCGCCAGGACGGCCGGAGAGATCGTGTAGGACGTGTGCCACGACTTCCTTTCCGGTGCCGGACTCGCCTTCGATGAGGACCGTGGCGCGGGTTTGCGCGATTTGTTCGATGATGCCCGTGACCTTGGCCATGGGTGCGGAACTGCCGATGAGACGGCCGAGCCCTTTGCTGGTCTTGGCTCCGCTTTCGCGAAGGGATTCGTTTTCTCTGACGAGAATCTTGTTTTCCTTTTCCAGCGAGCGACTGCGAACGGCGCGCTTGAGAAGGAGTTCGACCTCATCGAGATTGAGTGGTTTGGTGACGAAATGCCAAGCCCCGCGTCGCATTGCTTCCACCGCGGTGTCGACCGAACCGTAAGCCGTCATCATGAGAGAGACCGGCGGATTGGGACGGGAATTTGCGACATCGAGAACCTCCATTCCGGAATCGCCACCAAGCCGGAGGTCGGTGAGGAGAAGGTCGACGTCTTCGTTTTTGAGAATCAGAGTCGCTTGCTTGAGATCGGCGGCGAGGTAGCAGTCAAAGGACTCTTCCAGGGCCATCCGCAAGGCGTCGCGGGTCGCTTTCTCGTCGTCAACGATGAGGAGGGTTTTCATTTAGACTTCGATGGGGGCTTGGTTGCTGAGAAGGCGAACACGTTTATCGGTTCGCGGGAAAAAGAGAGAGACTTTGGTGCCGACGTTTTCCTCGCTTTCGACCTCCAACTCGCCGCCGTGTTCACGGAGAATGCGGCGCACGATGAGCATGCCCAGTCCGGTACCGGAGTTTTTTGTCGTTTGGAAGGGCTCGAACATCGCACCCATCATTTCCGGAGAAATGCCGCTGCCGTTGTCGGAAATGGAAAGCGTAACCTCGTATTCGGTGACGACGCTTTGAATAACAATCTCTCCGTTCGGCGGGCTGATGGCCTGATAAGCATTGCGGATCAGGTTGTAGAGAGCCTGCTGGATTTGTGCGGCGTCGAGGCTCAGGCTGGGGAGTTCACCGGCGAGATTCAATTGCACCGCGATCTCGCGCGTTTCGAGCTCCGGCTTGAGGGTGAGGACCGTTTTTTCGAGGAGTTCGTGAAGATCGGCGGCCTCGCGTACGGGCGTGGTGGGGCGCATCGCCTGAAGAAATTGCTTCAGGATGGTATCGAGCCGTTCGATCTCGTTGCGCGCCGTGCCAAGGTGATCACTGAGAGATTGTTGATCGCCTTCGGGGAGATCTCGGACCCTGCGCTCTAGTAATTGAAGGTGAAGCGAAAGAGAATTGAGCGGGTTTCCGATCTCATGGGCAACTCCGGCAGCCAGAAGAGTGAGGGCGTTGATCTTTTCGGATTCCAATTCCTCTTCGGCCTCCGCTTTCGAGCGCGTGACGTCACGAACGAGCATGACGTAGCCCAGGTCGGCATCGTCTTCTTCGGCGACGGGAGAGAGGTAGAAATTGAGGTAGCGGTTCTCAGGATAAAAGACCTCAAGGTCGCGGCTCACGGTGCTGCGGGGCGAGCTGACCAGTTGGCTCCATTCCAGACCGCGGATCGTCTGCTCAATGGATTCCCCCTGGGCCTGATCGGGGGAGGTTCCGAAAAAGCGGCAACCGGCGGCATTGATGAAGTTAATTTGGCCTTCGGAATCCAGAAGGAGAACGCCTTCACGAAGTGCCTCGAAGACCTTTTGGAGCAATCCCTTCTCGCGAACGAGCTTCGAGAGCAAGCCCTGTAACTCACCGGGCTCGATTTGGTCGAGGCGGTCGAGAAGCTTGTCTAGGACGGCGGATTTCAAAGCGATATGTGATTGGCGCGACAGATTGGCACACACCCGGTCGAAAAGCAACTGGTAGCCTGCGTAAACACTCTCTTGCCTTGCGCATCAATCTACCCCCGCGATTTTGAGGACAAATAAAGCCAAGATGACGGATCTCGAGGCGGTTTTCCGTAATCTCCACCCCCCCGCGAGGAGCCCGGGTTTCTTGTGAGTTCGCCAGACTCGGGGAGCGAAGCTTATCTTGAGTGGTTGGGGCGGTAGATCATTCCACCGCAAACACGCGGGCGATGCCATCGATCAGGCCGTGGTGTTTTTTAGGGGCGTCCTTTTTCCACTTGGCGAGGTATTGCTTAAAGGTGAGTCCAGATCTGGCCGGGGTCACGTTGAGGTATCGGATCGCCTCCCAGTGTTGGGGATTTTTTTCGAAGACGGGTAAAAGCGCGGCCGCCATCGTTCCGTTGAGATTGCGCAGAGTAGCGGATTTTCTGAGCTCGGGCTCGTGCTTTTTGTAGTAAGCGGCGAGCCCCAGCATATCCACCCTCTCGTAGTTGGAGATGACGTTGTCGGCGTAGGATTGGAGGCTCTCCGAGTAGTTTTTCCAATTCGGGTAGGGGGGCTTTTTTTCCCAGTCCAAAACCATCGCCCGCATACAGAAGAGTGAGGAGAGTTCGCAGAGGGTTTCCTCAAACCACTTGTTCTCCCGACCGTCTTCGCGGAAGCCGCACAGCACATGGCAAAGTTCGTGGGCCCATTGATAGGCGTATTGACTCCAATAGGTTTTGTGGGTGTCCAGCTTGACTACGATTTCCTGGCGGGCATTGCGTTGGAAAATGACGATGGGGCCGGAATTGCTCTTCGTAATGACCATGGGTTCAACTTTGTAGCCGGGGAAATTTTTCCACAAAGGGCGCGCGGTGTATTCGAGCACCTTGCGAATGTCCGCTTCGCCGTATTCGAAGGTTTTCGCTTCGATGCGATAGCGGAGTTTGGATTCTTCCGCCTGCCCGGGAAGGGATAACGAGAGAGCGAGCAGCAGAATGGAGAAGAGAACTCTCATGGTCTTGGCTTATGAATGACTGGTCTGGACGAAGATAGGCCTAGTTCGTTTTGAGCGCGCTGAGTGCTTCCCAGCGGGAGTAGAGTGTTTCTGTTTCAGCTTTCGCGGCCTCGAGAGCGGCGGTTACTTTGGGGATCTCTTCGAAGTTGGATTGGACGGCAGGGTCGTTGCACTGGGCTTCGAGTTTGCTGACTTTTTCTTCGGCCTCCACGATGCGTTCCTCCATACTCTCGAGTTCCATGCCTTCGGCCATGGTGAGCTTCCGGGGCTTGTCTTTTTTGACGATGGGCTTCTTCTTTTTCGCGAGTGCGTTGGCTTGGGCGCGTTCGGCATTCTCTCGGGCCTGTCGTTTTTCGAGATAGTAGGAATAGTTGCCGGGGGTCACGCGGACGCCCTCGTCTTCGAAGGCGATAATTTGGTCGCAGATTCGATCGAGGAAATAGCGGTCGTGGGAGACCACGATGATGGTGCCTCCAAAGGCGGCAAGGGCTTCCTCGAGCATGCGGAGGGAGGGGAGATCGAGGTCGTTGGTTGGTTCGTCGAGGACGATGAGGTTGCCGCCGGTCTTGAGGACTTTGGCGAGCATGAGGCGGGCGCGTTCGCCCCCGGAGAGGAGGTCGACGCGTTCGTTAATGCGGTCGTCGGAGAAGAGGAAGCGCTTGAGATAGGCTCGGGCACCGATGGTTTCTTCTCCGAAGAAGATCTTTTCGTTGCCGTCGGAGATTTCATCGAGGAGAGAGCCGGTTCCGTCGAGTTGCATCCGGGTTTGGTCGATGTAGTTGATCTTTACCTGCTTCCCCAACTTGGCCGTGCCTTGTGTTGGCTGTAGTTGGTCGAGGCAGATCTTGAGGAGAGTCGTTTTACCGACCCCATTACGTCCGACAATACCAGTGCATTGTCCTGCTTCTAGTTTGAGGTCAAGGCTGCGAAAGAGCCAACGAGGTGAGGTTTCGGATCCGAAGTTGATGCCGACTTTTTCGAGATCGACGATGGTGTCGCCGAGACGCGGTGGAGGCGGCATTAGGAGATCCATTTGCATCTCTTCGGGAGGCGCTTCCTGGTCTTTGACTTTGTAGAAAGCGTCGAGGCGGGAGCGGGATTTAGTGGTGCGGGCTTTGACTCCGGCGCGGACCCACTCGAGTTCTTCTTTGAGAAACTTTTGGCGCTTTTTCTCGGAATTCTCCGCGATGTTTTGGCGGATCGCTTTGGACTCAAGAAAGGCCGTGTAGTTTCCGGGGTGGGAATAGGCCTTGCCGTTGTCGATTTCGATGATGCGGGTGGCGATGACGTTGAGGAAGTAGCGGTCGTGCGTGACGAAGATGACCGCGCCGCCGTAGTTTTCGAGGAAGCTTTCCAGCCAGCGGATGGAATCGGCGTCGAGGTGGTTGGTCGGCTCGTCGAGGAGAAGGAGATCAGGTTGGGAGGCAAGAGCGCGGCAAAGAGCAACACGGCGTTTTTCGCCACCGGAGAGCGGGCCGGTTCCGGCTTCAAGAGGGGGAGTGCCCAGTGCGTTGGAGAGAGACTGGATACGTGCGTCGAGATTCCAACCGTCGGTGTGATCGATGAAGGTAAGGAAGTCGGCGAGTTCGGTCTCGGTGCCATCGCCGTTCTCATAGCGTGTGATGGCATCGACAACGTCTGAAGCACCGGCGGAGATGTTTTCGTGAACGGATTTCTCAAGATCGAGTTCGAATTCCTGGGGAAGATAACCGATGCGGATGCCTCGACGTTTCGAGATGTCGCCTGAGTCAGCTTGGTTTTCGTCGGCGAGTATTTTGAGGAGAGAGGTCTTTCCGCAGCCGTTGCGTCCGACGAGTCCGACTTTCTCTCCAGCCGCGACGGCAAGAGTGACGCCATCGAGAAGAGTCTGATGCCCGTAGGCGAGGCGGATTTCGTTTGCGGAGAGAAGTGTCATGAACGGGGCCTGAGTAAACGTCCGGGCCGATAATGTCGAGTGCTTCGGAACTTCCACCCAATCGCCTGAAATTATAATTTGACGTCCGTCACGAATTTCTCCCCGGTTTTTTGTTTGATCGCCGAGGGTGAGAATAGAGGGAGATTTTACTTCTCCTGATGGCTAATCATCGGTTGCGCTTCGGCAATCTGTTTGAGAGTCATTTTATCTTCAATAATCTCTCTTAACAATTTTAAAGCTTCCTGTTACTCTTGATCTTGACAACTTTTGCCTGTGAGAAATTTCGAGTATCAGAGTGATTCCACTTGAAACTGGCAGGTGACTTCCTGGCGGGTGTCGGGGTTGACCAGGGTGATGGTGTGCTCACCGGGGGTGAGTTGGGCGACTCCGTTTTGGATGCTGAGGGTGTCGCTGAGCCAGTGGCCGTCGGTGAGGTTTGCTTTGAGATTGAGCTCGGGGGAATTACCGGGGAGTTCGGGGTCGAGGTAGTAGGTTGCGTTGGGAAGAGGGGTCAGGATTTGCAGGGATTCCTGCAAGGGTGGTTTGGAGTCGGCGAGGGCAAAGGCGTGGCGTTTGGTGTTGTCTTCCGACTTAAACCACTCGGCGTATTCCAGGGAGAGGAGGGCTTTGTTTTCCTTGGTGAAGTTGATGGGAGAGATGGGGAGGGGAAGGTGATTCTTGAAGCAGAGTTCGCGTCGTTGGAAGGGTGTGTTTTGTGCCGGTGAAATAAGGAAGCGGTGGCCGGTTCGCTCGTCGATGGAGATGCGCGCGAGGGTGGCGGGTTGCTTTGGAAAGGTCGGGCGTTGCCCTTCGTGGAGGGCGAGCATGGTGCGGTGGAAGATGGGGCTGGCACCGCTGACCCCTGAGATGCCGGCCATGGGTGAATTGTCGAAATTTCCGACCCAGACGCCGACGGTGAATTCGCCGGTGAAGCCAAGACACCAGTTGTCACGGAAGTCGGAGGAAGTGCCGGTTTTGACGGCGCAGGGGAAGGGGAGGCGGAGATTGGAATGAATGCCGAAGGCGGCGGAGCGGGCGGAATTGTCGGCGAGAATGTCGGTGACGAGATAGGAGGCGTCGCTGGTGAAGGGATAGGAACTCGTGGGTTCTTGATCGGGGAGAAAAGTCGTGGTGAGGTGTTCGCCGAGACGGGCGAGGGTGGCGTAGGCATTGGTGAGTTCGAGAAGATTGACTTCGGCATTTCCGATGGTGAGGCCGAGTCCGTATTCGGTGGGTTGACGGTGGAGGGTGGTCAGGTCGAGCTCGGTGAGGAGACGATGCAGAGGCTCCGGGCCGCCGACTTGATTGAGCATGCGCATGGCCGAGACGTTGAGTGAATTTGCAAGGGCGTGGCGGATGGAAACGGGGCCGTAATGGCGGCGGTCGAAGTTTTTGGGCGCGTCGAGTCCTTCCTCGGTTTGGTAGTCGGTGGGGATGTCGGCGATGATCGATCCGGGGAAGAGCGATTGGTTCTGAAAGGCCAGAAGGTAGGTAAAGGGTTTGAGCGTGGACCCTGCGGAGCGGGGAGCGAGGGCGCCGTTGATCTGTCCGCCATTGGGGCTGGCGAAATCGGACGAACCGTGGAAGGCAAGGATTTCACCAGTAGGATTGTGGAGGACGACGAGTGCGCCGTGCTGGACATTTTTCTCACGAAGTCGGGCGAGTTCGTCGGTGAGGATAGTGTGGGTTTCGCGTTGCAGGTCGGCGTCGATGCTGAGGCGGGTCGCCTCGTCGTAGTCCCGAGCGAGGTGAGGGATGGGATTGGAAATGCTCCTGTCGGCGAGCAGAATGGGTTCTGTCTTGGCGCGAGAGATGACGTTATCGTCGTAGTGAAACTCGGACTGCAGGCGGTCGAGAATCCAGTTACGGCGGATCAATGCGTCCTGGGGATTGCGGTGGGGGTTGAGACGGGAAGGAGCCTGGGGAAGCCCGGCGAGGAGGGCTGATTCGGCGAGCGAGAGATCGGCGAGGGGCTTTCCAAAGAAGTGACGTGCGGCAGCGGAGCACCCTTGTTGGTGGGAACCGTAGTCGAGTCGGTTGAGGTAGGCGGTGAGGATTTCCTTTTTGCTCCATTGTGATTCCAGACGGCGGGCGGCGAGGACTTCGCTAACTTTCTTTTGCCAGTTTCGCTTAGCTGCCGGGGTGGAGATTTTGATCAACTGCTGCGTGATGGTCGAAGCTCCCGAGGTGATTCGTTGATGTTGTGAATTATCACGGAAGGCACGGAGCGTGGCGGCGTAGTCAATGCCGGGGTGTTCGAAGAAGCGTTTGTCTTCGGCGGCGAGAGTGGCTTTGACGAGGTGCTCCGGGATCTCACCGAGAGTAGCCGGATGATGGCGAAAATAGTCGTCGCGGGGGAAGTGCGTGAGCTCCTGTCCATTCCGGTCCCGCAACACCGCATGCGGTGCCGGGGGCTCCTGCAGGGCCTCGGGGAGAGGCGCGAGCAGGGGCACCAGTGGGAGCAAGAGCGACCAGGGTGCCAGCCGGGAAATGGAGGGAGGGGCGATCATCGCACGGTCAATATTTTCGAGGCGCTGAGGGCGTAGTTTTCAGGATCATACATTTCCTCGACCTTGGTGGGTGGGGCGTAGACCTCTCCTTCGTGAGTGACGCGGGCGTGGTAGCTCATTTCGAAATTCTGCGAGGCCTGGATGTAATCGACGAAGAAAAGAACGCGATCGCTGCGGACTTCGGTATTTGAAATACGCCAGTTGCTCTGTTCCTTTGTGCGGCCCGAGGTTTGGCTGTCGAAGAGCGTGTTGATGGCCTGGAAGGATGAAGGGAGTGGATCGTCAATGGCGAGGTAGCGAAGCGAGCGATCGGGAAGAGCGGCGGTGAGGGTGACTTTCACTAGGTCGCCGACCTTGGGTTGTCCCAGCGGCTCGGTGGTGCCACTGGGAAGAACGCGTTCGTAAACCCGGGTAAGCGAGACGCCATTTTTCGAGATCGGTTGAACTGGTGTGATCTTGGGTTTGGCGGCCAGCGAGCTGTGGAGATAGAGTCGCGAGCTGGAAGAAGCGAAGAGCTTGAGGCCATTGTGGAGGTCGAAGCGAACGGAGTGCGAGGCTTGATTACGGGGAATGGTGACTTGTTGTTCGCCGTCCGCGGTCTCCATAGTGAGGACGATGTCGGTGGGGTTCATTTCGTTTGCCTCGGCGTAGGCGCCCATGGCGAGGAGCGTCCAGGCATTGCACCAAGTAGTGCGCCAATGTCCGCGGGAAGAACGGGTGCGGAGGAGCATGGAGAGTGTGATCTCGCATTCATCGGCCTTGGGCGAAATATGGGACCAGGCGAGGAGGCGGGCGGCATCACTCGTGCCGTAGCGCATCCAGTAACCAGTCTTTTCGGGTTCTGGTTGAGGAGCGTTCAGGATGGCGAGAGCGCCTTGCTGCCCTGACTCGTGAACTGCGAGGGCGAGGAAGGCGCGGGCAGTCCCGGAGAGCTTGTCGATTTGTTCGAGAAGCTTGGCTTGATAGGCGGGTTCGGCTTTGCCAAGGCGTGCCAGAACGTAGAGCGCGCGGGCGTGCACGTCGAGGTCGTAGGATGTCTTGGCCTTGGAGAGATTCCGTAGCTGGTTGGAGAGATAGACTGCGAGGCGATCGAGGCTGGAAGAGGGAACCTGTGCTCCGGCTTCCTGGCAGAGGAGGATTCCAAGTCCTCCGTAGGAGCTGGCCCATGGGCTGGGCTGGAGGGATTCGGGCCAGTAGGAAAGTCCACCGTCGGCGGTTTGCATCGAGAGCAAGCGGTCGGCTCCGGCCTGAATATTTTTTTCAATCGAAGCCATCGAACGAGCCTGGAATTTAGGCGCGATGGGGCGAAGTTTTTTGGCAGCGACCCAAGGGATGGTTGATGAGGTGGTCTGCTCGAGACACCCGTAAGGATAGCGAAGGAGGTAGTCGATGGCACCACCTGCTTCGAGGAGGCGGGAGCGCGAGAACTCGAGGTCGAGGTGTCCCTTGCCTTCGAGTAGGTTTCTGGAAAAGTCCTTGAGAAGGTTGTTCCGCTCGTTGGGGTCGTTGAAGGTAACGAATTGCATTTCGCGAAGAAGTGGCATGGGGTAGCGCACTTCGAAGGCGGATTCGACGGAGTCGGAGAATTCGTGTTTGAGTCCGGCGTTTAATTCCGATTGATCAAGCGAGATCGGTTCGGCGTGCCAAGTCCATTTAGCGGTTCCGGTGTTGTGGAAATGAACATCGAATTCCACCGAGCCCTGACCGTTGGCTGGGAGATGGACGGCGGCGATAAGTTTCTCTTGCTGGTTCTCGGAATTGACCGCTCCGCTTCCGGTGAGGGAATCGAGGTGCAGGGTGACCTGCCAGGTGCCCGCCATGTCGGTGGTGTTTTGGAGGAGTGCCCTCGGCTTGATCCGGTCGCCCTGGTGAGCAAAGAGAGGGGGGGAAGGCTCAAGCATGAGGGGCTTGTTGACGACGGCTTCTCCGGTGCCGACGCCGAAGCGCGAACTGTCCGAGTGAGCGACGGCGATGAGGCGATAGCGTGTCAGGGTGTCGGGCGCGGGGAATTTTGCTTCGAAGCTTCCGTCCGGTGCCGTGGTGATGGTGGGGAACCAGGCGGCGCAGGGATCAAAGTTGCGACGAAGATCATCGAACATAGGAGCCCTCATGCCTGCGACACTGTCGCCACCCCCGACGATGAATCCTTTGTTGGTGTGGAAGCGTTCGCCGAGAGCTTCAGGGATAAAGTTGACGAGCGAAGTGCCGTTCTCGGTGCGTAGAGGACGCGGCGCGTGGAAGTAGGGAATGGGGTTGGGGTTTTCGTATCCCATGACGGCGAGGGTTCCTTCGTCCTCAGCGTAGAAAGTGACCTCGGCATTGGTGACGGGGCGACCCTGATGGTCGGTGACTTTTCCGGAGACCAGGATTGTTTCGCCGGGACGTGTCTCTGGTTCGGCGGTGGCGAGATCAACCTTGAGACGATCTTTGGTGGGGTCGATGGTGAGTTCGCAATATCCCAGACGAAGCTGTGGTTCGGGATGCTTTCTTTTCGAATCCGTCGCGCCTTTGATAATGAGGACGGAGACGAAAGTGTTGGGTGCGTCTTCCTCGGTGACGGGGATTTCAATGATCGGGTTATCGGCTTTGAGGGCGGTCTGGAAGTGTCGGATCACGCCCTTGCGCTCGATGGTGATGAGAGCTTCTCCTTCGATGGGAGAGAGGACCAAAATGCGGGCAGTGTCGCCGGCCTGGTAGCGTTGTTGCTCGGGAACAAGTTTAATGCGCATGCCGGATTCGTAGGCCCAGGGATATTCATTTGTTCCATAGATGTGCAGGGACACGACAGTTTGCACGGGCCGGCCGGAGGCGTCCTGCGCGGTGATGGACATGAAGTGTCGGCCGGCGGCAGTCGGGGTGAAGGAGATGTTGAGGTCCCCTCCGACGATGAGATAATCGGTTTGGGAGACTGGGAGGATTTCCGTTTCGTTTTTGACGATGATGCGTCCGTTGGCGGCTTTCGATTTAGTCTGCTTATTGAACTCGCGGGTGATGGTGACCTGGGCCGGAGTATTGCCGGTAAAGGGTTCTCCTTCTGGTGTGACCGTGACCAACTTGTAGGAAATCTCCTTGTTTACGCGGGACAGTTGATCTCGACGGGCGATGCCAAGATAGAAATCGGACGAGTGGAAGGTGAGGCTGTCGCGCGAGGTGAGGGTTTGGCTGTTCGCGTCGGTGACTTCCGTGGTGACGGTGACGCGGCGAGGGCTGGGGAACTTGATTTCGGGGAGTTTGAAGTTGAGCGAGAGCTTCCCGCCTTCGTCGAGTCGGGCTTCACCATCTTCATCGTGGCTGCCGGATCGGGAAGAGCTGCTGTCGTCATTGTAGCCGAAGTAGTGACTCCAGTAATAGGAATCGTAGCGGCGGTGGTCGCCGAAGTAGAAGTCGCGATACTTGGCGGGGTAGAAGCCGGTGGGGCTGGCCGAGAGATACCAATCGACTTTGCCCTCGGCGACGGCGGTGCCCTGGAAGTATTTGGCCTCGAGCTCGAAGGCGATCTCACGGATTTCGGTTTCCTCAAGACCGGCGGTGAGTTCAAAAGCATTGCGCTTGAATTCCTGAACCTGGAAGGCGTGGACGAAGCGGGCGGATTGTTTGGCCTGGTTGCCGGCCCACCAGTTTTCCATTCCCCGGGCGGCTTCGAGTTCTTCGGGCCAGCTTAAGGTGGCGGAATAACGCCCCACCGTCGTGTTGGGGAGTTTGTAGGTGAAGTCGAATGAACCGACGGGCGAGAGTTTGACCTTGGCATTGTGCACCTCGCGGCCGGCGGGGTCGGTGAGGACGAGGGTGGGTGAGAGCTTGGTGGGTTGGGTCAGCTTGTCGTTCTGGAGGATGCGGACGAGGCCCTTGAGTCGCATCGTCTCGCCGGGACGGTAGAGTTGGCGGTCGGTGAAGAGGAGTGTCTTGCGCTGCTTTTCGGGAAGGTCGCGCCAAGCGTAATTGACGGGGAAGCGCCACATCGAAACGGTGGGAAGATCGCCATCGTAAGGAAGAATGAGGGTGTCATTTCCGTTGGTGGCACGGAGGTGGCGGTGTTCCGGCTTGCGGGGAAGCGTGGCGAGGCCATTGACACCGACGGCGCCTTGATGGAGAGGGCGGGCATCTTCACCGAAGAGGGAAAGTTGCACGCCGGGAAGGGCTTTGCCGGTCTGGCAGGAATAGGCGTAGAGGAAGGCGGAGTCGCCGGTCAACTTCCAGGCGAGACCGATATCGGTGAGTTGGACGAGCGCTTGAGCAACTTTTTGAGAGGACTTGGCGAGATCCGGGTGGTCGGCAGGATCTCCGGTGACAGAGAGGAAGAAGGCTCCGGTCTTTTGGTCGGCTGGGAGAAACTGATCCCACTTAATTTGGTGCGTGTATGTCGTGTCGAGGGGTGCGTTGACGGGAATAACTTCATCAAAGACGGTGGTGCCGGTGATGAGCTCGAAGGGGAGATCGTTTCGGTTTCTGATGCGGTCGTTGTTCGGCCCATCTCCGGTGTAGCGGCGGTATCCCTGGGAGACGCGGACGAGTTCCTCGGGCGTGAGTTTTTTGATGCGGAGGTGGAGTGACTTGTTGTTGGTGGAAGTCATCTCGTAGGTGCGGGTTCCGCTCGCGAGTTGCGCTTCGTCGTGGCTGGGGAGGGAGAGGCTTGGTGTGACGCGGGTGAATTTGAGGTTTTTCTTAACGGCGGTTTGCAAAGGAAGCCCCTCGGAGCTGGTGAGAGATTGATTGATGTGGATGGTGTAGACGTCCTGTTTTTTAAAGTCTCCGTGGAGGTAGAGCTTTTGTTTTCGGTAATCCGTCGTGGCTTTGAGATTTGCGACGGCGGGTTCGAAGGTGATAAACTGTAGGCAATGTTCCGGATTGAGGTGAGAGGGGAGTTTTTGGTTGAAGTAGATGCGGACCTGGCGGTCGGCGTCGGGAATGGAGACGGTGCTCACGGAGGTGGCGACGAAGGGAACGATGTTACCGACATTGTAAGCGTTCTCCTCATTAAGGCTGGCGGTCTTTGTTTTGTTGGGAACGCCTTGGATGCGTTTTAGGGACCAGCTTGAGCCGACGGGAAGAGGCGTCATGGGCTCGACGACGATGGCGTGAGGGATGACGGTGTGGCTTGGTTGAGCTTTGGGGCGGTCTTTTTTCAGGAATCGTTCCTGCCATGATTGGGTGTAATAATAGCTACTTCCGAAATCACCCCACCGGGCCTGTCGGGTTCGGGCGGCGACGATCAGGGCGCCTTGTTCTTTGGTTTCGGGTCGGACGAAGTGGAAGAAGGGCGCTGCGGTGAGAGGATCGATGTCGTCGTTGAAGAAAAGGACGTAGCCTCCCGAGCGCAATGTTCCCCGCTTGCGGGTTCGTTGGACGCTCAATCCCTCGGTTACGAGATCATCAAAAGTAGTTTGTTCGACCTTGCTGCCGTCCCGGGCAGTGAGTTCGGAGGCGGTGGAGATTTTGTAACTCACGCCGACGGTCGGGGCCTCCTGCGGAACGAGACGGGCGATATTTTGAGCGCGCCAAAGGATCTTGGTGTTCCAGACCGGCTTGATGTTCAGAAGGTCGTTGGCTTGTTCTTTTCCGAGACGATCTTCCGTGACCATCGGTTTGTCGAAAACGATTTCGATGGTGGATTGCGGATTGATGGGACGGTTGCTGGAACTCAGTCGAGGGGTTGCGTGGAGGCAGTTCAGGGAGAGGAGGAAGAGAAGAACTTTCATTGTTGTTAGGTTTAACGTCACAGATACCAAACGATTCACAAAAAAGTATCAAGAAAGGCCTTCTTTGACAGGACTTATACGAAAGGCAGGTAATTTGAGCGCTATCGCTATGATCAAAGCTCTCACCCTCGCTCTTTGCCTCGCCGCTCCGCTTCTTGCGGAAAAATATA
Organism: Akkermansiaceae bacterium; assembly: GCA_029253285.1. Taxonomy (GTDB): domain Bacteria; phylum Verrucomicrobiota; class Verrucomicrobiia; order Verrucomicrobiales; family Akkermansiaceae; genus SW10. The sequence goes on along the minus strand of JAQWZU010000206.1, from coordinate 38,024 downwards.
AACTCGGTCCGGACTCGATGGTTCAGGAAGGTGTGCCGAAGGGAAAAGTGACGCGGCATGAATGGCGGAGTGAAGTTTTCGAAGGTACGCTGCGGCAGTATTACGTCTATGTGCCGGCCCAGTATGACGGGACCAAAGAGGCCAACGTTCTCGTTTTTCAAGATGGTCATGCCTATATCGGTCCAAAGGGGCAAATCCGGGCCTCGACCGTGATGGATAATCTCATCGCAAAGGGAGAGATTCCGCTGACGGTGGGGATTTTTTTGAACCCTGGATTGTTCACCGACAAGATTGAGGGGGTTCAGGGATGGAAGATGAAGAAGGGGAGCAATCGCAGCGTCGAGTATGACAGTCTGAATGGCGACTACGCCGAGTTTCTAGAAAAGGAGATTCTCCCCGAAGTGGGCAAGATGGTGAAATTGACCCAGGATCCCGCGAAGCGCGCGATTTGTGGCATGAGTTCGGGCGGGATTTGTGCCTTCACGGTGGCGTGGGAGCGGCCGGATCTATTTCACAAGGTGATCAGCCACATCGGAAGCTTTACCAACATCCGGGGTGGGCATGTTTATCCGGCCTTGATTCGGAAGGGCGATAAGCGGCCGATCCGAGTCTTTTTACAGGACGGCGACCAGGATTTGAACAATCAGCACGGGAATTGGTGGCTCGCGAACCTCCAGATGGACAAGGCGCTCAAGTTTCGGGACTACGATTATAAGTTCGTCCCTGGAAAAGGAGGGCACAATGGCGAGCACGGTGGGGCTATTTTTCCTGATACCTTGCGCTGGATTTGGAGAGAGTAGTCGAAAGCTGTGCTTTTGACGCCAGTGGCCGGGGTTCTGCACCAAAAGTAGAATTTTCGGTTACCCTGCTCTTGCCCGAAGGCCCGTGCCGCGCTAGACGGTGTCCGTCATGGCTCGTATCAACGAAAACTTCCAGAAGCTCAAGGCCGGCTACCTCTTCCCTGAGATCTCCCGTCGTGTGAACGCATACACCGATGCAGAACCTGAATTGGCCAAGCGCCTGATCCGTTGTGGAATCGGCGACGTCACCGAACCCGTTCCTGTCGCCGCCCGCGAGGCCATGAAGAAGGCGGTCGATGAACTAGGCAATCGCGGAACTTTCCGTGGTTATGGTCCCGAGCAAGGGTATCCTTTTCTGCGGGAATCAATCGCTGAAAATGCCTACGCCGGTCTCGATATCGATGCGGGTGATATCTACGTCTCGGACGGTTCGAAATGCGATTCGGGCAACATTCTCGATATCTTCGGAGAAGGGAATAAGATCGCGGTGACCGACCCGGTTTATCCCGTCTACGTCGATACCAATGTCATGGCCGGAAACACCGGTGAGGCGAACGAAGCAGGGGAGTATGAAGGTCTCGTTTATCTCAAGTGCACCGCCGAGAACGGCTTCGTGCCCGCCCTTCCCGAGGAGAGGGTCGACCTGATCTATCTTTGCTATCCGAACAATCCAACGGGAACGACTGCGACTCGTGAGCAGCTCGAAGCCTGGGTCGCATACGCTCTCGAGAACGACGCGGTCATTCTTTACGATGCCGCTTACGAGGCCTTCGTGCAGGACGAATCAGTTCCTCGTTCGATTTATGAAATCGAAGGAGCCAAGAATTGCGCGATTGAGTTTCGCTCCTTCTCCAAGAACGGTGGATTCACCGGCGTGCGTTGTGCCTACACCGTGATTCCCGAAACGGTCACCGGTGCAACTGCTTCCGGAGAGCGGGTCCCTCTCAAGCAACTCTGGGGACGTCGTCATTCCACCAAGTTCAACGGAGCATCCTATCCTGTTCAGCGTGGAGCCGAGGCCATCTACTCCGAGGCTGGAAAAGCCGAGGTCGCTGAACTGGTGAAGCACTACATGACGAACGCCAAGCTTCTCAAAGAAGCCTGCGAAGGACTCGGCCTAAAAGTCTGGGGCGGCGAAAACGCTCCTTACGTCTGGGTCGGTTGTCCCGAGGGTGTCGATAGCTGGGGCATGTTCCAGAAGATGCTCGAAAGCGCACAAGTCGTGGTCACCCCCGGTGCCGGATTCGGCGCAGCGGGCGAAGGATTCTTCCGGATTTCAGCCTTCAACTCACGTGAAAACGTCGAGGAAGTCTGCCGTCGACTCGTGGAGATGGTTTAAGGGCCTACCTAATTTTTCAGCCCGTCGGGATTCGTTCCGGCGGGCTTTTTTTGAGTAAGAGCTATTCGAATGTTACTTTGCTGGCACATAGTTTGGTCCACAGGCTCTTAAGACTTCCGCTCAATGCCGCGGAAGGGGTCGTTGACCGGAGCGATCAAGTTGCAGGTCCGCCAAAGATCGATTAGTTAGTCCCGATAGGGTCGGAGTTGCATTACTTCGACATCTTGAGGCAGAGGAGCCTGTTTTGGCCCCGCATGAGAAGGTGGCCGTTGGAGAGGGCCATGGTGCTCCAGTATTTCAGGTCGCGACGTTTATCGAGATTGGTCTCGAAGACGTTGGATTCGGCGAGAAGTTTGAAGCCGGAGGGATCGGGATCAACGAGGCGGAGGACGCCACTTTCGCCATCTTGAATGATGATCATGCCATCGGCAAAGATGCTGTTGCCCCGCCCCATGAACGGCTCGTCGCCGGTGTTCCAGAGTTCTTTTCCTTCGAGAGTGTAGCAAGCCAACCCGCCGGTCTTACGTTTGGCCTTGACCTTGTGGTTGGAGTTTTCGTTGGCGAGGAAGTAAAGGTGGTTGTCGATGAGAAGCGGCGGGTGAACCTGGGTCCCTTTCTTGATCTCCCAGAGGGTCTCGATCTTATATTCACTCCCTTGCTTCTTAACTGAGAGCATTTTGGAGCCACCGTCATATCCGCCCGATGCAAAGATGCGGTTCTGACCGACTTGGACTGGCACGGTGATGGGAATGCGGTTTTGATATAGGTCGCTTTGCCAGAGTTTTTTCCCGGTTTTGGGTTCGAAGCTGGAGAGTCCGGTCCCGTCAGTGGTGAGGATGACGATTTGTTCTTCTCCACAAAGATTCATGATGGTCGGAGAGGAATGAGTGTTGCCGAAGCCGTCACTTTTCCAAAGTTCCTTGCCGGTCTTTTTATCCCAACCAACAATACCGGTGTCCTCACCAAAGGGCGTGACGATGACGACATCATCGACGACAAGGACGCACTGGGCGTAGCCCCATTTCGGGGTGTCGGCATCGGGGTATCGTTTTTTGAGAGAAATTTTCCAGTCGGGCTTGTGGGTCTCACGGTTGATGCGGAAGACCTCTCCGAATGGTCCGATGAAGTAGACGGCGTCCTCTTCCACAGTAGGGACACTCCGGGAGCCGGGAAAGGGAGGTTCCCCTTCGGAGGGGCTTTCGTAGTTCCACTGTTCCTTGCCGTCTTTCAAGCTGAGGCAGCGCAGGATGTCTTTTTCCTTGGAGACGCGATCAACAATAAAGACTTCGTCGCCCACGACGGCAGCACCTCCGAAGCCTTCCTCGAGTTTGGCTTCCCAGAGAAGCTCAGGGCCTTCCTTGGGGAAGGATTTGAGAAGGTTTGTTTCGGTGGAGAATCCATCGCGGGTGGGCCCGAGAAAGTGAGGCCAGTCAACGGCTGCCAGGGACGAAAGGGCGAGGAATGAAAAAAGAATTGGAAGTTTCATGTCGAGAGATGGGCTATCCTTGGATCGAGATGCGGGGCGGCAAGTAAAAAAGAAACGCGCTCCGAAAAAATTGATCAAATGAGTTAACTATTAATTTCATTCATGGGGCCCTTCTCTGTGGGCAGGCGCATTCCCAGTCCCATGGAGGGAGACGTGCCTTCGCGTTTCGTTTCGCTAAGAATGAATGATCTCAAGGACGGAGTCCTCCGATTGGTGGAGCAGTGGCGTTTACTGGTCCGCCGTTTCCTTGATGTCAGTCAAGGCCGCGATGAAATCTCCGAGGATCTCAGCAGGCACCATGATGGTGTCGCGATTGCCGCTGACATCTTCCGTGATTTTCACCACGCGTCCACGTTGGTTTTCTTTGAGATCCATAAAAAAGATCTTCCGATCCGCGAGAATTTTTTCGGTATGTAAGATTTCCTGGTCCACTGCTTTCCTGAGTAATTTCAAGGGTGAGGGTCTCGCCTGAGACCGGTGAAGTCAATGTGAAACTTGTTCATCCTTCGGGAGGGAGAAATTGGGAAAATCCGCAGAAGAGCTTGGAGTTCTCCGGAGGAAGATCAGGAGCGGGTTGATCATGATCGAGAAACTCGGTGCAAGTGCCAAAAAACTCTTCCCTCGTCTTCACCCTGCGAATGGTGTGTTCGAATTCTGGGACGTGTCCCTGGGAGATGTAGATCAAGTATTTCTTCATCTTCTGGATATGCTTGGCCTCGATAAAGTCAGGGATTTCCCGGGCCGTTTCCTCGTAAAGCAACTCGATGTATGCCTTCACCATTTTTCCGGTGACGACGGGGACTGGTTCGTCGAGAAAGGCGGCGTGGAGTTGCGGAAAGATCCAGGGGTGGCGGATAGCCCCGCGACCGATCATGAGCCCGGCGGCTTGGGTCTCCTCGAGATAAGCGAGGCCGGTGGGGAGGTTGACGACATTGCCATTGGCGATGACCGGACAGGGAAGCTCTTCGACGGCCTGGCGAATTTTCTCAGGATGAACGGGCGTTTGGTATCGTTCTCTAACAGTTCTCCCGTGAACAGTGAGGAGATCAATGGCGTGCTTTTTAAAAACAGAGAGGATGCCGTCGAATTCGTCGGGTGATTCGTATCCGACGCGGGTCTTCACGGTGAAGTGAAGGTCATCGCAAGCCTCGCGCAAGGCGCCGAGGAGTTCGTTAATTTTGTCTGGGTTTCTGAGAAGTCCCCCGCCGGCTTCCTTACGACAAACAACCGGAGCCGGACAGCCAAGGTTGAGATCGATTCCGGCGATGGGATGCCTTTTGAGTAGATTAACAGTACGGACCAATTCGCTGGCGTCTTGTCCGATCAACTGCGCGATGATCGGGCGTCCAGTGGGGTTCTCGGTGATGGAGCGGAGGATGTAAGGATCGAGGTTGGAGTGAATGTGGACGCGGAAGTATTCGGTGACGTAGACGTCGGCACCGCCCAACTGCGCCATGACCCGCATAAAGGGCAGGTCGGTCACGTCCTGCATGGGAGCAAGAAAAAGAGCGGGTCTATCGGTGGGGAGCATTAATGGGAGGATTTGACCGGAGTTTTTTTGAAGTTCATGTCCCGCTTGCCGTAATTGTGCTGTTGAATATCAACGATGAGGACTTTGCGATCGGGGAGAATGTGGCTCCAGGCCGCCGGAGGCATGTCGGAAATAATGACAAGGGCATCTTCCGGGGGCGTTTCCAAAATGGTAGCGACGAGATTGTGGGCTTCGGTATCGCCGGCGCGTTGGGCACTTGCCAGGACAGTGAGCGCTTCGCTCCAGGCTGAAAATTGGAAGCTGGGGAGAGATTTCCAGGCGAGGAAATCACTGGTGAAGGCGGCGGGCACGCCGATGCTGCGCAGGTGCCGCAAGGTGCCGCAAAGGAGGGAGAGCGCACGTTCGAAGAGGTCGGTGCGGATGAGGGTGCCGTCGGTGCCGAAGCTGTGGAAAATGACGGTCGCCTTGCGGGGGCGAATGCCGGGTGGATCAAATTCACGCACGCGGGGAGCTCGACCACGGGCGAGGGAGCGGATGGTGGCGGGCCAGTGGAGTCGCTTGGCGGGATCGCCGGGGCGGAAGGGACGGAGTCCTCGGGGCTCGCCCGGAGCGTTGCCGGTTTGGAATCCTTCGCCGTGCCAGGCGTCGTCGAACTCGCCGCTGGCGAAGAATTCCCGGGGTAGGAGGGCCTTGGGGAAGACAAGAATTTCCAGCCTAATTGTAATTCGTTTTTGGTAGGTGAAAATGTTCAGCGGAAAGCCGGAGGAGAGAAGACAGGGGGGATTGCTGACCGCGCCCCGGTTGGGGATGGAGCCGCGCAACTTGGAGGTCGCCGAGGATCCGGCCGCAGCCCATTTGACGTGGGTATGAATGCGGGTGCCATTGGAGAGATCGAGTTGGATGTCGATTCCGTAGGTATCAAAGAGGCTGCGATGGTTTTCGAGCGAGAGCCGAAGATCAATCGGAGTGTCGGCGAAAACCCGGGCGGGGGCCTGGAGGTGGAGTTTGAGATTCGAGAGATTCCAACGCCCGATGGCAAAGACAATGGCGAGGACAATCAGTCCCACCAGTCCGAGGGAGATGAGCGGACCGTCAATCCTGAGAATACCCGCCGAGAACAGGGCCAGGGAAGCTCCCAGAAATGCTGCGCCGCGCGGAGTTAAACTCATTGAGGGAGTGTGTCCCAACATGGGATGAGGAGCAAGAAATGGCGGTGTGTTTTCCTCTGGCCTCAAGACACGCCTTCGATGAATTGTCAGTTTCCTTACTCATCAATCGTTGATGAGCAGGGGCGATTGGCTTCAGTTTTTCAGATATCACAAGCAAGACCCACAAAGCTGATGAAAGGCGGGAGTCGGAAGGGTTAAGACACAAAAAAAAGGCCACCCTTTGTCAGAGTGGCCTTTTGTAAAGTGAGCGCGCTTACTTGTATTCCTTTAGGAAGGCTACGAGGTCGGCGACATCCTGGGGGCTGAGGCCCATTTGGTCGGCGGAGAGCATTAGTGAATAGTTCATCCCACTCTGCTTCTTGATCATTTTACGGGGAATCAACTGGGTGACGCCTCCAGTGGAAGTGATCGTGGTGGGGTCGGTTTTGGCGAAGGCAAGTCCCTGGATTTTCTTACCATCTTTCAGTTGAAGAGTGGTGCCTTTGAATCCGTGGGAAATGTCTGCGGTGGGGTCAACGATGGCCCGGGCGATGACGTCGGCGGGTTGGCCTCCGCCCCATCCCTTGAGGCTGGGACCGTAGTTGATACCGGCTCCGTTGAACTCATGACACATGATGCAGCGGGTCGCAGTGGTTTTGCCTTTGGCGGCATTGCCTTTGAGCTTGAGAACGTCCTCGACGGAGAACTTGGGCTTTTCTTGACGGGGAGCTGCTATCGGCAGAGCCACGACTTTATCGGGATCGTAAATGCCGCGCTTCTTGAGCTCTGCCATCAGGTCATAATCGCGCCATTCGCCGATGGCATTTCGGAAGAGCCAGTATGTGGCGTCTTTCTTGGTGAGGGAATTGTCGCAAAGCGTCAACATGGCGTCGGCAGCGGAGCGATGGTTGATGAAGGCGAGGGACTCGATAGCCAAGGCGCGTTGCTCGGCGGTGGGATTATTGGATTGCGCGAACTCCAAAAGATCGGGGACAGCAGCAGAGGGCCAGAGACGCCAGGTGACTTTCAGGGCGCGCTCGGACCACTCCTGGTTGCTGGCTTCCTTGAGGGCGAGCCAGATTTCGTTCTCCTTGTTGGCCGCTCCGAGTCCGAAGGCTTCGAGGGCGTTCTTGTCATCGACCTCAAGCTTCCTGGCGAGAGTGATGAAAATGTTCTTCGTCTTGTCGGCGGGAAGGTCGCGCATGGAGAGGGCGACATCTCGACGAACTCCGGTGTCGGGGTCGTTGGCGAGTTTGGCGGCGTAGGGCAGGATATCCTGTCCGGCACGGCGGAAGGCGCGGTAGGCCGCGATGCGGATTTGCGGGTCCTTTTTGTTGTTCAGGAGCATCTCGCAAGTAGCCCGACCGGATTTGCCAAGGTGCGGAAGAACCCAGATCGCGCGGGCAGCGACAAATCTATTGGCGTTGGGGTTGCTGAGCATTTTTTGCAGGGCGGGAACGGCTTTTTCTCCGTGTTTCTTCAGTGCCATAAACCCGAGATAGCGGGTGTTGATGGCGGGTGACTTGAGAGCGGTGATCGCGCCGTCGATGGCCTTGAGGTCAAACTTGGGGACCTTGGATTTGAATCCTTTTGGCGCGATGCGGTAGATCGTGCCGGAGCAGGAATTATCGAGGTCGGCGTGTCCGCCAACGCGTCCGTCGAACCAATCAGTGACGTAGACCGCGCCGTCGGGACCAACGGTGACATCGGAGGGGCGGAACTGGTAGCGGGTCTCCTTGCTCATCTTGCGGGTGCCTCCAACAAAGTCGGAGCCGAAGAACTCATCCTTGAGGTTGGTGGTGAGGAAACTGCCGCGGTCGAGCTTGAAGGTCGCGCCTTCCGGAGTGGGCTGATAGTGGAAGATCGTATTCCGTCCAGGCTCGCAGGAAAGGAAGGAGCCCACGAAGGATTCCCCGAGTGCTCCGTTCTCATACATGGTGACTCCGGTGGGAGAACCGCCGCCGTAGACATCGCCGGCGTGCATTGTTCCGGGATCGAGCTGACGCCAGTGAGCGCTTTGGTGTTCCTGGCCGGGACGTTTGACATCGCGGTAGCCTTGCTTGCCATCGCGTGTGAAGTATCCCGCACATCCGTATTCCAGGATGTAGGAAACACGACAAGCCGGTGGATCGTCGTTGTCGTTCTGGAAGGTATTACCAAAGGAACTGACGGATTGTTCGTAGGAATTTCGGTAGCCGTGTCCGGTGATTTCGGCATTGGTGCCGTCGGGATTCATACGGACGGTGAAGCCGGACGTCCAGACGTGACCGTCATCGGATTTCTTGCCGGAGCTGGCGCGGTGATCGACGAGAAAATCTCCGCCGCCGCCTTGATAAGTGCCGCCCATGTAGAAAGTCTTGCCGGACTTGTCTTTGAAGATCGCGCCGCAGTTTCCGTTGTTGAAATAGAGCTTTCCGTCGGGTCCGCCGGTGACGGAGTGGAGCGAGTGATCATGGTTGCGTGCGTTGAACCCGGTGAGGATAACTTCGCGTTTGTCGATCTTGGGATCGAATTTCAGGTTGTTATCGACGTCGGTGTATTTGATCAGATCGGGTGGTTGGGAGACCCAGATTTCATTTCCGAAAACGGCCACACCAAGCGGAGCAATGAGGCCTTTTTCTTGGACGAAGGTGTGGGAGGAATCGCATTTTCCGTCGCCATTGGTGTCCTGAAGGACCGCGATGCGGTCACCTCCGGGACGCCGGCCGTTGTGGCGTCGGTAGTTGACGCCTTCGGCCACCCAGATTCGACCGGCGTGGTCGATGTCCATGTTGGTGGGGTTGTAGAGATTTGGAGTGGTGGCCCAGACTGAGACTTCGAGATCACCCATGGCTTTGAAGGCCGAGGTGTCGACGTTGGCTGGAGTGTCTTTGGGTTTCCAGTCTTCTTGAGCCAGAAGGGGAGTAATTAACAGGAAGGCGAGACTTTTTCTCATGAGAAAATCAATACGCCCAATTGCGCGCTCAGTATCAAGCAATTTCTCTGGTTGAAAGGAGCGCGGGTTTCGATAGGTAGGGGATCATGATGTTGAAGAAATGGTGCTTGTTGGCTGCTGTGGCGGGAGTGTGGGCGCAGGCTCAGGCGAAATCGTATGTTCTCATCCTCGTGGATGATCTGGGCTACATGGATATCGGGGCATATAATCCGAAGAGTTTTTACGAAACGCCGAATATCGATGCATTGGCGAAGTCGGGGGTGAAATTCACCGACGGCTATGCGGCCAATCCGGTGTGCTCGCCGACGCGCTTTGGGATTCAGACAGGGCGTTATCCGACACGAAAGGACTGCACGAATTTCTTCAGCGGGAGACGCGGCGGGAAGTTCGCCTGTGCTCCTTTGCACGATCGCTTGGATCACGACGAAGTGACGATTGCCGAGGCACTGAGGGAACAGGGCTATGCGACATTTTTTGCGGGCAAGTGGCATCTTGGACCGACGGAGGAGTTTTGGCCCAAGAAGCATGGCTACGATGTCAATGCGGGTGGCTTTGCGAAAGGCGGACCGTATGGCGGGAAGAAGTATTTTTCGCCTTATGGGAATCCGCGCTTGAGTGACGGACCGGATGGCGAGCACTTGCCGGATCGTCTCGCGACCGAGACCTGTAATTTTATGGAAGCGAACAAAGGGAAGCCTTTCTTCGCGATGCTGTCGTTTTACTCGGTGCATACTCCCTTGATTGGCCGCCCTGACTTGGTGGAGAAGTATCGTAAGAAAGCCGCGGAGGTTTCCGGACAGGAATTCGGTGAGGAGGAACAGGTCTTCGGGAAGAAGCCCCGCAAAGTCCGTATTTTGCAAAAGCATGCCGTCTACGCCGCGATGGTGGAGGCGATGGACCAAGCCGTCGGTAAGGTGATGAAGAAAGTCACCGAGTTGGGATTGGATGATGATGTGGTGATTTGCTTCACCTCGGACAATGGCGGCCTTTCGACCTCGGAAGGCTCACCAACTTCGAACCTTCCATTGCGTGGAGGCAAGGGATGGATTTATGAAGGAGGGATTCGTGAGCCCTTTATCGTGAAGTGGCCCGGAGTGACCAAAGCGGGCACCGTGAGCAGCGTGCCCGTCATGAGCACCGACTTCATGCCGACTTTCGTCAACGCTTCGAGAGGCAAGGTGAAGGCGAAAATCGATGGCGTGGATTTGATGCCACTGCTGAAAGGCGGCGAGCTGAAGCGCGAGGCGCTTTTCTGGCACTATCCGCACTATAGTAATCAGGGTGGGTTTCCCTCAGGTGCGGTGCGAATGGGAGACTGGAAGCTCGTCGAGCGATACGAAGACGGCCGCGTGCATCTCTATAATCTTAAGGATGATCCCGGTGAGTTGAAGGATTTGCAGAAGGAGAATGAAGGGCTCGTGAAATCAATGCGCGCAAAATTGCACGCCTGGTATAAGGAAACCGATGCAAAGTTTCTTCAGCCGAAGAAGGGGCAGAAGGAAAAGCCCTGGAGGCCGTAGTTGAGGAAGAGATGTTTCTTTTACGGTGACCAGAGGTAATAGGGTATATTACAGGAGCGACCACATCCTAGCCGGAGACACGGGCATTTATGAATCTTAAGCCTCCAGATCTAAATTCCGCCAAGGGTCCCGAACCCAAGCCGAAAAGCGGATCGGTGTTTAGTTCAAGTAGTTGAGCTTATCGAAGACCCAACCACCGCTTTTTGTGACGAGGCCGAGGGGGCCGGGGATGCGGTCGCGTTTGATGGTGAGGGTGAGGGTCGAGAGCTTGACCATTGAGTTGAGGGAATTGAGGCGCTGGGAGAGTTGGTCGATCTCGGTCTGAAGGCGGGCGAGTTCCTTTTCAATTTTGAGAATGTCCGAGACTTCGGTGGCTTGGGCGAGGAGGTTGCGGAGCCGGGCGCGCAGGGCGGTCTTGTTTTTGAGTTCGGCAGAGAGGTCGCGGTGTTGGGCGGTGACATCGTCGCTCGAAATGTGCTTATGGGTGACCTTTCCTGCGGATTCCAATGTAGTGAGGAGGGGCTCGAGGTAGGTGGGATGAACTTTAATGGTGGCCTCATAGCGATTCTCGCTCATTGACGAAGAACGGAGGTGGCCATGGTAGGTTTTTACGAGCGCGATTGATTTGTCGGCGCTGGATTTGAGGGAACGGCTTTTCATCGTCATGGAAGCCTTCTTGGTGAGCTTGCGATTCAGCGAAGCTCCGTCTGATTCTGCTGGAATAGAGCTGGAAGCTGGTGAGGAAGCCAGTTGAGAAGAGCAAGAGGTGATGATGAGAGCGGGAATGAGAAAGAGGGCCTTTGTTTTCATGTGCTGGAAAAATAGCACAATTGAAAATGGGTGCAAGATTAAATGCTGCAAAAACTGCATAATTTGGGAGTGGGCAGGTTCTGGCCGGCCAAAAGCCGGGCACAGGGCAGAAATCCCACGCTCCACATTGCAGGAAAGCTACAGGCTCAAACCGAATCGCTAATCGCCAGCTTGGTAAACGACGGGGATTTCTAAATTCCCGAGGGTGCGGTTCTAAAACTCTCCTGTAAAAAAACCACTTTCGGCAGTGTATTGTCGGCTGATAGTTCGCAAACTTCACGAATCAATGAGTTCAGTCGCAGATAAAAAGAAAGCCACCCGGGCGGGGAATTATTTCATTTCGAATTATCCTCCCTTTTCGTTTTGGTCGGATGATCAGAATGCCCAGGTTGAGGCCGTTTACGATCAACCGTCGAAAGAGGGAGTGCCACTGGGTCTCTATCACCACATTCCCTTCTGCCGGAGACGCTGTCATTTCTGCTACTTTCGCGTTTATACCGATAAGAGTGCGGACGAGATCAAGCACTACCTGGATTCGACGGTGACCGAACTTGAGATGATGGCACGCAAGCCGCTTATCGAGGGACGAAAGCCCAAGTTCATTTATTTTGGCGGTGGAACGCCTTCGTATCTCTCGGCGAAGCAGTTGGGAGAGTTGACTGACCGAATGAAAGCTATTCTTCCATGGGACGATGCCGAGGAAGTGGCCTTTGAGTGTGAGCCGGGAACCTTGAATCCGGGCAAGCTGGCGGCGATTAAAGATATCGGGGTGACGCGCTTGAGTTTGGGTATTGAAAACTTTGACGACCACATTCTCGAGATCAATGGTCGGGCGCATCGCTCGAAAGAAGTGGGCCGGGCCTACGAGCGGGCGCAGGCGGAAGGCTTTGATCAGATCAATATCGATTTGATTTCTGGCATGATCGAGGAGACCGAGGAGAACTGGCAGCGTAACATCGAAAAGACGATCGAGTATGCGCCGGACAGCGTGACGATTTACCAAATGGAGATCCCGTATAATACGACGATCTACAAGGAGATGAAGGACAACGGAAAACTCGTTGCTCCCGTGGCCGATTGGGAAACGAAGCGTCGCTGGGTAAAGGAAGCCTTCGCGGCTCTTGAGAGCGCGGGTTACACGATTAGCTCGGGTTACACTGCAGTGAAGAATCCGGAGAAGACGAAATTTGAATATCGTGATTCCCTCTGGGGAGGCGCTGACTTGCTCGGATTGGGCGTGGCTTCCTTCTCACATGCAGCTGGAGTTCATTATCAAAATCTCACCGAGATTGATGATTATACCAAAGCCATCGAAGCCGGCCAGATGCCGACCAAGCGAAGCTTCCGCACGACTGAAGAACAGCGCATGATTCGTGAGTTCATTCTTCAGATGAAATTGGGCAAGGTGGACAGTTCCTACTTCGACCAGAAGTTTGGTGTCGATGTTGTCAATCGCTGGAGTGACGAGCTCGAGCAGCTGACTGACGAGGGCTTGCTCAATGTGACCGATGGCAAGATTCTCCTCGAGCGCGATGGCTTGTTGTGTGTCGACAATATCTTGCATGACTTTTTCCTGCCCGAGCATCGCACTGACCGCATTGTCTAGTGATGGATTTCTCGCAAGAGATCACGCGATTGCTGGGAGCGTCGTTGTTGAAGGAGGTCGACTTTGTTCCAGTCGAGCCGGATGATATTGAGGCGCCTTACCGCGACTTGCTGCATCATGGTCGGGATATGACCTCGACTTTGGCGAAGTTTCATGGCGGGAAGATTGCTCTGAAGGTGTTGAAGACCAGGCGGAGTGAAGATAAATATCTACGCGAAGTGATTCTCTATTCAGACGAGAAGCCCGTGGAATATGGCCTGATCGAAGTGCATCTGAATCATTGCCGGGATGATTTGCGCGGACGAATTCTAGCGGAAGCGGAACCGCTAGGGGGCATCTTGAATGATAGCGGGATTGCCTACCAAAGCAAGCCGGTGGGATTTTTAAAAATCGCGCCGGGTGAATTTTCTCCGGACTTTTTTCCTCCGACGGGTGGCGAATCTCTTTTTGGCCGTTATAATACCCTCCTTGATGAAGAAAACCGGGTGATTTCCCGAATTTTAGAAATTCTACCTAGAGAAAAACCATGATTTCAAAACTGAAAAACGATTGCGATGTTCTTATCATTGGAGCTGGCCCGGCCGGGTCGACGGCTGCGACGATTCTTTCAGGAGAAAAGGGAAAGAAAGTAATCGTTTTAGAAAAGGGGCATTTTCCGCGCTATCACGTGGGGGAGTCTTTGATTCCGCATTGTTATGACACGCTGGAGCGGATTGGGATGGTGGATCGTCTGAATGGGGCAGGCTTTCAAAGCAAGCAAAGCGTGCAGTTCGTGAATCCTGATGGCGAGCTTTCTGCTCCATTCTATTTTTCCAAACACACCGATCATCCCCGGGCCAAGACCTGGCAGGTGGATCGGGCGACTTTCGACACCATGATGATGGAACGAGCGCGCGAGGCGGGAGCTGAAGTGCGGGAGGGGATCAAGGTCTTGGATTTCTTGGAGGAAGAGGGGGTGATTGTCGGTGTAACTGCGGAAGATGAGTCGGGGAAGGTTTTTGAAGTGCGGGCATCCATGACGATGGATGCGACGGGTCGCGATGCCCTTTTTCAGCGGAAAAAGAAATGGCGGAAGCGTGATCCCAAGCTCAACAAAATCGCTATTTGGACGAACTACAAAGGAGCGAAGCGTGATCCTGGTGTCGACGAAGGTGCGACTACGGTGGCGTATGTGCAGGGGAAGGGGTGGTTTTGGAATATCCCTCTCAAGGATGACATCGTGAGCACCGGGATCGTAGCGGAGAGGGACTACCTCTATCGCGATGGTCGTGATCTCCATGCGATTTACCAACGTGAAATCAAGGAGAATAAGTGGGTGGAAGAGCATCTTTCGGAAGGTGAGCAGATCGGCGAGTATTGGGTCACTGGGGAGTATTCCTATCGTGCCGAAAATTGTGCCACGGATGGCCTGTTGCTCATTGGTGATGCCTTTGCCTTTCTAGATCCGGTCTTCTCATCGGGGGTTTATTTGGCACTGACAACAGGCTCCCTGGGGGCGGATGCTGTGGCGGATGCTCTTGAGGCTAATGATGTCAGTGCGGAAAGATTTCTGGGTTATGGCGAGCGGGTCTGTAAAGGAATCGAATGGATGCGGAAATTGGTATATGCCTTCTACGACGAAAATTTCAGCTTCAAGGATGTCGCGATGAAATATGCTGAAGTGCGTCGGGATCTGACCGATTGCCTGATCGGTGATTTGATCGACAAGGATTACGGACAACTCTTCGATCGCGTGAGCGAATTTGCCGAGCTGCCGGAAGACCTTCCACATGGGAAGACAGTGGCGGGCTCAGCCATAACTTAAGGTGAAAATTACGATCCTAACTGCCGGCACGGGGAGCTACTACTGCGGAGCCTGCATGCGGGACAATGCGCTGGCGAAGGCTCTGAGAGCTCTTGGGCACGACGCTCATCTCGTTCCGATGTATCTGCCGATGCAGCTCGATGAAGAGCGTGCAGATGTCGAGACCCCCGTCTTTTTTGGTGGGATCAATGTATGGCTTCAGGAGAAGTATCGCATTTTTCGGAAATTGCCGCGTTGGGTTGATCGCTTATTCAACGGGCGGGGGTTGCTTCGGGCCGTGGCGAAGCGGAGCCACATGACCTCGGCCAAGGAGCAGGGTGAGATGACGTATCTCATGTTGAATTTTGAGGAGAGCCATTTGGGCAAGGAACTCGATAAACTGGTGGAGTGGTTGGAGCGCGACGGGAAGCCTGACGTGGTTGTTCTTTCGAATGCCCTGCTGGGAGGATTGACTCGCGAACTGAAGCGGCGTTTAGGGGCACCGGTGGTGTGCACTTTTCAGGGGGAGGATTCCTTTCTCGACGGTCTGCCCGAACCGTGGAAGACGAAGTGTTGGGATGAGATGGGGCTCCGGACGAGGGAGTGTGATGCCTTGATTTCTCCGAGTCAATTTTTCGCCAGTCTGATGGAGAAAAGACTTGGAGTGTCATCTGAAGTGGTTCCGAATGGCATCGATCTTGAAGGATACGAAGTGGGATCGGGAGAGGGGAAAATTGGCTACTTTGCGCGGATGTATCATTACAAAGGCCTGAGCTTGTTAGTGGACGCCTTTATCCATTTGCGAACGAAGTTGGGTGATGAGAAGACGAAGCTCGCAGTAGCCGGAACGATGGGCGGGGGCGACGAGGAGTATGTTGCGGGCTTGAAGAAGAAACTCGGGGAGTATGGTTTGGAGGACGAAGTGTCGTGGCATGCCAACGTGAGCAGGGAAGAGAAAGCGGCTTTTCTGGAAAGTCTTTCGGTTTTCTCGGTTCCGGCGATTTATCCCGAGGGATTCGGGCTTTATTTGGTTGAGGCAATGGCTTGTGGCGTGCCGGTGGTCATGCCGAGGGCTTCGGCTTTTACCGAGATCGTCGAGCCTGCGGAGTGTGGGATTTTGGTGGAACCCGGCAGTGCCGAAGCGCTAGCCAAGGGTTTGCAAACAGTTTTGGAGGATTCGAGCTTGCGGAAAACGATGGGAGAAAAGGGTCGGATCGCGGTCGAGGATCGTTATCATGTCGGGGCAATGGCGAAGAGCTTTGAACAAATTTTTCGAAAGGTGGTGGAGAAATGAGCACATTTGAATGGTCTCGTCCGGTGGAGTTCTATGAAACTGACCTGGCGGGGATTACCCACTTTTCGAATTTCTATCGCTGGATGGAATCGGCCGAGCACGCCTTTCTGCGCGAGCGGGGGATTGAGTTGCACGATGGTGAGATCGGATGGCCGCGTGTGAATGCTTCCGCGGATTTTAAGAAGCCAATTAAGTTTGGTGACTTGGTGAGAGTGCGGGTCTCCGTTTCCGAGATACGGACTCGCTCGGTGTGTTACTCCTTTGAGTTTTTCGTAAATGACGACGACACCGTTCGCGCGACCGGTGAGATGATTTCGGTTTGCGTGAAGCTGGCGACGATGAAGGCGATGGAGATTCCCGAGGATATTCGGGCCCGGTTGGAACAATAGGGATGGTCAATCGCGGGAAGCTGCGCCATTATCCAAATCTCTCGATCGATGACTCAGAAAAAATCCATGAATTGGTTAATGTTTTCCCTGATGACGGTGGCCTTTTGGGGCCTGTATGGAATTTTCCTTCACAACGGAGCGATGGGAATGAAGGACCCGCAATTTGGACGCTACAAAGCATTCCTCGTGGTGGGCATTGCCTACTTCCTGGTGGCGGTGTTGGCTCCGCTGGTGCTTTTGAAAGCGTCGGGCGCGAGTCTCAGTATGCCGGCGAAAGGATTTTGGTGGGCCTTGATTGCCGGAGTGGTCGGAGCGGTGGGTGCACTCGGCGTGTTGCTGGCATTTGGTGCGGGTGGAAAACCGCCTGCTGTAATGTCGATTATTTTTGCCGGAGCTCCGATCGTGAATGCGGTGGTGGCTTTGATTCTTCATCCTCCGTTGGGAGGGATCGGAATGCTGCGTTGGCAATTTTTTGCCGGGATTGTTTTGGCGGCCGTGGGTGGCTGCCTGGTCACCATGTATAAAGACCCCAAGCCAGCCAAGGCAGCGGAAGAAAGCGCTACGGTTGCGAAACCGTGAGGGGCAATAGTTTGCCGACTGCGCATCAGTCAGGCCGATAGAACTGAAAAAAAGGGCTCAAGGGAAATTGTGACTAATTGCCGGCGGATTTTTCCTAGCGCCTGTTCTTGGGGAATTTAGGGCTACCACCACCGTAGGGCTGGGCATCGAAGTCGAAGGCCGGGCCGCCGTTCCGGGGGTCCCGGGACTTGGAGAGTTCCGTAGCGAGGAGGGCTTGGTATTTCTTGAGAAGCTCGGGTTTTTCGGCCGCAATGTTGTTGAGCTGATCGGGATCCGTTTTGAGATCGAACAACTCGTCGGCCGGGCGCTTGGCGAAGGAAAGATCGTAGAAGCGTTGATATTCGGGAGAGTCGTCCTTTCTGTCGATGAGGTAGGATTTGGTTGGCCCGTTGTCGGTGTCGCCATACCACGCGTCTTTGATCGCAGCCTTCTGCCAATTGGGAGTGCCGTTGGGCCAGCGGCCGGTTTCGTAGTTGCGGATGTAGAGATACTGATGGTCGCGATAGGCGCGGGAGGGATAGCCGCCCATGTCGGGGGCCTCCTGACTCGGGACGTGGCGTTCTTTTCCGGTGAGAATGAAGGGGCGGAGTTCCATGTCACCTCCTCCGGTGAGCGCGGGGAGGAGGTTCTTGCCGGTCATGTCTTTTGGCTGGGGCACTCCGGCAGCGGCGAGGAAGGTGGGAGCGAGGTCGGTGAGGGAGGCGAAGTTTTGGAAGACTTCGCCGGGTTTGATTTTTCCGCCCCAACGGATGGCGAGAGGAACGCGCGTGCCACTGTCGTAGAGGTTCGACTTACAGCGTGGAAAGGGCATGCCGTGATCGCCGGTGATGACGATAATGGTGTTGTCGAGTTCGCCGATCTTTTCGAGTTGGGCGATGGCCTTTGCGACATCGGAATCGAAGCGTTGCACTTCGAAATAGTAATCCGCAACATCGCTACGGACTTCCTCGTCATTGGGGAAGTGTGGGAAGACTTTGACCTTCGAGATGTCCATGCCTGACTGTTTTCCAGATCCTTTTTTGTAGCCGCGATGCGGGTCGCTGGCACCAAGCCAGAAGCAGAAAGGTGTCTCTTTGTTGGGTCGCTCGGCGAGGAAAGCCGGGAAGCCTTTTTTGTAAACCTTTCCGGCGGGGTGGTCTTCGAGGAATTTCCCTTGGAGTTTTCCGGGGCCGAAGGACTTGCGCCAGGAACCGGTGTGGTAGCCGGATTTTTTGAGAAGACGGGCATAGGTTTCCACTGATTGTGCAAGGGTCCCGTAGAGATTGGCCCCGGCTCCGAGTCGCCAGTGCCATTGCCCGGTCATGAGGGAATTTCGGCAGGGAGTGCAGGAAGGTGAGGAAACGTAAGCGTTGTGGAAGAGGGCTCCTTCCCCGGCGATACGATCAAAGGCAGGTGTTTGTACTACGGTGTCGTTCGCGTAGATCGAGGCATGAGGCCAGCCCCAGTCATCGGCAATACAGAGGAGGATGTTGGGGCGCTTGGCGGCACGGCAGGTGAGGGTGAGGAGAAGGAGGACGAGAAGTTTCATATCGGATTGACACTTTACGCGTTCCGGTGAGCTATCCTTGCGCCGCTTTCTCGAAGAGTCTTCGCGTGAGGACCACCGCGAAGAAGGAAATAAGGGTGCCGTAGATGACATCGACGGGCCGATGTTGCCAGGTGACAACGATGGAAATGATTCCCAAGACTAACAGAGGGATGAGCCAGAAGAGCCACCTGGAGTTTTGTCGGACGAGAATACAAAACACGGCGATCGGGGTGATGACGTGGCCGCAGGGGACGATGCAGACCGGATTGTCGACGGAAACCATTTCGCGGTAGACATCACTCTGCCAGTCCCCGGGGATCGGAGGCCGGATCATTTCGGTGGGATAGAAATACCAGATGCTCCCAACGACGAGGAAGGCGATGGTGATCGAGACGAGGTATTGATAAAAGTCACGTTGTTCTTTGATGAACAGAGAGAGGCAACCCGGGACGACAAGCATTCCCAGATAGGGAATTGCAAGAAGAGGCCAGAAAGGAACCCATTCCGGCATCGTGACCGCATTGTGGACCAAGTTCTCACGATGATTGATCATGAGATAGATCGCCATCAGAGGACCACCGACCGCCCAGAGGAGAATGGTGCGATAGATAATCTGAATCATAAATTACCGGCAGCGCTTATGAACAAAGCGAGAATCTATTTACGACACCACGACCGCCTTCTCATCCTGGCTGGTCAGGACACCGATCTCGGCGACGATATTGGCTCCGTTGGCGAAGAGGATTTCCTGGGCGTCGTGAAGGTCGTCTGGTTTGACGGCGAGGAGGAGGCCACCAGAAGTTTGGGCATCGGCCAGGAGGATTTGTGTTTCTTCCGAAACGTCGTCGGCGAAGGTGGTGAATTCCTTGGCGAGTTCGAGGTTCTTGCGGCTGCCACCGGGGACGTGGCCTTCCGTGATGAATTTCATGACAGCGGGATCGATGGCTGGAACAGCCGAAGAATCAATGCGAGCGGTCACGCCGGATTCGCGGCAAAGGTGGCTCAGGTGTCCGAGAAGCCCAAAGCCGGTCACATCGGTACCGGCGCGCGTCATGCCCACGGTGGCCAGAGCGGAACCGGGGGTGTTGAGTTCGGCCATTTGCTTGGATACTTTTGCTTCCAGTTCTTCTGAGGCGAGACCTTTGCGGATCGCGGTGGAAATGATGCCGGTGCCGAGTGGTTTGGTGAGGAGGAGGTGATCGCCGGGTTTGCCGCCGGTGTTGGCGATGGTGCGGTGCGGGTTGACCAAGCCGGTAACGGAAAGTCCGTAGAGCGGTTGGGGATTGAGCACAGTGTGGCCACCGGCGAGGGCGCATTCAGCTTCGGCCACCTTGTCGGCTC
The DNA here is from genome assembly GCA_029253285.1 of Akkermansiaceae bacterium. Taxonomy (GTDB): domain Bacteria; phylum Verrucomicrobiota; class Verrucomicrobiia; order Verrucomicrobiales; family Akkermansiaceae; genus SW10. Next base: position 17,974 of record JAQWZU010000206.1, on the reverse strand, counting down.
CCCCGAGGAGGATTTGGTTGATGACGTCGAGTGAGAGTTCATCGGTGGGGACGGCCACGATGTTCATCGCGGTGATCGGCTTGCCTCCCATGGCGTAGACGTCGGAGAGGGAGTTGGCGGCCGCGATTTGTCCGAAGAGGTAGGGGTCATCGACGACCGGCGTGAAGAAATCGAGGGTTTGCACAATCGCGACATCTTCCGAAATTTTATAAACGGCGGCGTCGTCCGAGCTGGCGGAACCGATAAGGAGATTGGGGTCGGAGATATTGGTGATGCCACGCAGGACCTGCGTGAGTTCGGCTTGGCCGAGCTTGGAGGCTCATCCTCCGCAGGAGGATAATTCTGTCAGGCGTTTGATATCTTCGCGACTCATGGGGGCAGAATAGACCACCTTTGGGATTTGAGAACCCCATAAGGCGAAAATGTCACAGAATATTTTTTTCGATTTTTCTGATGTTTTTTGAATCGATTTGGAACGGACCTTTTAAGCAGCGGGCACAAGACAAGATTGCGAAAAATTCTGTCTCCTCGCCCTAATTGAAGGAGCGCATCGAAGTTAGTATCGGGAAGGTGCAGGGCATCATGGGGAAATTGACGACCTCCGAAAAAATCACACCAGATCTCATGAAGGCAGTGAGTGAGGCCATGCTCGGCAGCCTGTCAGCGGGCATCAAAAGCAAGGCTTTCGACGGGATTTGATTAGATCGCTCTCCCAGGAATGGGGGTTGAGTGCGGGCGGGAATTAGGGTTCACTCATCCCCCACATGAATGAAGCTGTTTCCCCGGGCCAATTGTCGGTCGTCGTGCCGATGTATAATGAAGCGGGAACGCTAAGTGAGGTGCTCGAAAAGATCCTCGCGCAGGAAATGGTGGGCGAGGTGGTTTTGGTGGACGATGGATCGTCGGACAAGACCGCGGCCATTGCGCATGGCTGGGAAGAAAAGGAAGAGCGTGTAAGCTTTATTCAGCACACCCATAACCAGGGGAAGGGAGCGGCTTTGCGGACGGGTTTCGCCGGAGCGACCAAGCCCTACGTCATCGTGCAAGATGCCGATCTGGAATATGATCCGGTGGATTTTCAAAAAGTGATTGCGCCCATCGCGAATGATGAAGCCGATGTTGTTTATGGATCCCGGTATTTGAAAAAGGACACCCGGGCGGTCTTGCGATTCTGGCATACCATGGGAAATCGTTTTTTGACGCTGCTCTCCAATATGATGAGCGATTTGCACGTCACGGACATGGAGACTTGCTACAAAGGATTTCGGCGTGAAGTGATTCAGGCTATTCCGATTGAGGAAAATCGTTTTGGTTTCGAGCCCGAGGTCACCGCGAAGCTGGCCAAAATGAAACTCCGCGTGATGGAAACTTCGGTAGCGTATTATCCGCGGAGTTACGACGAGGGGAAAAAGATCGGGTTGCGTGATGGCTTTCGCGCGATTTGGTGCATCGTTCGTTACAATATTCTGGATCGGAACGTGACCGAATGGAAGAGCGCTGACGATGAGTGATCGCACAAAGGGAGGACTGGGCCAGTGGTTTTGGGTCTGCTGGGGCGTGGCCATGGCGTGGAGTCTTTATCGGGCTCTCTTTAACGAAGCGTGGATTCTTGATGACGAGATCGCCCATTACATGATCTCGAAGGATGTCTGGAGTGATCCGCGTGAGCTTTGGCATCCATGGAGCCGACCGGGGCGGAACATTTTGCAATTCATCCCGGCTTACTTTGGTCTCACGGCGGCGCGGCTTTGGACGCTGGCCCTGGCGGGCTTTGCAATGTGGCTGACGGGTCGCGAAGGAAAGCGCCTTGGCATGGTTGGCTTGTCAATCCTGCCGCTCTTAATGGGATTCCAGTGGTGGTTTCCGGAGCTGAGCTATCCTGTGCTGACGCAGACTCCCTTCATGGTGGTATGGGTTGGCGGGGTTTTTCTCGCGATGCGTAAGAAGATGGCATGGGCCGCTTTGTGCTGGGGATATCTTCCCCTCGTGCGGCATGAGGGAATCGCGTTGTCTGCTCTGTTTGGGCTTTGGATTATTTTTGCGCCGGGTGGATTCGCGCGGCATTTGCTGAAGGGGAAATGGAATGAGGCCTTGAAGGCTTTTCCGAGAGCGGCGTGGTTGGGTTTCTGCACCTTCCTGCCCTTGATTGTGATGAACGTTGCGACCGGATTGATGCGTGGTGAGTGGCCGTTTATGATGTTCTTTGAATCGAAGCCGACAGAGTATTATGGCTCGGGGCCGATTTGGTTGTACTTGAAGCACCTCGCAACCGGCGCGGGAATCCCGGTGGTTTTGTTGATGGTTTTTGGAGCCTTTCAAAAGTGGCGTCACCTCGACTGGAGCCTCTGGTTGTGGGCGACCTACCCGGCGTATTTGATCATGCATAGCTTGATCTTTTGGAAGGGGCTGTTTGCTTCGGGAGGATACTATCACTTTATCATGCCAATGGCGCCCTTTGTGGCCTTGGTGGCGCTTCGGGGGTTCAATGGGTTGTGGGAGAAGTATGGTATCAAGCCCGCTGCGGCGGCTCTGGCAGTAGTGGTGGTGACCGGACTGATGATGCCCCAGCAACAATGGGGTGTTTCTGATAATCACATTCCGGGATTGCCCGTTCTCAATGCCAGCTTGAAACCAATTGCGCCGCCGATGAAGCAGAGTCGCTTTGGTGAGGGAGTGAGGGAGGCCAGCGAGTGGGTCATTAAAAATGCCGGTGGGGCCGAGGTGCTCAACCATCACGCGGCGGCTTCGTTTTGGCTTTACGAGACCGGGGTGAAAAAGCTGGAAGCCTGGGGCGGATATACTCCAGAGTCACCGGAGCTTTGCTCGGGGACCTTGCTAATTTGGGATGCGCACTACTCGGTGCAGGATGACTTTGGGTTTACTCCCGAGCGGCTCGAGAAAGCAGGCTGGGAAGTAGTCGAGACCTTCGCCTACAAATCGGTGAGAATTTACCGGAAGAAGTAGCTACCTACTTTTTCTCAAACTTCGAGAAGTAGCGTTCGGCGGCGTCGGGGAAATGCTTCTTGAGTGCCTGATCCCATTGCTCGGGAGTCTCGAGATTGAGGGAGCCATCAGATCCGGTGATATCGTCGAGGGAAATGGTGTCGGGGAGTTGGGTGGCCCAGGGGTTGTCCCAGCGGAAGGTCGCGGTGTAGTCGCCGCGATGCCAGGCCATGGCGATACCCATGATGCCGCAGTAGGAGGTGATGTTGATCTGCGTAGCTTCCTCGTCGCGGGCTTTGAGAAGGGAATGTCCAGGGAGTGAAGAGAAGGTGGATTCGGGGCAGCCGAGGTAGTCGAGGAGCGATGGAAGGACGTCGAGGTGGGAGGCGCTGATTTGGTCGGGAGCTTCGGTGCCTTTGGGCCACTTGATCATGAGAGGAACGGCGGTTTGTTCGGGCTCGACCGATGAACAATGGAACCACGATCCGTTTTCCTGAAATTCTTCGCCGTGGTCGCCGGTGACAATGATGATGGCATCGTCATAGCGACCCTCCTCTTTTAGGAAGTCGACGAAGCGAGAGATCTCGTGATCGGTCCAAGCGATGGCGTTGAAGTAACGACGGCGGACGCGTTCAATATCCTCATGAGTCGGATAAGCGTGGAAGCCGCCCGATGGTTCGTAGTCGCTGTATGGCGGGGTGAAGGCATCGTGCCATGAGTAATCGAAGTGCGGAGTGTCGTAGGCGAGAAGATGGAAGTTGCCGCTAGAAGGTGCGTCGCGGAGAGCCTCCATCGTTTCTTCAAGGTTCTGGCGTTCCCGTTCGGCGTAGGGGAGATTTTCGAAATCAGAACCGTTTGGTGCGCTTTTGAGAACGCCCAGTTCGTGGGGCGAGCCAAAGTTGGTCGAGCCCATTCCGAGGTAGGACAGGTCGCAGATGGTGCGGGCCTCAAGATTGAAGTTGGACTTCTTGAGGATTTCGATGAAGGGAGAGGCGGGGAGGTCTTTTCCGTCGCGAATCGTTTCCATGGCGTTCCCCCAGAAGGGCGGGAGTTGTCCATTGAAGACGGAGAACCAGGAGAGGTGGGTCGCGTTGGAGCCGGCCCAGGTTTGGCCAAGTTGCTGACATTCCTGATCGCGAAATTTCGTCAGGAAAGGCGCGTGCGTTTCTGAGATGGCATCGGCACGGACGGACTCGAGCATGAAAAAGAAAATGTCCGGCTGCGAAGTGGCGTGGGTTGAGATTTCTGGTCGGACCGGTTGCTTCCAGATCGCACGATAGGAAACGACTCCGGGCTCCGGTTTGATCGGAGTGAGATGAATCTCGTAGGAATTGTGTTCCATCCGAAGAGCCTTGCGCGACTTCCAGGCGAAGCCGGAGGCCTTCTCCGCGGCGATGCCTCCCCAAGTCAGGCCGAGGGTGAAGAAAATATAGGCGGGCTTGTAGCCCATCTTGGGATAGGTCTTTTTCGAGAGACGGAAGCTGGCGTAACAAAGTCCACAGAGAACGGCTCCGAAAATGAGGAGCGCGGTGATCACGACCGCGGGCGAATGATGAATGCCCCCGGCGGCGAGTTGACGGGCGATGTCGATGGGGCCGTCTTCGTCGATCTTATTAATGACGAAGCGCAGGGAATTTTTCCAAAAGATGATGGCGAGGGCGTCGGCTCCGAGAAAGCCCGGGATGAGGGCGGGGATGACCCAGGGGAGCATGCGAAGCTTGCGTGGTGCCGAGAGGCTGGCAATGCGCGCGCCGATCCAGATTAAGGAAAGTACGATGAGTGCGGTGAGGATGCGTCCGGCGGCAGCGGAAACAAATTCCCCGGTGCCGAGGGGGAGATTCATCAGGACGAGAATGTTGTGCAGCGAATAAATGGTCAGGCTGAGAGCAAACCAAACCCAGTTGAAGGGATTGGGCGTTTTCCACCAGGAGCGCAGCGTCGAGATTGGATTGACTCGGTTGATGAGAAACCACAACCAGCCACCCAAGGTCGCGCCGATGAGGACGTGCCGCATCGCGATGGCGAGATTGTCCGCGAAGCGTCCGGGATCGAGAATCCACGAAGCCCGCCACTCCGGTTTGACGAAGAGAAGGAGGTAGGGGAGGAGTGCCACAAGGATTCCGCCTCCCCATAAAAGGAAGTGACCGGGACGGTCTCTGACGTTCTTGGCTTCCACGGGGGCGAGAAAATAGGGTTATTTCCCCGAAAATTCAACCTTTCCGGCTCGCGGAGTTTGTAATCCGCTGATGGCGGTCAGGAGCTTGAAGTGGCGGATGGTGGTATTCATTGCTTAGATCGGTGTTGATGAATTGAGGGCACGAGGCCTCCGGACCCGTGGCATCCTAACAAGAAACGCCGGGGGCGATTTTATCGGAGAAAAAAAATAACTATTTCTCGAAGACGAGAAATTTCCGGCAGACGAAGTTCACCATTGCCGAGGAAATGACGAAGGAGAGGTGGGCCACGTTGTTTGGGACGTTGAAGGAATTGACGAGCCAAACGGGGATGAGTTCGCCGATGGCGAAGCTGATGAAAGAGATCAGGGTGAAGAGGGAGAGTTCTTTGCGGTTGCTATGACGTCCGGGGGTGAACACGAGCCAGCGGTTGAGGGCGTAGGCGGTGAGGTTGGAGGGAAGGAACGCGAAGAGATGGAGAACGAAGAGGTTCTTTGCACGTTGTCCCTCGGAGAGGTCTAGGGAGAATTGTTCTGGATAGAAATGCTCGCCAGTTTTTGCGACGGCCATGAATACAACGACTGAGAGGACACCGCAAACGCCGTATTTTCCGAACTGAATCAGGAAGGGCGTGTCGCGGCTGAGGAGAGTCTTCTTGAAGCCGTGTTCCCGGAAGTGGGACCAGGCTTCGCCGATCAGGCGGGCGATCATGGGTTGGTGTGCAAGAGGGAATCGATGGGGTCGATTCGAGCGAGGACGGCCTTCTGGGCGTGGAGGCGGTTCTCGGCCTGCTGGAAGATGGTGTCGGCGTGGAGCTCAAGAATCTCCTCGGTGATTTCTTTCTCTCGGTAGGCAGGAAGGCAGTGGAGGACGATGTGATCGTCGGCACAATGAGTGAGGAGTTCGGCGTTGACCTGGTAGGAGCCGAAGAGCGCTTCTTTTGCGGTCTGGCCTTCCTGTCCCATGGAGAGCCAGACGTCGGTGTTGATGACGTGAGCGTCTTTGGCTGCTTCGACCGGATCAGTGGTGAGAGTGACGTTGGGCGCGTTGAGGTGCGTCATGTAGTCTTCGGACGGGAGACAGGATTCAGGCGCGGCGACGGCCAATTCGAATTCGAGATACTTGGCAGCCCACATCCAGGAGCGAGACATGTTGTTGTCTCCGTCGCCGATGAAGACGATTTTCTTGTCATTCCAGCCACCGAGTTTTTCACGGATGGTGAGAAGGTCGGCGAGGATCTGGCAGGGGTGCTCTTCGTCGGTAAGGGCATTGATGGTGGGAATGCCGGAGAATTGGGCGAAGTCGACGACGTCCTGTTGGTCATAGGTCCGGATGACGGCTCCGTGCACCATACTTCCCAGGACGCGTGCGGTATCTTTGATCGGTTCGCCGCGTCCGAGTTGAATGTCATTCTTGGAGAGGAACATGACACTGCCTCCGAGTTCGCGAATGCCGACTTCAAATGAGACCCGCGTGCGGGTGGAGGCTTTGGTGAAAATGATGGCCCAAGTTTGTCCGGCGAGAGGCTTGGATTTATGCGCCCCCCGGGTTGCTTTGAGATCCGCGGCGAGGTCGAGAAGATAGTCGATCTGCTGTGCGCTGGATTGTTCGATGGAAAGGAGATTCATGGGAAAGGGGGGAGCTTGGGGTGGGTTTGCGAGAAATTCAAGTTTTGCTTGAACGAGAATTTGGGAGAGATTCCATCATACGGAACGTGAGAAAAAGATGGTTTTGTTCAACTTTGATTTGTTTGCCAGCAGCGTTCTGTCGCAGCGCTCGTTTTGGTGGGTGAATCAGTGGAGGGTGGTTGGGCTTGTTGGTTGGCTTCGAAGAAAGAGTATGTGGGAATGGTGTTGATTTCACCTTTTGAGTCGACCTATCGCACGGTGACGGGAGTTCCGATTTCCCCTGGGGATCGCTTGATGAATTTCGATCGAATCGTGGGCATGAAGGAGCCTTTTTTGATCGTGCATGGATCGGTTAATTAGGCGATTCCGCACGGGTATAGCGAGAGCTTGTTTGAACTTTTGCCTTTTGTGGGAAAGGAGTTCTCCTCGATAAACGGAGGATGCCACAATGATCTACTCGTCGTGGCGTCCAATGAGATTTTCCGTCCTTGGATCGATTGGCCGAGAAGGTGGAATGAGGAAGCTTACCTGCTTTCGAGAATCGCTTGGAGCTCGTAGGTGCGTTTTGTCTTCGGCGTTCCCGGACCGTTGTATCCGAGGAGGCGGAAGGATTTTGGAGCGAGCTTCTTTTCTTTGAGCGATGCTTCGAGAGCAGCTTTGGCTTTCTCCATGTTGGTGTCGTTATCGTCGCCCATCCAGGCGTAGCTTAGGACTTTTTCAGGCTTGATATCTTCGACGGCGATTTTGCTGCCATCAGCTCCGGTGGTTCCGACTTCAGTATTTTGGTAAAGGAAGGCCATGGAGGCGCGCTTCATCTTATCGTCGTTTTCTTCCAGGGCCATTTCGACGGGAGCAGTCATGGGGATGTCTTTCTTTTTGATATGCCCGAAGAGGCGCCAGAAGGACATGGTGTTGCCTCCACCCTTGGTGATGGCGGCACGGTATTTTGGATATGATTTTTCGGCAACCTGATTGTAGGGACCGGGTTGGGGCCAGCCTTTGGGAAGAGGGGCTTCAGAGCTGTAGGAGGGAGTCACCGGCTCCTGGGCGTTGATGGCGCAGGAAGTGAGGAGGATGAAGGCGAAAAGTCTTTTCATCGGAGAGGGAACAAAGCACCGATTTCTTCATCCGCAAGAGGCTATCTTTTAGGGCACTTGCAATCGCTGCCACAGGATTTGGACGATTTCTTTTTCGTGAGGAAAAGAATGATCGTGAGGATCACGACTGTGAGGGCTGCTGGAGTTTGCCAATCCATTATGAATAGCCGATGAGTTTGCCGATTTGGTAGACGGCCAGGGCGGCGAGGTAGGCGAAGGCCGTCATGCCTCCGAGTTGGCCAAGGGCCCATTTCCACGAACCGGTTTCACGTTTGACTACGGCGGTGGTGGGCAGGCACTGGAGGGCGTAGATGAAGAAGGCGAGGAGCGAGAGAGCGACCAGAGGAGTGAAGAGAGGTGAGCCGTCGGGTCGTTTGGCATTGGTGACGGTTTCGCGGACCGATTCGGGTTCATCGCTGTCGGCTGAGTAGGATACGGCGAGGCTGCTGACGAAGACTTCGCGGGCGGCGAAGGAGGTGAGCATGGCGGTTCCCATGCGGGCGTCCCAGCCGAGGGGAGAGACAATGGGCTCGATGAGTTTCCCCGCGCGGCCCATGGCGGAGTTTTCCTGTTGGACCACAGGGTCATCGGAATCGCTCTTGGGATAGGTGCCGAGAAACCAGAGGAGGATACTGATGCCGAGAATGAGCGTTCCGGCTTTCTTAACGAAGGAGAAGGCGCGCTCCCTGACCTGATGGAATACATGACGCCACTGGGGTTTTTGATAAGGGGGAAGTTCGAGGAGGAATTGCGGTGGTTCGGTGGCGCCGAGGCGGGGTTTGAGGAACTTGGCGGCAAGGAGTGCGGTGATGGTGCCGACGGCGTAAATGCCGAACATGATGGCGGTTTGAGAAAGGCTGCCGGTGACGAGGAACGGGATTAACATGACGTAGACCGGAAGGCGGGCCGAACAGGAGGTCCAGGGAAGGATGAGGATGGTAGTAAGCCGTTCCTTGGCGTTGGAGATGGTGCGGGTAGCCATGACGCCGGGGATGGCACAGGCGTATCCGGAGAGGAGTGGGAGGAAGGATTTTCCGGAGAGCCCTACTCTGCTCATGACACGATCCATGAGGTAGGCTGCGCGGGCCATGTAGCCGCTGCTTTCGAGCAGGCTGATAAAGAGAAAGAGAAGAACGATTTGTGGGAGGAAGATGAGGACGCCGCCAACTCCGGCGATGACGCCATCGACAATGAGGCTTTGGAAATCGCCTTCGTTCATCTTGCTGGTGACCCATTCGCCAAGCGAGCCGAATGCTCCGTCGATCCAGTCCATCGGGATGGAGGCGAATTCGAAGATAGTCCAAAAGACCGCAAACATGATGCCGGAGAATAGGAACCAGCCTTTGATGGGATGAAGGGCGTGGGCGTCGATTTTGTCAGTGAAATCCTGGGCGGAGCCGTCGGGGCGTTGCAGTCCGGCTTCGACGGCGCGTTGGATGAATTCGGTGCGCGTCTTGACGATGAATTGTTCGGCTTCGGTGTCGGCATCTTCAGGGCAGGCGATTCGCTGGATGCCGTGGGCCTCTGGTTTAGGCAGTCCTTCCTCTTCGGCAACCTTGGTGGAGAGCTCGATGGATTCTTCCAACTCGGCGGGGCCTTTCCAAAGGCGACCGGGAGCGGATGGGAAGGGGAAGCGGAGAGCTTGTTTGAGTTGGACGATGCCGCGTTCGTTGAGCGCACTGAGCGGGACGAAAGGAACAGCGAAGTCTTCGCTCAGCGAAGTGGGGTCGATGCGGAGGCCCTGGGCTTCGGCGCTATCGATTTTGTTGAGGGCAACGACGACGGAGTAGCCGAGATCGATGACCTGAAGGAGAAGTTGAAGGTGGCGTTCGAGTTGGGTGGCATCGAGGACGCAGAGGATGAGATCGGGTGGGGTTTCGCCCTCCTGATCACCGAGGAGGAAATCGCGGGTGACTTCTTCGTCCGGGGAATTTGGGCTGAGAGAATAGCAGCCGGGAAGATCGATGACTTCGAACTGGTGTCCGTGCGGGGTGAAAAACTGGCCGGATTTTCGGGAGACGGTTGCTCCTGCGTAATTGCCAACCTTTTGATTTTGCCCGGTGAGGGCGTTAAAAAGGGTGGTTTTTCCGGAATTGGGATTTCCGATCAGGGCGATATGGGCCTCGATGGAGGAAGAACTCATCGGAGAAGAAGTCGGTGAGATTAGGCCGGAATGACCTGAATTTGGTCAGCGAGATCTTTGCTCAGGGCGAGCCGGGTCCCGCAGACGGTGCAGAGCATGTTGCGGCCGTTGGTGAGCTTGCGGACGCGCATTTGCTCGCAAAATCCGATATCCCGTAGTTGGCGACAGGCCGGGCCATCAACGGCCCGGATCTGGAAATCACAACCCGTCGAGGCCTGACTGAGCGTCAGCGCGGAGTCACGTTCTAGATGTAGTGCGAGGTTGGACATGGTGGTCGTTAGAGAAAAGAAAGCTTATTGAGACTGTTTCGCAATAAAAAACGACTCTGGAATGATGATTCTTTCAGGGCATTGAATGATTTGGGAGGGAATCACGAAGCTGGAAGCTCGAAGGGGCCTTAAAAGATCCAAGTAGAGAGGGATCCAAAGTGCTTGCTGAAATCGTAACAATTATGGGGATGGATTCGGAAAGCGAAATTGAAGAGGACGGCGCTTAACGGATTTCAAATTGTGGGTCATTTCAAGATTCCCGACCCAAGCTTGGGTTTGATGGCGATGGAAGGGGGACTCATTCTAGGTTGCCGTCGCAAGCGCACTGTTGATTCGCAATGACTAAGGGTGTTTTCCTAATCAAGATATGGCGTATCTGCGCGGTTTGGAGAGCAGATGCGCTAGTTGTTCTTTAAGACACGGTAGTATTTTTCGCTCCGCGCAAAAGCCGAGCCAAGGGGGTCGCTAAATCCTGCTTCCCCGTCCTTCCAGTCGCTTGTGGTTCCCTCGCTTGGGAAAGCGGGGGTGACGTTCATCCAGTCTACCATATTTGTGGAAGTTTGGATGGTGTAGGAGGAGTCGACTTCGGATGGGAAGGTCAGGGTGACTGTTGCTTCAGGACCTCTGGTGAGGGTGACGTAGGAGACTTCGTTTTCAGGTGGGCGGGCGATCAGACTCCATCCAATGTCATTAATTGCCGCAACGTCGAGATTGGTGATTTCGAACCGTTCGCCGTGAATAATCCCGGGGACGAAGTCGAGAAGGTCAGGGGACGAAGGAGGAGGTGCATTAGGGCGGGCCTGAAAGAGGAGAGGTTGTTGGGCATCGGGCCCCACGGTTCCAACGTAATTGGGGTTGCCGCCGCTGAAGATCTTGGAGGTATAGAACCCTCTGGCGAAGTATCTTTTCTGAGGACCTTGCAATTCCAGGCTGTCGATGGCACCGCCATTTTCGGCCCGATACATCGCGAGGGTGAATGGTCCGCGGTATTCCGAGTTAACGATGGATTTGGTCCAATCGTTGTAAAATAGTCCGACGCCGAGAGCATGTCCAATTTCAGCCAGGGCGACTGAGTAAAAGTCTTTGGTGTCTTCGGGGACCTCTGTGGTGTGGTCGAAGTGCCATTTTCTTTCGAGGGTGTTTGGATCGGCGTCCGAATTTTCATTGGAGTTAAAAGAGATGGAGGATCCCCAAGTGGGTAGGCTTAGGTTTCCGTTGTTAAATCCGCGATTGAGAAAGCTGTCCGGGTCGTTGATGACAGCGTCGTAGTTGTTGCCGATGAGTCCTCCGGTCAGGGCGTCTTCCAGAAGGCCACGACCTCCAACATAAATGACAAAGGTATTGGCGGGAATCGAGATGCCATTGCGATATTGATTGGCAGGGGGCCTCAAGCCAGGGCTGACCAATGAGTCTGTCTCGGCGGATGCGGCGGAACTTGCTTCGTAGACTTCAAAAACTGCTGTTTGATTTCCCCCTCCGACGGTAAAGTTGGACGGATCGGGGAAGGAGAGGCGAATGTCAGCGGTGGGGTGATCGTTCGCAAAGACAGGCTGAAGTGTTTGGGTGATGATTGCGCTCCAACGGGCTGCCGCGGCTTCAAGGGCGGATCTGGCCTTGGTTGCTCCGTTAGCGCCACCGGGGTTTCCAGAGGCGGAGAAGAAATTATTGGAGTCCAGACTGTAGTCTATTTGAATGGTTAGAGCATTCAAGGGAAGACAGATGGTGAAAAGGAGAGCGGTGAAGCGCATGGCGGAGTTGTGACAAGATCAGGGACTAGGAACAATCACGAAAACACATTCGCTGGGAGTTAGAAGTGATTTAAGTGTCGGAGTAAATTATAGCACCATTTTCTCAAAGGTGGGCCGGCGGATCGCGTGCGAAGCAAATTTAAGCAGGTGACGGTCCGCCATAGAGGATCTCCTTGCTTGCACCGTCTTGATAGGATCGGAAGTTCTCGATGAAAAGATCGGCGAGGTTTCGGGCATTTGCGTCGTAGTCTCCCGAATTGCTCCAGCATTCCCTGGGGATCAAGACGCTCGGGGGCACTTCGGGGCACTCGGAGATCATCTCGAATCCGAAGACGGGATCGGTTTTCGTGGGGGCGTTAGCGAGTTTGCCATCGTAGATTGCTTTAATGATAGCGCGGGAGTATTTGAGTTTGATCCGCTCTCCTTTACCAAAGCCCCCGCCGATCCAACCGGTATTGACGAGCCAGACATTGACATCGTGCCCCTTCATTTTTTCGGCGAGGAGCTCGGCATAGCGGGATGGGTGCATGACAAGAAAGGGGGCGCCAAAGCAGGCTGAAAAGGTGGCCTCTGGCTCGGTTACGCCCATTTCAGTTCCGGCAACCTTGGCGGTGTATCCGGAGATGAAGTGATACATGGCCTGAGATGGGTTGAGCTTGGCAACGGGGGGGAGGACGCCAAAGGCATCGCAGGTGAGGAAGATGAGATCCGTGGGGTGGCCGGCGAGGCAGGGGAGTTGGGCGTTCTTGATGAATTCGATGGGATAGGCCCCGCGGGTATTCTGGGTGATGGAGGTGTCGTGGAAGTCGACGACGTAGTTTTTGTCGTGGACGACATTTTCAAGAACGGCACCGTAGTGGAGGGCATGGAAAATATCGGGTTCGGTTTCCTGGCTAAGATCGATGGCTTTGGCGTAGCACCCGCCTTCGATATTGAAGACGCCTTTGTCGGTCCAGACATGTTCGTCGTCACCTATAAGCTTGCGGTTTGGATCGGCGGAGAGAGTGGTTTTTCCGGTGCCGGAGAGCCCGAAGAGGACGGCGCTGCGATTTGATTCGGGATCGGCCGTGGCGGAACAGTGCATGGAAAGGTGCCCCCTCAAGGGCATAAGGTAGTGCATCAGGGTGAAGACTCCTTTTTTCATTTCACCGGCATATTCCGTTCCCAGAATGACCATTTCCTGATCTTCGAAGCAGACATCGATGGAGGTCTTGGAGGTCATGCCTTCGGTGAGGCGGTTGGCGGGGAATCGTCCAGCATTGTAAATTGTGAAATCAGGTTCTCCAAAGCCTGCTAATTCTTCCTCTGTCGGAGTGATGAGCATGATCTGCATGAAGAGGGCATGGTAGGGTCGGGTGCAGATGACGCGGACCTTGATGCGTTCGTCGGGATCCCAGCCGGCGAAGGCGTCGATGACGTAGAGGTGTTCGCAGGTATTAAGGTAATCCTTGGCTCGTTCGCGATTGATTTCGAAAGTGTGTTCGTCGATGGGGATGTTGATGTCGCCCCACCAGACGACATTCTCCGAGGCGGAATTTTTGGTGATGCGCTTATCTTTGGGGGAGCGTCCGGTTTTTTCTCCGGAGTAAGCGATGAGTGCTCCGAGATCTGAGAGGCTGGTGGATTTCTCGTAACGAATAGCCTCCATGTAGAGACTTGAGACTGGGGGATTTCTAATGATGGTTGCAGATTCGATTCCGTATGCGGATAGGTCGATCAATTCCATGCCCAAGGCCTAGCATCCGGGATGCCAAGTCGGAAGGGAGAATTCCATCCCGGGTGCTTTTGGTGTCGACTATTTGATGCGCAGGCTCTGGGCGCAGCGCATCAGGACGGGTTTGAATTTTTTGGTGAGGAAATCGACGTCGTGATCATCTCTCAAAGCGAAGGAAAGTTGCAGAAGGATGAAATGCTCCCCCTGGTAGGCGGCGAACTGCATGACGCGTGCTTTGGGAGGTCCATCGTCCTGAATGTCGTAGACCGAAAAGCCTCCTTTGGTTTCGGTAAAGTCAACTTCTGCTGCGGAAATGATTTTCGTGTTTTTGGGAATGAGAAGCTTGGCCAATTCGACGGGGGAATGTTTGGCGTATTCCTGCTCGTATAGTTGTGGAGCTACCGGAATCGCGGTGAGTGACATCGTGCAGATTCCATAGCCCGCTTTGTGCACCACACCGATCAGGTTGCGGGGATTCTTCATTTCCCGAGGTTTCCAACTGCCGGGGAAAAACATAGAGAAGGTTTTTCCACCGCTGCGTTTTTCGATGGGTTGGAGCCACCCGTCTTCGATTTCTTTTGTGGGCGTTTCGATGTATTCGGGATGAAGTGAAACCAGAATGCGAAGAATGTCTGTGGGGACCAAGCCGTCTTTGACCTTGGCGTATTGTTTGGCCATGGTTCGGGCTTTTTTTTGGGTCAATGGAACGCTCAGGTCGTTCTTGGTGATTCGCTGGCGGAGATCCTGCTCAGTCTTATCCATTTTGTTGCCGAGGCGTTCACCGATCTCTTTTTTGAGGGCGGCGATAGCCGTGCCAAGGGAGGATTTTTTTTGTTCGGCGATGACTTGGTCAACATCAGGCGCGAGTTCCGGGAATTGCCTGGCGACCGCCTTCAACGCTTCCTCTTGGACGATGATAAAATTATAGGCTTTGACCAAATCTCCGAAATAGCGATCTTCGGGCGAACGTTCCTTCTCCTGTCCATTCAGGAGAGAAATGGAGAGGAAGGATAGGATGAAGAGCCGAAAGATGATCATGGTGATGAAATGTAGATTCCATCTACCGACGGTCAAGTATCACGGCGTTTAGGCGTCCATTACGGCGAACTTGAGTTCGGCACTGGAGACGATTTCGCCATTTACCGAACAGGTGGCGATGGCTTGACCGATATTGCGGCGGAGTTTCGTGATTTCGGCGTCAATGAAAAGAGTGTCACCCGGGACCACTGGTTTGCGGAATTTGACGGCATCGGCGCTGAGGAAGTAGCCAATCTTCCCTTGGTTATCTGGCATGCGCATGATGAGAATGGAGGCTGTTTGTGCCATCGCTTCCAGTTGCAGGACTCCCGGCATGACGGGGTGTCCGGGGAAGTGTCCCTGAAAGAATTCCTCGTTCATGGTGAGATTCTTGATCGCGGTGCATTTCATCTCGGAAGAGAAACCGGTGACGCGATCGATGAGGAGGAAGGGGTAGCGGTGGGGGAGGATTTTGAGGATGTCCTTGATATCGAGAACCGCTTCGGCTTCGGGAAGTTTGACCGGAGGAACCATCGCGCGCATCGCGGCGTAGTTTTTTTGGAGAGCCTTAGCGGCTTCGGTATTTGGACCGTGGCCGGGTTTGACGGCGATGACGTGTCCGTTGAATTTTTTCCCGGAAAGCATTAGATCGCCGATGAGGTCGAGGGCCTTGTGTCGCGCAAATTCGTTGTCGAATCGCATAGGCTCCTTGGACATGATTTCGTCGCCCCGGACGACGACGGCATTTTCGAGAGAGCCTCCTTTGATGAGGCCTTTGTCCAGAAGTGGTTTGATGTCCTCGTAGAAGGTAAAGGTTCGGGCTGGAGCGATCTCTTTTTCGTAGATCTCTGAATTCACGACGGTGGAGAAATACTGAACGAAGCGTCCGTCTTTCCCCACGTTGGTGACGGAGACGCGAAATTCCTTGGAGGGGACGATTGTAATGAGGGAGCCGTCTCCGACCTCCAGATGAATGGGTTCGCGGATTTCCCAGATCTGGCGGGGGACTGATTGTTTCTGGATTCCGGCTTTTTTGATTAATTCGACGTAGGGAGCGGAGGAGCCATCCCCAATGGGTGGTTCGTTGGCATCCATTTCGATCAAGGCATTGTCGATGCCCATTCCGACGAGGGCTGAAAGAACGTGTTCCACGGTGTGAACGCGAACCGATCCCTCGGCGAGAGTGGTGGCTCGTTCGACGGTTTGGACTTTGGAGACGTCGGCATCGATGAAGGGTTTGTCGGGGAGATCGACGCGGCGAAATTTGAATCCGTGACCTTCCGGGGCTGGTTTCAGGTTGAGGGTAACTTTTTCGCCTGTGTGAAGTGAGGTTCCTTCGAGGGTGGCTTCGGCTGCCAAAGTGTGCTCCATGTCGGACATGGGCGCGTTTTTAGTTAGAGATTTGAGATTTGAAAGGGATTTTATGCAAACATGCTGAGGTGCTTGCGCATCAATTCGGGTTTTGAATCGTCGTCCCGACATGAGAATCGGGGGATTGACCCCTGATCGCTGATAGCTCTCGGTTCAATGATTTCTAAGAATTTGGTCTTGGCGTGAAACGCTGAGATGTTCTTGATCGGAGCTATGGCGAAATTGGACGAGATAGTGGAGTTGCTGGACGAAGAGTTAAAAACATCAGAGATTCCTGATTACCCCGGTGCGCATAATGGTTTGCAGCTCCAGAATGGTGGGGCGATCACCAAGGTGGGAGCGGCCGTGGACGCCAGTCTCCCGGTCATCGAAAAAGCCATCGATCAGGAGGTCGATTTACTGTTGGTGCACCATGGCATGTTTTGGCAGGGAGTGCGTCCCGTCACGGGCGCGGGGTATCATAAACTTAAGCTGGCGATGGACGCTGGATTGGCAATTTATAGCTCGCATATCCCCTTGGATGTTCATCCCAGTCTTGGGAATAATATTCTTTTGTCGAAAAAACTAGGCTTGAAGGACACAGAATCATTCTTTTCATGGAAAGGGATCGAATTGGGGAGAAAGGCTCGATTTGGAGGTTCGGTGGGGGAATTAAAGGAGTTGGCAGTTGCCGCTGTTGGAGGGGAAGTGCTTGTGAGGGGAGAGCTCGATTCTCCCGCAGGATTAGTTGGGATTATCACCGGAGGCGCGGGAAGCGAGGTTGAGGCAGTGGAGAGAGAGGGGATCCAGACTTTTATTACGGGGGAGGGGCCTCATTGGAGTCATCCCCTGGCAGAGGAATTGGGGTTGTATGTCCTATATGCAGGTCATTACGCTACTGAGACCTTTGGAGTGAAGGCTCTCGCGGAACTTATCGGGGAGAGATTTGGTCTTAAATCGGTCTTTATTGACTATCCCACCGGGCTCTGATTGGGCGGAATGCCTGAAAATATCCCAAAAATAGATGGATTAGCCCCAAAAAAAGGCTTGCGACCTGTAGGGCTGGCCGCTAAAAGTTTAACTATCAAAGCGGGTATAGCTTAATGGTAAAGCTCCAGCCTTCCAAGCTGATCATGAGGGTTCGATTCCCTCTACCCGCTCCAAAAGAAAGACTTAAAAGAAAAATCCATCCCTAGAAAATCTCAAAAATCATGAAAAAAACGCTGAAATTCGCGCTAACTGCAGTGCTTCTCGCCGCCGCTCCTTTGGCATCTGCCAAAGATGTTGATTGCGTCAAGGTAAGTGATGCTGTGAAAGCCGCTGTAATCGCTGACTCGAACAATGTGCTCGAGATCGTCGCCACTCAAGTGGCTTCCAACGAGTCTTGCGCTTGCGAGATTGTGAAGGCTGCTATCGTTGCATCCGACGCAGACAGAAAGACCGTCGCTCTGATCGTGGATACCGCGATTTTGGAAGCTCCGGATCAACTCCGTATTATTGCCCAGTGCGCAATCGCCATTGCACCTGATGCAATTGCCAAAATTCAGGCTGTCGTAGAGAAGTATGACAAGGCCGGAGGCGAGGGTCACTCTGAAAAGGGTGGTCTCAGTAAGGAAGGGATAGCTGTTGTAGACACGCCCAATCCGTTGGATACGCCAGGTGATTCTGGTGACCCTGTGGGTCCTCCCCGTGGAGAGTCCCCGCTAATGCCTCCGGGACTGCCACCTGTGTTCGCACCGGTGCCTATTCCGCCATGTATCACGACTCTCTAATTTTCAGGCCAAGGGAAGCGCAAATGCCAATCCCTTGGCCTCTTTTTAACTTCATTTTAAGAAATTCATGAAAAAACAATTTACCGTAACCGCAGTGAGCTTGATTTGTATCGGTTCAG
>JAQWZU010000215.1 GCA_029253285.1 Akkermansiaceae bacterium | reverse complement strand
AAGGGGTTGCTCCACCCATCATACATATCGGCATTGTTCCGGGCGATCGCGGTCGTTCCGTCCATCGCGAACATTGGTACACCTGCTCCGCCTATGCCGGAGCCACCGGTAATATCCGTGGTGCCGGCGCGATCTCGAGGACTGCTGACCGGGGAAGTGCCCGCAGGCAAGCTGCCATCCGTGTGAACATAAAGATGCGCAGTCCAACCCGAGGAGGTCGCGAGGGCAGTGTTTTGCTGGGCCTGAGTGGTGGCGAAGTTGTCGTAAAACGCGGGGTCATTTGATGTCGTGGTGGTCCCTGCATCCGTATGGAATGCGAGGCGGTATTGATCCCCGTCGGCCCAAGCGGCGCCAGTGTTCGGGTTGATGCCACCGTTGGCAGTGAGGTCTAAAATGCCAAATTGACTTACGAGAGCAGCATTTGAAGCGCCGCACGCCACGAGAGAGGCCGTAGCGGTAATAATTGTTTTAACAGTTATTTTCATGATTAATGGTTTTCTGGGGGCTGTGGTAGTGGCCAATCGGGAGCTCTCACTCCCTCACCAATCCCACTTGGGAGGGGTTTAGATGCAAAAGATCAAGAAGCAAGAGGAACTACTATTGACTTCTGACCCCTTTTTGGGGGTAGAATTCGCAGGTGCACTCGTTAGAAATTTTAAATGCGGCCGAGCAAGTTGCAAAATTCTTGCGAGGGGAGCTGAGACAGGGGAGGTGGACTGGCCTAATGCCAGGGATCAAGCAGTTGACTTTGGAGCTCGGGGTGAACCATAAAACGATTGAGACTGCGGTAAATCTTCTGGAGAAGGAGGGTACTCTTGTCGGTCAGGGGCCCCGTCGTAGGAGAAAGATTGAGATGTCAGTGGAGAGTTTCAAGAAATCTGTTAGGATAGGTGTTCTCCTTTTCGAGCAGGATGACCGAAAGCTTGATTATGTGGCCGAGATTCTTTTTGGCCTGAGCGAGGCTGGTTTTACCCCGTTCATTCTGTCGGCGTCTTTAAGCGAACTGGGGATGGATGTGAATCGGGTAGCCTCACTTGTGGGGGAGACGAATGCTGATGCGTGGTTGGTTATCGCAGGATCGAAAGAGGTGCTATCTTGGTTTGCGAATCAGAGTTTGCCAACTTTTGCACTCTTTGGGCGTTGGGGGGATTCGTCAATCGCGGGAGCAGGTCCCAGTAAGGCGGAGGCTTACAGGGATGCTACCCAAAAACTTCTCGCTTTTGGACATCAAAGAATTGTTCTTTTGGCCCGTTCCCAACGGAAGCTCCCGCAACCGGGTATTCCGGAGCGGGCTTATTTGTCTGCCTTGCAGGACGGAGGGATCGAGGTTTCGGACTTTCACTTTCCTCTCTGGAAGAATTCGAAAGAGGACTTTTACAAGTGTTTGGACTCGCTCTTTAAGGTGACTCCGCCGACGGCGCTCATTGTTCAGGAGTTCAATCTATTTGGAGCGGTGGAACAGTTTTTGGGAACTCAAGGGGTCCGTGTGCCGGACGATCTCTCGTTGATCTGTGCGGATTCCGACGTTTATTTTCATTGGCGAACTCCAAAGATTGCGTGTTTTCGGTTCGATAGTAAATCCTGGGTCCGCCACGTGCTGCGTTGGGCTTTCAAAATTAGGATGGGCGAAGAGTATTGTCGTCAGATCCGATCAAAGGCTGAGTATGTCGACGGTGGAACGGTGGGGCCGGCACCGAGGTCTTTTTGAGCTACCCAGGCGTGTGGTGAATTTTGCCGACTGGCTTGTCGATGTTGGTGGCGGAGTGGATGGCTTCGTATCTATTTTTGGTGGCCTTTTTTGGGTCGAGATAGTGATTAGTGATTTTTCCGGGAGCATCGACATACCAGTGGGGTTTGTCGGAGTGAACGAATTGGATGAGGCTCTTCTAGGGATTTAGTTCTTCGAAGAGCCGAAAAAGAGAAGGAGGCGGGGCATGGGGTCACTTTGCGAATTGGGGGTTGGGTGTCATTTCCTCGGCTTTGACTGATTTTTTCCATCCTTCCAGGTCAGTGAGAAGTTGATCGCGGAGGGTTGGGTGTTTGTCGGCGAGGTTTGTTTTTTCCGAGAGGTCGTTT
>JAQWZU010000147.1 GCA_029253285.1 Akkermansiaceae bacterium | reverse complement strand
GGTCCGGGCTTAGGTTTGTGATGATGGCGGCGGAGGCGGTTGTTGAACTCTTCGAGTGTCACGTCGCCGCTTTCGTCGGCGTCGAGACGGGCAAACATGGCGTCGGCGACCTCTGCAGTGAGGTCGGCGAGTGCGGGGATTGCGCAGAACTCTGCACGAGTGAGGAGTCCGTCGTCTCCGGCGATTTCAGCGAAATGTTCGGCGCGGCGATCTTCGATACGCTCACGGATGGCCGCATGTGCGGCTTTCTTTTCTTCACCAGAGATTTTTCCGTCGCCGTCTGTGTCGATGGCGTCGCGGCGTTCCTTGCGACGCTCATCGCGAAGCTCTTTGATGGCCTGGCGCTCTTCAGCGTCGATTTTTCCGTCCTCATTCGTGTCAAACTGCTGAAGGAATTCAGGAAGGGTTCCGTCTCCGACTCTCTTGTCACCAGCCTGAGCGGCGGTGATAGAGCTAACGAGGGCCGTTACGATTGCGATTTGTGCTAGTTTCATAGGATTGATTGTTTTCCGGTTACAAGGGGAGTGACGCGGGGAATTTGCTCTTGGTTACAAAAAAGGGATTTATTTTTGATGAGGCTGCAAATTAGGGCTCTTTCTTGGTTTTGAAGAGGTTATTGAGGTCAATGTCGGGATTTTCGATCTCTTCGCCGTCACCTCGAGCCGGGGTATTGTTGTCCGAAGCGGGCTCGATGGTCGGGATGAGCTCTCCGGTGGAAATAGCTTCGTCCAGGTCTTCGCGGAGCTGACTGATGATTTCACTCCACCATTCGTCGTCGGCAAGGGCATCGTCTTCCAGATCTTCCTGTTGCTCTTCATCGAGGAGGGGATACATCGCGCTTTCGAGGCTGGAGGTGGGGCTTTGCGTAGGAATTGAGCTGCCATTGATCACCAGGCCCTCTTGAAATTGCGGGTGTCGGGCGGCGATGAGAGGGAAAATCCCCCGGCGCTGTGAAGTGGTGAGATCGTATCGCTCGGTGAGGGCTTCAAGTTTCTGAAGTGATTCCTCTTGAACAAGGTCGGCGACATTGAGGAGATTGCGGTCGCTGACAGTGACTTCGTAAAAGGTACGGTCTCTGCGGGATGAGGAACCCATTCCTCGTGTCGAGCCCGTTTGACGAACGCGGGTGGGTGATGCTCCCCTGGAGTTTTGCGCCACTGCCGGATCAGCGTTGGGCTGGTCGTCGTTCTCAAAGGAGATGGTAAAGGTCAGGGTCGCCGATACCACGAGGAGGGCGATTCCGAGGATGAATTGTGATCTGCTCATGGTGCGTGTGGAACGAGGCTATACAATCGAAGTTACTAACTAAAGCTGCTATTTGAGGCTTCGTCGCAGATTTTCTCGATCTTTTTTCAAGATCCTCTGCTGTTCGGAGGTGAGATGGGGGCGAATTCGATCGTGTAGGTCGAGAAGGCTGAGGAAGTATTTCCGGAGAGTTTCGTTACGGCTTTTGTTGATTTGCTGGGAAATGAAAGCAATTTCCTTCTCAACAGCTGCTTCCTGCTCGGCGTTGAGCGAGAGGGTTTGTTGGAGGCGGTCGAGGGTGCGTTTTTCCCAAGGCCGGGTGCTGTCCTCTGAACTCTGGATGAGCGGAATGGTGGACGGCGCGAGTTTGCGCCCTTTCTTTTCGCCGATGAGATGTCCCAAGCCGTAGCCCGAGAGAAAGATCGCCACAAGCGCCATCAGGATGGTGAGGTAATCGCGAAGCTTCGGTTTCATGGCGTTGTTGAGGTGGCGTTGGGATCGACTTGGATCATCGGTTCGCGAGTCGGTTCGGGTTCGTTGCTAGGGAGGACATAGAAGCAGATAAGGAAAGCGAGACCAGCAAGAAGGGCCGCCAAAAGCGACCAACGACGCCAGGTCAAGGTGAGGGCCAAGGCCTGTACGGTCTCGCGAAGCTGGCCGATTTTCCCCGAGAATGACTTGGGGGGAGGAGCGGTTGGCTCTTCCGGATTTTTCTTGGCGACCTCGACGAGGCGCTTCCATTGGTCGTCGTTGGGTTCCATGGCTTAGTGATCAGGTTCGAGTTTATGAAGGAGATCCCGGAGTTTTTTCCGGGCTCTCATGGCTGTGACTTTAATTTTAGAGGCTCCCCAACCGGTGAGTTCACCGACATCTTGGACGCTGTTTTCTTCGAGGTCGAGGAGGCGGATGACGATTTGCTCGCGGGGTTTGAGAGAGGAAATGAGGAGGTCGAGGAGGGCGCGCATCGAGGCGATGCTTTCTTTTTGCTCCAGCTGATCGCCGGAGAGGGTTTTTTCGAGAATTTCGGCTTCGTTCTCGTCGAGGTCGGAGTAGCTCACGAGCGGACGGGCCTTGCGTTTTCGGAGCCAGTCGTAGCAGGTGTTGATGGTGAGGCGTGACACCCAGTGGCGAAAAGGTTGCTTGCCGGCGAACTGGTCGAGCTTGAGGAAAATCTTGGTGAAGGCCTCTTGGGCGATGTCGTCGTGGTCGGTGGTGGCCCGGATTTGGTTGCGGATAATCCCGAAGACCTGAGGAGAGAGTTGCTCCACGAGATCCTGCCAAGCCGACTCGGTTCCCGCCCGCACTTGTGCGAGGAGGTTCTCATCGATGACCGGAAGTTCTTCCATGGGGTAAGCCAAACGCTAGGGAGGAGAGAAAATCGGGGCAATGAGCTTTTTGTTAAGAGTCGGTAAGGAAAATTGCGCGAATTGTCCCTGATCCTCGTTGAAAAAGTTTTTCAGGTAGGCAGAATCGCCCTCTTGTGAAATTCCTGCCTCTTGTTTTTAGCCTCGTTCTGCCTCTTGCTGCGGCAGAAAAGCCCAATGTTCTCTTTATTTTTGCCGACGACATGACGCACGCCGCCGTTGGGGCTCTGGGGCATCCGGAGGTGAAGACGCCTAATCTTGATAAGCTCTTCGCGAGCGGAACGACCTTTACTCATGCCTATAATCCCGGTGGATGGAATGGTGCGATCTGTGTTGCGAGCCGTAACATGCTTATGACGGGGCGGCGTCTCTGGTTTGCCAAAAAAGAAGAGCCGCAGTTGAAGAAGGAAGTGGTGCCGGCGGGGAAAACCTGGCCGCAAATCATGAAGAAGGCGGGATACACCACCTACATGACAGGTAAGTGGCACGTCAGAGCGGATGCCGGGTCGATGTTTGATCATGTCGGAGATGTGCGCCCTGGAATGCCCAATCAAGTGAAGGAAGGCTATCTTCGTCCGGTCAAAGGGCAACCCGACAAGTGGGACCCCGCTGATCCGAAGCACGGTGGATTTTGGAAAGGAGGCAAGCACTGGTCCGAGGTCGAAGCGGATACTGCCGTCAAGTTCCTCGCTCAGGCCAAGAAGGATACCAAGCCGTTTTTCTTTTATCTCTCATTCAATGCGCCGCACGATCCCCGACAAGCTCCGCAGAAGTATCTCGATATGTATCCAGTGGAAAAAGTGGGCGTCCCGGCGAATTTTCTCCCGGAATATCCTCACAACAAAGTGATGAAAGCTCCGCATGGATTGCGTGATGAGAAACTGATCCCGATGCCCCGCACGCCATATGCGGTGCAAGTAAATCGCCGGGAGTACTTTGCGATCATCACACATCTTGATGCGCAGATCGGACGGGTGCTCGATGCTCTCGATGCCAATGGCCAGCGGGAGAATACCTTGATCGTCTTCACGGCGGATCACGGGCTTTCGGTCGGCCGTCACGGACTCGTTGGAAAACAGAACATGTATGATCACAGTATTCGTGTCCCTTATGTCATCTCCGGATTGGATATCGAAAAAGGAAAGAAGATCACCTCGCCGATTTACCTGCAGGATTCCATTCCGACCATTCTTGAAATGACGGATGTGGGCGTGCCAAAGCATATTCAGTTCAATAGTTTCGTGCCGGTTTTGGATGGAAAGTCCAAAGGACACACCCAGATTTATTCCGCGTATGTCGACTCGCAACGCGCCTTCACCAAGGATGGTTACAAGTTGATTCTCTACCCCGGAGGGAAAATTGCCCGTCTCTTTAACCTCAAGAAAGATCCGCTCGAGAGAGTGGACCTTCTTGAAAATGGAAAAGGAAAAAAGAAGGCTAAAGAACTCCTGGCAGCCCTCAAAGCGGAAGCGAAAGAGTGGGGCGATACCCTGGAGTTGGGGGAGTATCCCAAGCTAAAGTAGTTCATCATTCAACGAGCGATGAAGGTGAGCCTCTGGTTGAGAAAGATCTTTTGCGTGAGGCCTCTTCCTTAAGTTCAGACTGGAGAGCTGGATGAGTTTCTGCATGGCCCTGGAAGGCCAGCATGTTTTGAATGGTGCGATAGAAGGAATAAAAAACGCGGTCTCCGGAAAGAGCCGCGTTTTTTGGAGAATATCAATCCGGAGGAATTACTTCACCGTGATCTTGCCCTGCATGAGGCCGAAGTGCCCGGGGAAGGAGCAGAGATAGTTGTAGACACCAGCTTCCTTGAAGGTGACGGTGAGAGTATCGGTTTCGCCGGGTCCGAGAAGTTTACTGTTAGCCAGAACCTTACCCTTGGTGGCTTCGTCGGCGGGGATAAAGTCGGTGTCTTTGGCGGTCATGGCCTTCATGGCGAAGGCGGGAACTTCCTCACCTTTTTTCAGGATGACGAGGTTGTGGCCCATAGCGACCTTGGGAAGCTTGCCAATATTTTTAAGGGTGATCTTCACTTCTTCTCCGACCTTGACTTCGAAGGTTTTTTTATCGAACTGCATTTGGTCGTTGCAGTTGACGATGACTTCCTGCTCAGCAAGAAGAGAAGTTGGAGCGAGCGATAAGGCTGCGGCGAAAAAGGTAGTGACAAGTGATTTCATTGCGTGGTTAAGGTGCGCACTTGTGACGGATCTGCAAGTGCGAATATTTCATGCAAAGGGAAAAAACGACTTGTCCTACCGAATGCGGAAGGTGCGGCCTTTTCCGGAATCCCAGGCGCGATAGACCGAGCCGAAGAGGGCACCGAGCTCTTGTTCGCTGAGGATTCGGTATTCAATGGTCTTGGCGTGGGTTGTGTGGGGATAGGTTTTTTGCGCAAGTTCGTCGACTTTAGTACCGCTGTACTCGCCGGCTTTGTCCTGGGCTTTTCCAAGGGAGGCCTGAAGTCGTTGAACGACGTTGAATTTGGAGTCGGCAGAGATCGGTTCGATAAAGTAAAAGCGAGCGAGGGAGTTTCCGGTGGTGTCGATGGTGACCTCGGAGACGTAAAGGGTGCCGTCAAGAACGTAGGAATGCTTGCTGATGGCGGTGATGGAGCCGAGGCCCACGTGGTAGGCGCCTCCGGGGAGGAAGGCATGCCACCGGCGTTTCTTATTTTCTTCGTCCGAGGTGTTTTCGGGCGGCTCGGCATTTTGGTTATTGGAGTTGTTACCTTGTCCGTTTTGGTTGGTTTGGCGGCCAGGGTTGGTCTGGGCGGTGACAGGGAGGGCGAGGGCGAGGAGAAGTAGGTAGACTTTCATGATGGCGGGGACTATCGCCGGATCATTTGGTGGCGTCAAAGTTTGATTTTGGGGGATCTTGGGGTGAATCTCAGCTTGTGGAGCAGTTTCGACTCAATGTGGCGGCGTTAATGGTGGATCAGCGGGGGCGGGTTTTGGTCTGCGAGCGTTTCCGCGTGCCCGGAGCGTGGCAGTTTCCGCAAGGCGGGGTGGATGAGGGCGAGGAGCACGATAAGGCCTTATTAAGAGAGGTTGAGGAGGAAGTGGGGTTCTTGCCGGAGCATTATTCGGTGGCGAAATCAAAGGGGGGATATCGCTATAAATTTCCTTCGTGGGTGAGCAAACCGGCTCACAAGAGCCATTTTGTGGGTCAGGAGCAGACCTATTATCTTTGTCGGATGAATCCGGGGGCTCCGCCGGTAAATTTAATGCAGGAACCGCGGGAATTTTCACAATCGCGTTGGATTCGTCCTGAGGAATTCTCGCTGGCATGGCTTCCGAAGTTCAAATGGGAGACCTATCAGGCGGTGATGAAGGATTTTTTTGGGGTGGAATTGAGCGAATAAAAAAGCCCGCCACTCCGGTGAGCGACGGGCTTTTATGAGGATTGGAAGAAATTAAGAGGCGAGCTCGGCAAGCTTGGCCTGGATGGCCTCGAAGTCGGGAAGGTCTCCCGGTGAGTCGTTAACCTGGGCGAATTGCACCACGCCTGCCTTATCGATGACGAATGCTGAACGCTTGGGAACACCTCCCATGATGAGGTTTTTCTCAGGGAGGAATTGGTCGTAAGTGATGCCGTAGGCTTCGCTGGCCTGGTGGTCGTAGTCGGAGAGGAGTGTGAGGCTGATGCCTTCTTTCTCGGCCCAGGCGGCTTGCGCGAAGGGATTGTCTCCGGAAATGCCGTAGACCTTGCAGTTGAGGTCGGTGTAAGCTCCGAGCCCGGCGGAGATCTCGCAGAATTCAGTCGTGCAAACGCCGGTGAAGGCCATTGGCACGAAGAGGAGAAGGATGTTTTGTTCTCCGGTTTGCTCGGAGAGCTTCACGACTTCGGGTCCGTTCTCGCCGAGTGTGACGAGAGAAAAATCAGGGGCTTGATCGCCAACGTTGATGCTCATGGTGGCCGGAGTATATGAGCGGTTTTGAAGCGGTCAAGAGAGGAGCTCACAGGAAGACAAGGACAACGGCGGCGCTGAGGCAGACCGCGCCGATGAGGCGGGCTCTGAAGACGGTGCCGCCCTGCGTTCGTTCGGCGTTGGCGAACCAGTGGCCGAAAAACCAGACGGCGAGAACGCTCCAGAGGCCGCGGGTGCTGTAGATGACATTGATGGTGGTTGCCTCGCCATAAATCCCGAGGGCGGAGACGAGGATGAGGGCCTGAAGCGCGATGAAGAGGGCTCCGAAGTAGAGCGGGCGATGGGATCTGCGGTTTTCGTCGGATTGTTGCTTTTCGGAAAAGGGAAGGAAGGTGATCGAGAGGAGAGCGCTCATCATCATCACGAGCGGGAGGAAACGTCCGACACCCCATTGTGGCGCCCAACTCATAACAAGGACATCAAAGATGGCATAGGAGGCTGCCGCAGCGAGGGCGAGCCAGACAGTTCGGAGAACGTGCTCGTGGCGGGGTTGGCCTTTTTGGTTTAGGAAGGCGATTCCCACGGCGCTCAGGACTGCAGCAATCCAAAGGGAGGCTGGGATGGAGCCTACACCGAGGAGGGTGGTGAAGAGGGCAACGAGGATGACCTTGGATCCCATGACCGGAATGGCGACCGAGACATCGCCGATTTTGAAAGCGAGGAAACTGAGGAGTTGGGCGAGAACAAAGAAGAGGGCCACCACGAGAGGTTGCCAGAGAAGGTGTCCTTGAATGGGTTCGCCACCGAGCGGCCAAAGAATGAGGAAGAGGATAGAGGTCGCGGCGTTGCAAACAAACGCGGTGCGCCAGATATCGATTCCTTTTGCCGCAGCCTGCTTCAGAAAGAGCGCGGCAATGACGTAGAGGATACTGCTGGCCAGCGGGAAGAGGAGATACACCGGGGAAACCTATCGGGATGGGACAGAGTTGCCTAGAGGATCTTTGCCTTGAGTGCGTCGGTGGCGAGCTTGGGGTTGGCCTTACCTTTTGAGGCTTTCATAACCTGGCCGGTGAGGAAGTTAAGGAGCTTTTCGTTTCCGCCCTGAATCTCGGCGACCTTCTCGGGGTTGGCGGCGATGACCTCGTCGACGATGGCATCAATGGCTCCGGTGTCGGCGGGTTCAAAGCCCATTTCTTTGGCGAGAGTAGCGGGGTCCTTGTCCGGGGAGTCCCAGAGGGCCGCGAAGAGGTCCTTGGCCTGGCTATTGGAAACGGTGCCTGCTTCGATGAGATCGAGGATGCCTCCGAGGGTTTTGGCGGTGATGGGCGAATCGGAAATCTCGAGCGACTTTTCGTTAAGGAGGCCGAGGAGATTGTTGATGATCCAATTCGCGAGCTTCTTACCGGGAGCTTTGGTGGCTTTCGCGGCTTGTTCAAAGTAGGCCGCGAGGTGGACGTCGGAGGTGATGACCGAGGCGTCGTATTCGGTGAGACCGAGGTCGGCTTGATAACGGGCGGACTTTTCGTGGGGGAGTTCCGGAACAAGCGGGCGGACTTTTTCAACGTAAGCAGCAGTTGTTACGGGGAGAAGGTCAGGGTCGGGAAGGTAACGGTAATCGTGCGCGTCTTCCTTGGTTCGCATTTCCTGGGTTTCTTCAAGCTCGTCACTCCATCGACGGGTCGACTGCACGAGTGGCTCGCCGGTATCAAGGGCTTCGCATTGGCGGGCGACTTCATAGTGAATGGCGCGGCGCACGGCGGCGGTTGAGTTCATGTTCTTGAGCTCGATTTTGGTGCCAAGGGGGTCGCTCTCGTTTTTTCGGACCGAGATATTGACGTCGCAACGCATCTGGCCTTTTTCCATGTCGGCATCGGAAATGCCGCCGGCGATGAGGATCTGCTGGAGTGACTTGAGATAAGCGAAGGTTTCCTCGGCCGAGGCGATGTCGGGCTCGGAGACGATCTCCATGAGAGGGGTGCCGGCGCGGTTGAAGTCGATGAGGGTGGAATTGGCGAGGTGGGTCGACTTGGCGACGTCTTCCTCAAGGTGAATCCGGTTGAGTTCCACGACCTTGCCGGGATTGACGATATTTTTCTGAGCGTCCTTGGGATAGGTGTGCGAGTAGAGAGGCACGCCGCCACCGAGGCAGAGGGGAAGATCCATTTGAGTGATCTGGTAGTCCTTGGGCATGTCGGGGTAGAAGTAGTTTTTCCGGTCCCAAACGACAGTGGGAGGGGTGGAACAACCGAGGAGCATGCCGGAGAGAATGGTGCGCTCGATGGCGAATTCGTTGAGAACGGGGAGTGCGCCGGGCAGGCCGAGACAGGTCGGGCAGGTATGGGTATTCGGTTCGTCGGCGAAGGAAGTTTCGCAGCCACAGAACATCTTGGTGTTCGTCTTGATCTGGCAATGAACTTCGAGTCCGATGGTGACGATATAGTCTGAAACAGGCACGAGGGGATCTAAGCGGGAAAATCGAAAATCGAAAATGTTAAATACCACTGACTTGCGTTTCTTCAGGAGTGGACCAAGCTGCCACATGCTCTGACTAATTGGTAAAGCTGCTGAGAAGAAATCCGGTCGGATTGTCCTTGGTGTGATCGCGTTGGTAATTGTCGTCTTGGTCGTGAAAAGCAAGACTGGCAGCGAAATAGGCCAGCAAAAGCCGGAAGGGAACCTCCCCTTGGGGGGCATGTTGATTGTTACCGAAGCCTCGGGAACGATGGTGTTCGGTGTGTGATTCCCGGAAATGGCGGGTATGTTCCGGCCCATTTCCAAAATGGACGACTCTGTCCTTGAAGCTTCTGTCAGATTTTCGCATCGGGCCTCTCTAATTGTCACTCCAGGTAATTTCCTTGCTGGTGTGTTTCTACTCACTGCAATCATCGGCCCAGCGGCAGAGGGCAGGAAAACCAGCGAGACGAGGTTTTCATGACAAAGATTCCCTCATTTTTGCAGCGGCACTTGTTGAGGGTGCATGAGATAGGCGATAAGGTCGCGGATTTGCCCGGGGGTGAGGGCGCTGAGAAGGCCTGCGGGCATGATCGAGTTGGGGAGTTGGCTTGTTTCGGCGATCTCGGATTTTTCGAGGGTGGCTTCTTCGGCGAGGCTGCGCAGGGTGACGGTTCGGTCGGTTGAAGAGGCGATGATTCCGGTGAGGGAGCGACCGTCTCTCAGTTTGAGAATGGTCATACGGTATTCCGCGGGAACGATGGCGCTGGGCTCTACGATATTTTCCAACAAGTAGCCGAGGTCGGAGCGGCCGGATCCGGTTAGGTCTGGACCGAGTTTGCCGCCTTCGCCGTAGAGGATGTGACAGGAGGCACAGAGATTTTGGAAGAGGACACGTCCGGCTGGGAGATCGGCTTTGTCGCGGACGTCTTTGCCGAGAGCTTTGTGAAGTTCTTCAATGCGCTTCTTTTTTGTGGCGTCTGATTGGCGGAGGTCGCCCCAGATTTCTTTGAGGCGGGCGGTGAGCTTTTCATCGTTCAAGGCGAGGGCCTGACGGGCGTGGAAGGGCGTGAGATCAGTGCGTGCGATGGTGCCGTCTTTCATCTCGGTGAGCAGGGCATCGGCCCAGGCTGGGCGGGCAACGATGACGGCGATGATGGTGCGTTTCTCATCGGGTCGCAGATTGGGGTAGCGACTGAGGAGGGTTTTTGCGACGCCAGGATCGTCAAAGGAGGCAAGGCCTCGGATAGCGGTTTTGTTGAGGTAACGAACCTTGAGAAGCTTTTCGCAAATGTTGCGGAGATCGTCGGCACGGGCGTCGATGAGGCCTTGTAGGGCGGTCTGGCGATCGCCGAATGCGGCGTTGTTGTCCAAGGCGATTTTTTTGAGTGAGTCCATGGCGCGGCCATCGCCGAAGAGCGCGGAGAGGTCACGGATGAGATCGGAGTTGGCGGCGGAGAGGGTGTCGATGGCGGTGTTCCAGTTTTTTGGAAGCGGGGCCTTGCGCCAGCCTTTGAAGCCTTCGGAAAGACCCTGGAGAATGTGCGGGGCTTTTGATGGGGACTTGATGGCGAGGTTAATGATGGCGTCCGGATTCGGTGCCAGCGCGCGGGAGATGTAGCGAAGAAGATCGGGCCACTCGGTGGCTTCGGCGACCCGGATGAGCCCTTCGGGATGATCTTTGAGGAGAGGGGAGATGCCAAACCAAATGAGCTTGGGGAGATTGTGGTCTTTGGCGTCATCGCGTGAGGCGAGAGCTGAGGCGAGGGAGGGTCGGTCTGTGAGAGGAATTCGTTGAAGGGTGGATGCGAGAGTGAGGCGGACTTTGGCAGAGGGATCTGATTGGGCAAGCTTGTGAAGCACCTTCATTAGCTTTGAATCAACCTTGGTGACGTGCCGGGGGTGAGTTCCATAGACGTGATCGATGGGGAGTTCGTCAGTGGCCTGACGAATGGCGAATGCTCGGACGTGTTCGTCGGGGTGCTCCATGAACTGAAGAGGTTTAGCTGCTCCCAAGGTGTTGAGGGTCCAAAGAGCACGAAGAGTGGTGGCGGGATCTCCTTTTTCAGTCAGACCGACAGCGTCTAAGGAGAGTTGAACGGGGGGATTGGAGTAGGCAAGAATGAGGCGGGCCTGGCGTTCGAACCAAACGTTAGGATGTTGAATGATTCTCGCGAGCTTTTGATCGTCGATGTCTTCGAGGAGGCTGAAGTCGGGTTTGGTAACTGGGCCTTTTGAGAAGCGGTAGATTCTTCCGGAAGTGCGATGAACGCCGGTGTGGTCGTGGCATTCGCCGGTGTCGGACCAGTCGAGTCCGTAGAGGGCTCCGCCTGGGCCGGTGGTGATTTCGAGCCCGCGGAACCACTGGTCGCCGGAGATCATGACGTCAGGTTCATGTTTGGCGGTGTAGCCGCTGCCCTGGCGTTCGAGACGTTCAACGTTGAGGCGTTTGCCGTGTTGGTTCCAGGTGAGGAGTTTGCCGTTCCAGTATTCGGGAAGGTGTCCGCCTTGATAGATGCACATCCCGATGTGGGAGTGGCCGCCGCCGAAGTCGTTGGCGGCTCCGTTACGGGATTTGGTCCAACTGCCGGTGCGGTCGAAGTGCCAGTGGTCGGCGTGCATTTGAATGGGTTCGAAGACGAGCTTGTTGGGTGAGGGCGCGAAGGGACGTTCGAAGTGGGCGCCGGGGATCATGTGCCAGAGATGTCCGTTGACAGTGTTGATGTGGAAAAGTTCGCCGTGTTCATCCCAATCGTGTCCCCAGGGATTGGTCGTGCCGTGGGTGAGGACTTCGAAGGCCTTGCGGTCGGGATGAAAACGCCAGATGCCTCCCTCGATAGGAACGCGTTGGGCTTCGGTCGACCCGGGAACGCCGACATTGCCGGGGCAGGATCCTCCGCAGCGGCCGTAAAGCCAGCCATCGGGGCCCCAGCGGAGGCCGTTGGCAAAGTTGTGGTAGTTGTTCTTGGCGACGGTGAAGCCATCGAGGATGACTTCGGGTTTTCCATCGGGGATGTCGTCGCCATTGCGATCGGGAATGAAGAGGAGTTGGGGCGGGCACATGGCCCAAACTCCGCCGCGTCCCAGTTCGACGCTGGTGAGCATTTGCAGCTTGTCGGTGAAGACCTTGCGGGTGTCGGACTCTCCGTCGTGGTCTTCGTCGTGAAGAATGATAATGCGATCGCGCAGTTCGAGATCGAAGCGCTTGCCTCTCTCGGCATAGGTGTAGTTTTCGGCGACCCACATACGGCCTTTGTGATCCCAGGCCATCGCGATGGGATTTTGGACCTCGGGCTCGGCTGCCAAGACGGTCACCTGAAATCCTTCGGGGAGTTTGAATGAGGCAGCCGCTTCTTCGGGAGAGGGCGGGTTGGCGGTCTTGTCTTTTTCGCTGTTGTAGGGTGTGGGGAATTCAGCGGCGGTGAGAAGGGAGGCCGAGAAAGCGAGGAAAGTGACGATACCGGAAGTCATAGAGAGGGGGAATCATTGCAGGCTTCTCGGAACCGGTCCAAGACCAATTTGTGGTCGAGTGGATCTGGGCTTCAACCTGCCGGGCTGGAGCTTGGCGCTCCCGGGGGGGTGATGCCTTTTTCTTTTTCTGGTCCGGCTTTGGCGGGGATCTCGACGACATCCTCTCTGGGCATGGGTTCGGCGGAGAGGGGAAAGAGGGAAGCCAGGCTGGCACATGCCAGGGCTTTGAGTGTCTGCATGCCGCTGAATACGGCGGGTTAGAGCCTAGTTTTTTCCGGGGTTCCATTTTGTGGAAGCCTTCTCGTCGGTGAGAGTGATTTGATCGATTTCGACAGGATGGTTGGGAAGGTGGAAGCGGAGATGAATGGCGGTTCCGTCGCAGGGAATTTTCAGGGTGACCTCTTGCCAGTCGGGAGTGGTTGAGAGTGGAGCGCTCACGCGGCCGGGGCCGAAGTCTTGTTCGTCGTGCTTGCGGAATGCCACACCCAGAGTACCTCTTTTGGGGCTGCGGATTTTGATGGTGGCGGTGAAGTCGCCGTTGAGTTTGACGCCATTTTTGACAAGGAAGGGAGCTTGTTTTCCATTGGGTTTTATCTGGAGGATACCCTTGGCGCTTTTGTTCGTGGCTCCCCGGGTAGTTGCTTTGGAAGTCGGGGCAGCTTTGTGGGATGACTTTCGAACCTTGGGAGGAGCAACTTTTTTGCCATCGAGGTAGAAGTCGTAGTAGTTTTCCCAAGTGGGAGACATGGCTCCATTGGTGAGCCCGGCGGGGCTCAGGGTGTTGGACCAAGTGGTGAGTTCTTCGCGGAGGGATTTGGCGGCCTCGGGGTTTTTATTAATGAGGTTTTTCATTTCACCGGGATCGGTTTCAAGGTCGAAGAGGTATTGTCGTTTGCCACCGACGAGGAATTTCCATTTGTCCTTGCGAATGGCGGCTTGGGCAACCCAACGCCACTTGAGGGAGCGGTTTGGCGCGGTGTTTTCTTTGAGATGAGAGATGATGTTGATGCCATCGAGGGAAGATTCTTCGATTCCGGCAAGCGAGAGCGCGGTGGCGGTGGCGTCGAGGGCGATGATGGGGTGCTGGTAGGTTGTTGCAGGCAAAGTGCCGGGCCAGGAGATGAGGAAAGGGACGCGGATTCCTCCTTCGGCGAGCATGCCCTTTTCGCCGTTCATCGGTTTGTTGAGCGAGCCATCCCAACCGGGGCCGCCGCCGGAAGCGTCGAGCTTGTGGATTTTGAGCGGCGCTCCGTTGTCACCAATGTAGAAGATGAGGGTTTGCTCGGTGAGATTGAGCTTTTTGAGTTCGGCAACGATGGCTCCGACGCCGTCGTCCATGGACGCGATCATGGCGAGGGCCTGGCGACGCCGCTCGGGCATTTCGCCGGGGAAGCGGTCGAGATGATGCTTGGGAGCATCGAGGGGAACGTGTGGAGCTCGGTAAGCCAGGTAGAGGAAGAAGGGATTGTCTTTTTGCTTCCGAATGAAGGAGAGCGCATATTTGGAACAATCGTCGAGATGAAAAATGGTGTGAGGGACGGGGCGAGTGGGAACCAGTTCTCCGGCGAGGTTAAAATTTGCGTGGCAGGGACCGTTGCGGTTTTTGTTGTAGAAATAGTCGAATCCGTGTTGCTCGATGGCATTGCCGGGGCCGAGATGCCACTTGCCGATTTGGCCGGTGGTGTAGCCCACTTTTTTGAGACGTTCGGCGATGGTGAGTTCCTTGTTGAATCCGATGAGGTCTGTACGATTGGATTCCACACCAAAGCGGTTTTGGTATTTCCCGGTGAGCAGTCCGGCTCGTGAGGGAACACACTGGGGAGCGGAGGAATAGCCATTGGTAACGCGGACGCCGGAGGCAGCAAGAGCATCGAGGTGGGGCGTTTTCAGGTCGTCGTAAATCCCCGCCGGTCCGATGTCGGGCCAGCCGTGGTCATCGGTGTAGATGAGGATGATGTTGGGCTGCTTCGCCGCGAGCGGGAGAATAAGGGCGAAGAGGACCGGAATGAATTCCATAAGGCTACTTGCGCTCGGATTTCAGTTTGAAGTTAGGATGAACCGAAGGGGTGCGGGAATCATTCATGAGCTTGGTAAGAGTGGTGACCTTGCCGGGGTGTTTCGCGGCGAGGTTATTCTTTTCCGCGAGGTCTTGGTCGATGTTGAAGAGCTCGGCTTTGGGTGTGAGTGTCTTGTTGGTGTTGAAAAGAATGAGTTTCCACGGTCCCTGGATGATGGCGCGCTTACCGCCGCCTTCAAAGAATTCCCAGTAGAGGGAGTCGTGCTTTTTCTGGGTGCCTTTGCCTAGGAGGGTGGGAACGAGGGAGAGTCCGTCGGTGTCGGATTGGGCCTTTGCGCCTGCGAGTTCACGGAAAGTCGGGGAGAGATCCCAGAAGGCGGACGGATGCGCGGAGGTCTGGGCAGCTTTGATTTTCCCAGGCCACCAGGCGATGGTGGGCACGCGGATCCCACCTTCATAAAGGTCGCGCTTTCCGCCGCGGAGTTTTCCACTTGAATTGAAGCTATCGCGTCGATGTCCGCCTTCCTGCATGGCTCCGTTGTCGCTAGAAAATATGACGAGGGTATTTTCGGCGATACCGAGTTCGTCGAGTTTTTTGAGTAGGAGGCCGACGTTGTGATCCATATAGGAGATCATCGCCGCGAAGGTCGTCTTTGGTTCCCGTTCGTAAGAATAATGCGGATGTTTTTCGCGGGCGGGGAGAAGTTTCTCTTTAAGAATGGGGCGGTATTTTTCCTTCCACTCTTCCTTGGCTCGCAGACTGGCATGCGGGACCTGGAGGGCGAGGTGGAGAAAGAAGGGTCCGTCCTTTTGCTTTTCGAGATACTGGAGTGCTTCGGCGGTGACGACGGTGGAGGAGTAGTTGTCGCCGGTGTGAAGGGTGTTGTTTGGGTAGGGGACTTTGTCGTGATTCCGCCAGAGGTAGTCGGGGTAGTAAAAGTGGGCTGCGGTGTGAGAGGTGTAGCCGAAGAAGTAGTCAAAGCCTTTTTTGCCGGGGAGGGTGGCGTCATCGGTATTGCAGCCGAGGCCGGACTTCCCGATCATCGCGGTGTGGTATCCGGCGTCCTTAATCGCGCGGGGAAGAATTGGCTCATGCGGATCTTCACGCATCTGAAGACTGCCATTCCCACGGACGTAAATGTGTCCGGTGTGCTTGCCTTCGAGGAAGCAGCTCCGAGACGGAGCGCAAACGGTACTCCCGGCATAGTGACGGGTGAACTTCATCCCCTCGGCCGCCATGCGATCGAGGTTGGGGGTTTTGATGACCTTTTGTCCGTAACACCCGAGATCACCGTAGCCGAGATCGTCAGCAAGGATGTAAATGATATTGGGCTTTTTGGCTGAGGCCGGGAGGGCAAGAAGGAAGAAGACGGCGAAAAGGCGAATCATGGATGGCCTACGTTCGTTGAGGGTGAAATTATTCGGGAAAATGGAAATATTCAGGTCAATTTCTCGAATCTCCAATACAAGCTTGGACAGATTAATTTTGTGGCCCTCGGCTTTTGAATTACCAGGCGATGACTGCTTGAAGGTGTGTTTTTCCAGTTGTTTGTCAGGTGGATCGAAATTTGGTGCCCCAAGCCATAAAAGTTTCGATCGAGGTTCCATTCGTTAAGATCGGTCGAATACCAGACATTGTGGCTAACTCCCGGAGTGGTGGTGCAAACAAACTCTCCAAGCGTTTCCGCGCCGGCCTTTTGGGGTGATGGGGCTTACTTCGCGAACATGTGGTGTTTGGGATCGCCGGCGGAGAGGACGTAGGCGGTGAGGTCGAGGATGTCTTCGTCGCTCAGGGTGTTGAGGAGACCGGGAGGCATCATGGAGATTTTCGAGGGCTCGACGGATTTGACTTTTTTGCTGTCGATGATGGTCATTTCGCCGGGGGCGAAGAGGTTGGTGATGATGCGGTAATCGTCGCCTTTGAGGTTGGCGATGCGGCCGACGATGATGGAGTCGTCTTTCATTTTGAAAGTCATGGAGCCATATTGATCGCTGATCTCCTTGTTGGGCTCGATGATTTGCTCGAGAAAGTCATGCGGGCTGAACTTGCCGGCGGCGCTGGTGAGGTCGGGGCCGATGGCTCCACCTTCCTGGCCGAAGCGATGGCAGGCGAAGCAGGTGGCCTGGCCGAAGGCGTCGCGTCCGTTCTTGAAGTTGCGTCCGCCCTCGAGTCCAGAGGCGAGGAGCGGTTTGAGGTCGGCCATGGTCCAGTTTTTGACAAAGTTGCGCGGCTTGGCGGCAAAGACGGGACCGCTCTTCGCGGGCTTGGCACTGAGGATGGGAGCGAGGGCCTTTTTGCGCTCGGGACTGAGGTTCTTGAGAGCATCCTTTTTGATCTCCTCCATGAACTGGCCGAAGCTCGCTCCGCCTTTGTAGTTGGCGGCGCGGGTGAACCACTTAAAGAAGCGCTCCTGGAGTTCCGGCGTCCAACCGTCCTTGAGGTGGCGAATGGTTTTGGCCATCGCGATTTGCTCTTCCTGGGTCGGGGCGGTGTCCATCAATTCCACGGCGCGGCCCACGACGTTTGGAGCGTTGAGATAGGCAAGAAGATTGGAGAGCTCGATATTTTCCGCGCGATTGTCGGCGGGGAAGTGTTGATTGACTTGGGCGATGACAGCGGCCTTTTGCTTGTCGGTCGGCGGCGCGAGGCGGATGAAGACAAGGGCGTGGGCACGGAGGAGATCGAAGCGGGTTTGCAGATCGAGCTCGCGGTAGTTGAGCTCAAGCAGCGAACGGGTGGCTCCTTCCTGATGTTTCTTTTCGCCGAGGCGGGCGAGGGAGAGAAGGGCTGCGGTTTTCGAGACGGGATTGCTTTCGCGAATGGCCTTGTCTGCCCAGCTATCGACCGGTTGTTTCTCGATGGCGGTGCGGGCGGCGAAGCGCATCGCGCGGTCTTTGTTATCGAGGTGTTCCCAGGCGATATTGACGGCATTCGGGCTCTTGGTGAGATGGAATTTTTCGAGTGAATGGCGGTTTGCGAGGGCTTTGTTCGGAGAGTGTTTCACGGGAGCGGTGCTTTCGTCGCCGATGTAAGTGACACGATAAAGCCCGGACTGGACGCGGCGGCCGCCGACGGCGAAGTAAAGCGCGCCGTCGTTTCCGACGGTGAGGTCGGTGAGAGGGAGAGGTTGTCCGGCGATGAATTCTTCGAAGTCCGCGGTGTAAGTCGAGCCGTTTGGTTTGAGGTGGACGGCATAGAGTTTGCCGTAGGACCAGTCGGCGATGAAGAAGGCCTTTTGGTATTTCGCGGGGAACTTGGCTCCGGTGCCAAAGGCCACGCCGGTGGGTGAGCCGGGTCCGATGTCGGTGACGGCGCCGAAGCTATCGCTGTAGTAATCGGGCCACTTGGCCGAACCATTTCGCCAGCCAAATTCAGCGCCGCTGATGACGTGGTTGACGCGGGTGGGGCGATACCACGGGGTGTTGAGGTCCCACTCCATGTCGGCGTCGTAAGTGAATATTTCACCGTCGGCATTGAAGTCGATGTCGTATTGGTTGCGGAAGCCGGTGGCGACAACTTCCCACTTTTTTCCTTCGGGATCGGTTTTGCAAATCCATCCGCGGGGAGCTTCCGAACCTTTCATGAAGCCGCGGCCGTAAACGCGTGGCATGAGCGAGTCTTCGCCCCAGCATTCCGTGACCCGACTGGCGTCGTATTTCGGTAGGTCGGTTTGGTTGCCGCAGACGACGTGGAGGGATTTGCCATCGGGGCTGGGGACGACGGCGTGGGGGCCGTGCTCGCCGCCGTTTTCCTGAAATTTGCGGAGGAGTTTGACGGAGTCGAACTTGTCATCGCCATTGGTGTCTTTCAGACGATAAAGGCCGCGGCCTCCATGGGCCTTGTCGTTGACCACGACGTAGAGGGAATCGAAGGCGTAGCACATTCCCCAGGCGTGACCGATATCGAGATTGATCTTTTCGACGTTGGAATCCTGGAGGGTTTTTCCGGGAGCGGGAGCCTTGAAGCGGTAGATGGCACCGTATTGGTCACCGGCGAGGAGGCGGCCTTTGTCGTCTTTGCAAAGAACGACCCAGGAACCGAATTTGTCCTTGGGAACGGAATAAAGGCGCTCTACCAGGAAACCTTTCTTAACGGTGAGCCGATTAACGGGTGTGGATTCGGCTGTCAGTCCAATTGCGCAGCTGGCCCCGAGGACGGAAGTAATGAGTCTTTTTAGCATATTCTCTGCGGGACCCTACCGATGGGGGCCGTGATCTCAATCGAGAAAATGTAATTTTCTGATTTTTATGAAGAATGGGACTGAAGGGAGATTCGACCGTGGCGGTGGGTCGTTTCGGAGATCGATTGTTCGTGCAGGTAGTGCAGGAGCTCGAGTCGTCCGTTGGCCAAGGGTTCGTGGGTGAGTTCTTTGGCGAGGAGATGGGTTGATTGGGGAACGATTTTCGTGCCGGCAGTGGCTGCCGCGATCTGCATGAGGGGTGAGGGATTGGAGTGCACAAGTTCGGGAGCGGGGCGATAGCGGAAGTGGTTACTTTGTCCGAGGAGCGTTTCGAATTCATGTTCGCGGGAGAATTCCTGCTGCCACCAGTAGGCATAGTTTCGGGCGGCGGCGAGCAGGCGATCATCCTGAGTGAAGGACATTAGGAGTTGGTTGACTTTGTCGCTTGGGTCGGCCTGATGTTGCGGGAGAGCATCTTCTTCCCAGGTTGAGAATTGGGTAAGGTAGTTGGGACCGCCTGCTTTGGCTCCGGGGCCGACGGAGGAGCGCTTCCATCCGCCGAAAGGTTGGCGTTGCACGATGGCTCCGGTGATGGCGCGGTTGATGTAGGCGTTTCCGACTTCGACTTGCTCGCGCCATTGTGAAATTTCGTCAGGGTCGAGGGAGTGAATGCCCCCGGTGAGGCCAAAGTCGGAGGAGTTTTGGATTTGAAGTCCTTCCTCAAGACTCTCGATCCGAATGATGGAAAGGACGGGGCCGAAGAGTTCGGTGCGATGAATCCATGAGCCGGGTTTGACGCCGAGGCGAATGCCGGGAGACCACAAGGTGGGTCCCAGTTGGCGGGGTTCAAGGAGCCAGCTTTCGCCATCGTCGAGTTGAGTGAGTCCTCGGAGAAGATGCGGGCTGGGTTCGCTGATTAAGGGAGTGACGAAGGTAGCGGGATCGTCGGCTGGCCCGACATGAAGCGAGGCAGCGGCGTCGCGAAGCTGATCAAGGAAGCGGGGCGAGTCGTAAAGGTTGGCCTCGATGAGCGCGAGGGAAGCGGCGGAGCATTTCTGTCCGGCGTGTCCGAAGGCGGAGTGAACGAGATCCTTGATGGCGAGGTCGGAGTCGGCGGTGTCGGTGATGATGAGGGCGTTTTTTCCGGAGGTTTCGGCGAAGAGGGCAAGGTCGGGACGCCACGATTTGAAGAGCTCCGCTGTTTCGGAAGCGCCGGTGAGGATGACTCCGTGGACTTCGGGTGCGGTGATGAGGCCTTGACCGATTTCGTTGTCGGGGCAGGGGAAAAATTGCAGGGCGTCCCGGGGGATGCCGGCCTGCCAGAGGCATTTCACCATTTCCCAGGCAGTGAGAACGGTTTCCGGTGCTGGTTTGATGATGACGGAATTTCCGGCTGCGAGGGCGGCGAGAATTCCTCCGCAAGGGATGGCGCAAGGGAAGTTCCAGGGCGGGGTAATGACAATTGTGCCGAGCGGGGTCGGAGTGGAGCCGTCGAGAAAGCCCTCGGTCGAAATGTGCTTCCCGTAGTAGTTGGCAAAATCGGCTGCTTCGGAAATTTCGACGTCGGCTTCGAAAGGACGCTTCTCGGCTTCATGGCGCATCACCGCGATGAGGCGACCGCGGGCGGCTTCCAGTTGGCCGGCGACACGGTAGAGGAGATCGGCACGTTTGGCGGGAGCGGTTTGAGACCACTCCGAGGACTTGGCGATTTGCAGGACCTCCTCCAGCTCCGGACAGGAAGGCGGAGAGTCGGGCTGGAAGTTTTGAAGTTCCCCGGCGAGCCATTGGCGGTTGGCAGGGAGGACCCAGTCGGTGTCGGGAGAGTTGCGGAAATCCGATCCGGCAGGCTGAGGTGGGAGGGCGCGGTTTTGTTGGCGATTGGGCTTGGAGGCCGCGGAGTCGATTCGCTGACAGGCCTCGCGAAATCGTTTTTCTTGTTCCTGCCATTCGGGGTCGCCCGGGGTCATTGAGAAGACATGAGGGAGGAAGTTTTCGGGAGAGGTGTTTTCGTCGAGGCGTCGCACGAGGTAGGCGATGGCGGAGTGGAAATCCTTCCCTCGCACGATGGGCGAGTAGAAGAGGACGGGCGAGTCGCGTTCTTCGAGAACACGGGCCTGATCGTTGGACATGCCTTCGAGCATTTCCAATTCGACGCGGTCTTCGACTCCGTGTCGGGAGCGGAGCAAGAGGGCGTAGGCGATGTCGAAGAGATTGTGGGAAGCAACGCCGATGCGAACGGCTGCGGTGTGCTCAGGACGGCAGGCGTGGTGGAGCATCCGTTTGAAATTGGCATCGACGTCGGCTTTGTCGGAATAGGGTGCTTGTGGCCAGTCGTGCAGGGAGGCTTCGACTTTTTCCATGGCGAGATTGGCTCCTTTGACAATGCGGACCTTAATGGAAGTCTTGCGGGTCTTGGCCCACCCGGTGAGTTCCTTGAGAACCTGATATGAGTCGGGGAGATAAGCTTGCAGGACGATACCAGCTTCGAGGGATTGGAACTCCTCTTCGTCGAGAGTGCGGCGGAAGGCTTCGCACGTGAGGTCAAGGTCGCGGTATTCCTCCATGTCGAGATTGATGAACTTCCCGGTGCGGTAGAGTTTTCGGAGTCGTTTCTGGATGGCGGTGAGAGTGCCTTCTTCATCGAGGAGATTGATTTGGGAAAAGATGGCGGAGATTTTTACCGAGAGGTAAGTGCATTTGGGCTTGCTGAGGAGAGTGAGGTTTTCCTGGAGGCGGTTTTCGGCCTCTTCCTCGCCAAGAATCGCTTCACCGAGAAGGTTGAGATTGACGCGATTCCGGGAGGCGAAGTAGCGGGTGAGCTTGTCGTCTTCGCGGGAGAGAATGACGCGTTGGGAATCGCGGCGGATTTGGGCGGTGACGGCGGGCATCACGAGCTTTGGGAAGAGGTGGGAGGCCAGGGCGCCCACGCGCATCATAATTTTTTGATGTGGCTTGAGGTAGGCCGGAATGCCGTGGCGGGCGATGAGTTGGCGAAAGACCCGGGCTTGGGCATTGGCGGTGGGCGGGCGGAACACTTCGTCGGCGAGATGGAAGGTGAGTTCCTTTCCGGCGGTGTCGGCGAGGAGGCGCGTCATCTTGTGAGCCTCACTTTTTTCGATTGGGGTCCGGGCCGCGCGGGCGGCGGTGAGGAGTTCGGCGGCCAGGGTGCAGGCTTCGTCGACGAGGCCGGCGGTGATTGAATCGCTGGTGATTTCCGAATGCGATAGCTGTGGAGATGACATTGAAGCCTAAGATAACAAGTAATTCGGGCGAGGTCTTGACCGTGTGACTTGCCACGGGCGTAGGAATCGGTGAAAAGGAGGTGAGATGACCACCGAAACCGTAGACCGAATATTCCGTGTGATTCCGGATATCGTCTATTGCGTGAAGGATGTGGAGCGGGTCTACCGCTCGGTCAACCCGGCCTTCGCAGAGCGTTTGGGGTTGAAATCGGAGGCCCAGGTGATCGGGCGCAGGGCGGAGGAGCTATTTCCTGAGACACTGGCTGAGGTCTATCGGAAGCAGGATGAGGCGGTGCTTCAGGGAGGTGGTGAGGTGGTGGATCGTCTGGAGTTGATCACGAATCGCGATGGTTCTTTGGGTTGGTATCTCGCGAGCAAGTTTCCGCTGACTGATGAAGCGGGAGAGGTGACGGGCCTGGTCTCGATCTCGAGGGATCTCCAAAGTCCCAGCGTGGGGGATTTGAAAATGGCGGGCCTTCGCAAGGTGGTCGATTGGGTGCATGACCATCTTGATGAGGAAATTAAAGTTCCCGACCTGGCAAAGATCGCCGGAATGAATGGTTCCCAACTGGAGCGCCGCATGAAGCGGATTTTTAAATTGAGCGTCGGTCAGTATGTTCGAAAGCTTCGCGTTGATCGTGCCGCGGTGCTTTTGCGGGACACTGATCTGGGGATTGCGGAAATTGCTCTGCAATGTGGTTACAGCGAGCAGTCATCGCTGACTCGTCAGTTTAAAGCAGCGGTGGGGTGCCCTCCGGGAGAATTCCGCCGCCGGGAAGAATAAGCGGTTTATTTTTCGACGATAGCGCCGAGATCGAGATATTCGCTTCCCGGAAGATCGCTCCGGTGAGGTATCCGATGTTTTCCATCTTCAGGCGTTCTTGAGCCGGCGGCTTTGCCAAAGCTGGAAGAAGACGGCGGCGAGGGCAATGAGCGCTCCGAAGAATTCGCGGCTGAGTTCGACGCGGGGGTCTGAGGCAGACATCGAGTTCTGGGCCATGGTGGCGGGTTTGTCTCCGAAGATGTTTTCCCAGAGGCCGGGGCCGGACATGGCCATCTCGAAGAAGCAGGCGACGATGGCGATCACGAAATACCACTTGGGGAGTTTTCGGAAGGAGACCACAACGAAGCCGACCGCGATGATGAGGTAGAAGATGAGCCAGAGGGCCGAGTCCAGGGCTGGATTGTCCATGAAGGGGTCGCTGTAGATCGAGGGGTCGATGTCGTTGCGCTGGACCCAGGCAAAGAAGGCGAAGAGGGCAGCGAGGAGGAAATTGGCGATTTTCATCTGAGTTGAATTGATTATTGAGAGATACCGGAGAGGAGCTAGCGTCCTTTCCATGCCCCGAAAGATCTTGTTTGTTTGCACTGGGAATACCTGTCGGAGCCCGATGGCGGAAGGAATTTTTCGCAAGGCCGTCGGAGACGCTAATTATGAGGTGAGCTCGGCAGGCGTGGCCGCCCAGCCCGGATGTTCGGCCAGCCGTGAGACTTTGGAGGTGCTGCGGGACCAGGGGGTTAAGCTGCCGGGGTTCCGGAGTCGCATGGTGGACGAGGAGATTTTGAAGGATGCGGAGGCCGTTTTCTGCATGACGGCGAGCCATCTCGAGATGCTGGAGATGATGTTTCCGGAGTTTGAGGAGAAATACCATCTCGCTTGTGACTTCGTGGAATGCAACGGGCAGGTCGGCGTGGATGTGCCTGATCCCATCGGGATGGGGCGGCAGGCCTACGACTCGGTCTCGCGCGTAATGAACGAGGCGATGGGCGGGATTATCGGCTTTCTCGATGAGAGGGCGGAATAAGGCTCTCTTTTCTCAGTGAGCGCTTGCCATTTGTCCTCCGAGGATGCAGGGAAGGGGCGTCCTTATGAGTGCTGAGTCTTACCGCATTGCAGTTGGAGCCGATCACGGCGGAGTTGAATTGAAAAACGCGATCGTGGAGGCGCTGAAAAGCACCGCCCATGAGGTGATTGATTACGGCACGCAGGGGATGGATTCGGTCGATTACCCAGACTTTGCCCATGAGGTGGGACGGGCCGTTCATGAAGATCGCAGCGACCGGGGAATCCTTGTCTGCACCTCGGGCGTGGGAGTTTGCCTCGCCGCAAATCGTTTTCGTGATGTCCGGGCAGCCAACGTTCGCACCGTCGAAGAGACCAAGACGACCCGCTCACACAATGATGCCAATGTGCTCTGCCTCGGCCAGACCGTGGTGTCGGCTGAAACCGCTCTCGAAATGGTGGAGGCCTTCCTGTCCAGCGACTATGAAGGTGGGCGTCACGACGCGCGGCTTTGCAAGGCCTCGGGAAGTCGTCTCGCGATGACGGACACGGAAGTCTTCGACGCGATTCGCGGCGAGGAAAAACGTCAGCGCAGTCACATCGAGTTGATTGCTTCGGAAAACTTTTGCAGCCCGGCAGTCATGGAGGCTCAGGGTTCGCTTCTCACCAACAAGTATGCCGAGGGCTATCCCGGGCGTCGTTGGTATGGCGGATGTGAAAATGTCGACGTCGTCGAAGAACTTGCGATCAGCCGACTCAAGGAAATTTATGGAGCGGACCACGCTAACGTGCAGCCTCACTCCGGAAGTCAGGCCAACACGGCGGTTTATTTCGCAGTGCTTCAGCCTGGCGACAAGATCCTCACCATGGATCTCGCGCATGGTGGTCACCTCACGCACGGACATCCGGCCAACTTTTCGGGACGTCTTTACGATGTCACTCACTACGGTGTGAGTGCGGAGGATGAGGCAATCGATTACGATGCGCTTGAAATTCAGGCGAAGGAAGTGCAGCCAAAGCTGATTACCTGCGGGGCGAGTGCTTATTCCCGGACGATCGATTTCGAACGCATGGGAAAGATTGCCGAAGCGGTGGGAGCGTATCTCTTCG
The DNA here is from genome assembly GCA_029253285.1 of Akkermansiaceae bacterium. Lineage (GTDB taxonomy): Bacteria > Verrucomicrobiota > Verrucomicrobiia > Verrucomicrobiales > Akkermansiaceae > SW10. The sequence continues at coordinate 5,160 of JAQWZU010000147.1, read as the reverse complement.
TCGACATGGCCCACATTGCCGGACTTGTCGCTGCCGGAGTGCATCCCAGCCCGGTGCCGCATGCTGATTTCGTGACGACCACAACCCACAAATCACTTCGTGGACCTCGTGGCGGTATTATTCTTTGCAAAGAGAAATACGCCAAGAAGATCGACGGTCGCGTTTTCCCCGGAGTGCAAGGTGGCCCGCTTATGCACGTCATCGCAGCTAAGGCGGTTTGCTTTGGTGAGGCTCTCAAGCCCGGCTTCAAGGAGTATCAAGCACAGGTCGTTAAGAACGCTCAGGCCATGTCTGCGCGTCTTGCGGAAAATGGTTACCGCATCGTTTCCGGTGGCACTGACAACCATGTTTTCATGGTTGATCTTCGCCCGGTGGGGCTCGACGGTTCCATCGTTTCCGACACCCTCGACAAGGTGGGCATCACGGTGAACAAGAACTCTATTCCTTTCGACGAAGCCGGCCCCATGAAGCCCAGCGGTATCCGCATCGGAACTCCAGCTGTCACCACTCGTGGCATGAAGGAAGACGATGTTATCGCGGTGGCGGATCTCATTCACGAAGCGCTCCAGGCGCGTGAGGATGAAACCCAGCTCGCAAAAATCCGCGAGAAGGTCTTTGCCTTCAACGCGGATTTCCCACTTCCCTGGTAAAGTGAGTTAGACGGAATCCTCCGAGCTAATGAACTTATGGACGAGGGTTCCGATGACGCCGCCCATGATCGGCGCGACCCAGAGGGGCCAGAGTTGGCTTGCCATTCCCAAAGCATCATCATTCTATTCGCGATGAATAATTGATGAAAAATCGGATTCAGAGTTAGTTCACTTCACATTTCCCTTTTCTCTCTTCACTCTTCCGCCGTGCCTGTGGAACCGATTACGACGACTGGTGAGATTCTCGCTGTATTGAGCGACCGTGCCTTCACGGTGCGTCTGCCTAATGGCAAGGAAGTGATCGGGCATCCGGCGAAGGCGATGAATCCGCGCAAGCCCGAGTTGGTGGTGGGGGTGAAGGTCGCTTTGGAAATGACGCCCTTCGATTTTGAAAAAGCGCGAATTGCTGATATTGTCACGCCGTAGTTCACCCAATGTCCCGCAATTATATCATCGGCACGGCCGGCCATATCGACCACGGAAAGTCGACCTTGGTCCAAACTCTTACTGGAACCAATCCCGACCGACTCCCGGAAGAGAAGGAACGCGGGGTTACCATTGAATTGGGTTTTGCGCATTTTTCTCTGCCGGTGCCCAAGACATCGGATGATACCTTCGAACTCGGAGTGGTGGATGTCCCGGGGCATGCCGACTTCGTGAACAACATGGTCGCGGGCGTGGGTTCGATTGACCTGGGGATCTTTGTGGTGGCGGCGGATGATTCGTGGATGCCGCAGTCGGAGGAGCACTTACAGATTTTGACTTACCTGGGGATTCGCAATTTCATCGTGGCACTGACCAAGGCGGACCTTTGCGAGGACCTGGAATTTGTGACGGAGATGCTGGCAGATGATCTTCAGGGAACGGCTCTCGAAGGCGCGCCCATCGTGCCGGTTTCCGCGCCGACCGGCTTTGGGATGGAGCTTTTGAAGGAGACGATTGCCAATACGCTGTTGGAGACTCCGGCGCCCCGGAATTTCGGACACCCGAGATTAGCAGTGGACCGGGCCTTCTCGCCCAAGGGCGTGGGCACGGTGGTGACGGGGACATTGGCCGGTGGGGAGTTGAAAACGGGAGATTCCTTGATTGCTTATCCATCGGGCTTGAAGACGAGTGTGCGTGCCATTCAAAACCATTCCTCGTCGGTGGATCATGCCATGCCGGGAATGCGGACGGCGCTCAATCTCCCCGACCTTCCGCTGACGTCAAAAGGCAAGAAGGGCGTCTCGCGGGGGAATCTTCTCGTGGGAGGTTCGCTGGCTGAGGCATCTTATGAGGTGGATGCGGAGTTGATTCGTTCGGTTCGTCCCATTCCGGGGCAGAAGGGAACACTGCGGCCCTTGAAATCGAATCATCGCATTTATGTGCACCATGGATCGGGGAGAACGCAGGCGCGGGTTTTGTTTCCGGAGGGGAATACCTTGCATCCCGGTGAGTCGACGATTGCGCAGCTACGCTTTGATCATCCGGTGCATAGTTTCGTGGGAGAGCGGATTGTTATTCGTGAGCTTTCGGGGGAGGCCACGATTGCGGGAGGGACCATTCTCGATGCGCATCCTTCGCGGCGGAATTTCAGGGGAGCGGACCGACAGCTTTTTCTGACCGAGCGGGCGACCGCTCCTGATGATTTGCAGCTTTTGTTGCGAACGCATTTGATTCGGGACCATTTCCTAACTGAAGCAGACTTGGTTCAAGCGCTGCCATTCTCGCCAGCCGGGATTAAGGCGGCCCTGAAGAAGATGACGAAAGCCAGCGAGGTGGTGGCTTTGGGCGAGAAGTATCTTTCGTTCGCTCCCTACTGGAAAGGCTTGGTCAAAGAGAGCTCACAGTTGGTGCAGGAATATCATAAGAAGCATCCGGATCAGATTGGCATGACGACGGAGTTGTTTAAGAAGAGCATGGGAGCTCCGATGGGAATTCCGGGACTGCTCGAGGCCTTGTTGATTCAGTTGAGCGAGAAGAATTTCAAAGTGGGAGATAACTTGATCTGCCATAATTCGCACTCGCTGGAACTGCCTCCCGAGCTGGAAGCGCCGGCGGCGGAAATTTTGAAGACCCTCGACAATGCCGGATTGAATCCGCCGCTTCCGGGTGAACTGCAAGGGACACCGTCGCATACGGCGGCCTATAAGTTTCTGTCGCGCACGAGACAGATTATTCCGCTGGAACCCAAGGTGACCGTGAGTGCCGGGGTGTTTCAAGCCACGGTGACCAAGGTGACTGCTTTCCTCGAGAGGAGCGGGCAGGCCACGGTTTCGGAATTACGGCAGGAGCTGGATACCTCACGAAAGGTGATCATGCCGCTGCTGGATCGTCTGGACCGGGATGGGGTCACCATTCGGAACGGTGACTATCGGAGTTTGGTTCCCCGGGGTTAGGCTTTTTCCGCGAGGCGGCCTTCGAGGGCTTTCTTGAGGAGGGGGCGTTGTTTTGCGAGGATGGGCTTCAGGGAAAGGACCGCACCGGAGCTTTCTTCGGCATCGCGGTGGAGTTTGGCGAGCGTGAGGTCTTCGTTGAAATCAGCGTGATCGAGTTCGGTCCAGTAGATCAGATTGAGGTTTTTCCCCGGCTTGAGGAGCGGGAAAATCTCGATACCCATCGGAGTGAGGATGATGTACGCGTGGCGGGTGCAGTGGAGCGCGACTCTGGCGAGGAGCCAGGCTAGGACGAGGAAAGGAAGAGGCATCCACCAACGGAAATCCGGGTGGCCCATAAACCAGGTGATGGTGACCAGAAGGGAAAAGGCGAAAGCCACGGTGGCCCCAACGAATATGCCCTGGGCCTGTCCGGCCCGGGTGAAGCGGAGTTCCTTGTGAGGTTCGGCGACTGTTTTTGGGGCGGCCATGTTGAGTGAGACTCTCTAGTTTGGAAACAGTTCAGAGTTTGGGGCAATCCTGTCTGCTTGTCGTTAGACGTCGATGACCTTGCCGTCGTCGAGTTTCGAGGGAGGACCGGATTCTTCTTCGGCTTGAGGAGTGAAGCCGGGGGTGACGACCTTGATTTTTCCTTTAAGGCGTTTGGCAAGGGAATTTCGGACGACGGCCCGGATGGGTGGGATGAGGAGGAGAAAGCCGATGGCGTCGGTGAGAAAGCCGGGGGTTAGGAGGACCGCTCCGGCGAGGAGAATCATGAGACCGTCGAGCGCTTCCTTGTGGGGCATGCGTCCTTCGCTGGTGGCCTGCTGGAACTTCGCCATGGCGAGGCGGCCCTGAGATTTGGTCAGGGTAGCGCCGATGATCGCAGTGATAATGATAATCGCGATGGTGTTGGGAAACCCAAGTTGGGCGCCGAGGGTCATGAAGAGGTAGAGCTCGGCCAGGGGGACGAGGATGAAGAGAAGGAGGAGTTTTCCAAACACGATGGTTGGGACAGGATAATGCGAGTCGCTGGCATTTCCACCACAATCAGTTCGCAAAAAAGAATGCGGCCAATCTCCCCCCCGAAAGATTGGCCGCCATTGGGTCTTTTTGTAATAAAAAGTCGCAATGTTGACGGAGCTTACCTTCGGAAATACGTTTCGCAGAAGTTTTTGCAAAAAAGATGACTTATTTTCACGCGGCGAAAAAAAACGGTCAAGCTCCATGAGGAACTTGACCGTTTGTTTCAACCTACCAGAAAAAAGGATTAGAATGGGGATTTCGGGGGGAGTGTTTTAACTACCTGATAACGAGTGGCATTCACCGCTGCTTCGATCTTGGTTTGAGTGGTTTCCTTGGGGTCGAAAGAAATATCGGCCTGTCCGTTGAGGTGGGAAATGCTGTTGACGTAAATGACACCTTTCTCTTTAGCGAGGAGGCTGGTGAGAACGTTGGAGCAGCTGCTGCATACGAGGCCTTTTATTTTGAAGAAAGCTTTTTGGCCGGTGATGGTGAGGCCGGAAGCGGTGAGGGTCTTTGTGAGGGACGCTTCTGTCACCTCAGCGGGATCGAATTCGATGGCGATGGACTTCGGAGTGATTTGTAGGACCTTGGCTCCGTCGATCTTATTAACAGTGGATTGGACTTGAGTGGAGGTGTCCCTTTTATTTAGCCCGCCCGCGAGCAGAACGAGGCGTTCTTTGGCGGAGAGGCTTCCGCACAGGCAAGTGAGAATGATTGGCAGAAGAAATCGCATGAGTGGGGATGAGAATGTCCGAGAACAGAAAATATCCCTAAAAATCGTTTCCGCGACATATTTTTTGGATGAGTTGTCATCGGCAGGTAGTCTGTCAGGGTAACGGCATGATGAATCAAGGGATTGTCAGATTATTGGTCGTTGGGATTTTTGTGGTGTTGGGGACCGCCCAGGGGGCGAAGCGGCCGAATATCGTGGTAATTCTCACCGATGACCATCGATACGATGCGATGGGCTTTCTGGGGCATCCTTTTCTCAAGACGCCGAATTTTGACCGGTTGGCGGCTGAGGGAGTTCATTTTAAAAATGCCTACGTCACGACCTCGCTGTGCTCGCCGAGCCGGGCCTCAATTCTGACCGGGCTCTACGCGCACAACCATCATGTTGTGGATAATTA
>JAQWZU010000109.1 GCA_029253285.1 Akkermansiaceae bacterium | reverse complement strand
TCATGGGGAACCTTCGAAGCACCATCGGTAAAGTATCGCGCATTCGCCCCAATGCGCTGAATCAAATTCATCCCTTTCCGCCATCCCTCCTCACAGGCCTTTTCTCGGGATTTTCCAGCTTTCAGCTCCTGATGGATGTGCTGCTGCACTAACATCTCAAAGGCTTTCGCTACCGATCCGCTCTTAGTGGGATCAGCCAATGCAATTCCCTTTTGATAACTGGGATCTCCCAAATCACTCCATCCGGTAGGAGCCTTCATGCCCAGGCGCTCCAGGCTGTCTAGGTTATAACAGATCCCAAACGACGAGAGGCATACCCCCAACCAGTCCTTGTTAGGCGGGTAATAATTTTCGCCGCTCTGCTTTGTGGGAATCACCCCGGACTCGAAAAGCTCTGCCTGTTTTTCAAAAATGTCCAAAGGTTGAAAACGTCCTTCGCGGGCCTGCAAACTGAAGTCATAGACCCCACCGCCCATGAAGACATCCAACCCAATTCCCTCCCTGCCATTCGCTTCGGCCGTCGTGAAGGCACTATCAAGCACCCGTTTAATCTCGCTCGTCCCGCCAGGCTGACGCCAGTTCACATAGACACTCTTTCCGGTTTGTGCCTCATACCATTTGGAAAAGGCATCTCCAAACTCCCGTCGGATTGCCTCGTTGTGCGGAGTGATGACCTCCAGGCGTAAATCAGCTGCATCTGCTCCAACCGTCTCATCATCCCGCAAAATCATTGGGGCCGCGATCACCACCGCCATCGGAACAAAAACGCCGAGGTATTTTTTCCAGTTCCCTCTCATCGCGGCAAAAGGGTGATGTCGTTCTGCGAAATCGCCAACCCAATCTCTCGATCCCCGGGCTCTCGAATTAATTGCGGATTCTGTTCGGTTACCTGCACTACCTGGCCATCGCCCAACTGCACGGAATACTGGATGATGCTTCCGAGATAAATCCGCTCAACAATCTTTCCTTTCAAGTTCGCTCCCTCGGGTGAGACAATTTCCAATGCCTCCGGTCGCATCGACAAAACCAATTCCGCTCCTATTGCAGGAGACCAATTTCCCACCGACACCTTCCCAGACAATTTGGCAGTTGGCGTTTCCACCACTCCACCTTCGGCCATTGTTCCTTTGATCAAATTCGTTTCCCCGATAAATCCCGCAACGTAACTCGATACCGGCTCACGATAAATCACGTCCGGTTCCCCAACTTGCACAATCTCCCCTTCATCCATCACCGCCATGCGATCCGCCATCGAAAGCGCTTCCGCCTGGTCATGCGTCACATACACCCCGGTCAGATTATTCTCCTTCACGATACGCCGAATCTCAGACCGCATCTCGAGTCGAAGCTGGGCGTCAAGATTCGAGAGCGGCTCATCCAGTAAAAGGCACTTTGGGCGCACCACCAGGGCGCGGGCCAAAGAAACCCGCTGCTGCTGGCCGCCCGACATTTGATCAATCCCTCGCTTCGCAAAGCCTTCCAACTTCACCATCGCCAGAGCCTCCTCAACACGACGCTGAATCTCCTTTTTCTCCACCTTCCGCTCCTCGAGCCCAAAAGCAATATTCTGTCCCACCGTCATGTGAGGCCATAGAGCATAGCTTTGAAAGACCATCGCAGCTTCCCGCTTGTGAGTGGGCAGGGTCGTCACATCCTTTTCCCCAAAATACACCTTCCCCTCTGTCGGAGTCTCCAAACCAGCAATGCAGCGTAAAAGAGTGGTCTTTCCACAGCCACTTCCGCCCAGCAAAAAAAACAGCTCACCCTGCTCAATTTCCAGCGAAACCGATTTTAAAGCAGTGACTTCCCCGAATCGCTTGGTGATTTGAACTGCCTTAATTGCTTCCATACCTCCACATGCTTGATTCTCCCTCGAAAAAGGCAAGCCCAAGAGACCCGAGTTTTCTGGTGGCCAAGTCCCCAAAGCTGTGGTCATATTCCGCCAACACCCATTGTCCCCATGCCACGCGTCAGTATTACCATCGCCGGAAAAAATTCCCAGCCCTACCGTTTCACCCTTGATCGTAAAAAAGTCTCCATCGGACGCGGAGCCGATTGCGACATTGTCATCGACTGCCCTTCAGTCTCCTCCCTTCACTCTACCATGGAGCGAGTGGACGGCGGATACATCCTCCGGGACCGAAAATCAACCAACGGGATTACCCTCAACGAAGAGGCAATGGCCGTGATCGACCTTCGAAACAACGACGACGTGAAGGTCGGGGATGTAGAGTTTGGCTACGAACTCAGCGACGAAGAACTTGATGATCTCGATGAAGAGGAATTCGTTCCCCAGGAGAGGAAAATGAGCGAGGTCAAAGAGAAGGCCAAAAAGCCCGAGGCTCCCGAAAATCAAAAAATCCTGAGCAAAGTCGCAAGCGGTGGACCCTCTCCCCAGACGATGGTCCAACCAATGCTGGCTTCAAGCAACTCCGACAGCGGAGGATTCCTTTTCGCCGTTGCGGTGTTCGTCTGCGGCGGCGCCGCTTTTGTCGCTGGCATGTCGAACAGCTATAGCGGTTCGCAACGAAAACTTGGGCGTGAAGGAGAGATTTCTTTGGTTCAAGACATCCGAGAAGGGCGCCCCCCTCTCGTTAAAGAGAAAGAAAAGGAAAAGGAAGAGGAAGAAGCAGAGTAATCATTCCTTCATTCCTGAAAAAAGAAACCCGAAGCTCTCACTGAGAACTTCGGGATTTTCTTAAGAGAGTTTGCGGTAGCTGGCTAGAATCGAAATCTCGCTCCAACACCATAAACTGTCACATCGTCATAGAATTCAGCGTAAATTTCTGCCGAAGCGATTTCGGTGAAATTATACCCAAGACCAACTCCAACTCCGAAGTCTTCAGTAGTCTCCGAGGCTACTACCCCTCCTGCACTCGCTTCGACACTGATAACGGAAAAGGTAGGATTCACAAAAGCGTAGGCTCCCGCCGCGAGGAAAAAATCGGTCGCGTCATTTTGATGAACCTCAGCACGAAGTGAAAGCGATACAAAATATTCCACCTCGAGATCAACTCCAAGAATAGTATCATCCTTTATTCCAGATCCAACCCGAAGCTCAGGAACAAAGCGGAAACCGTCATTCTGAGTATTAATTTCATATCCCAGAGATCCATAGAGAACCCCAAGGCTGATGTCATCATTTAACAAACCCTGAGAGTCAAATTCCGTTCCAGCATATCCAAATCCAGCAATGATCTGGCCTAACGAAGTCCCTGCCGTAGCAAGAAGCAATAGTAGTGTTTTTTCATAATTTAGGAGGCCGAGCTTCTGCCCGGTTCCACCAACTTAATTATCCGAAAATCTCCGTCAACAAAAACCCCAACAAGTTGACGATTCAGATCACCTAGGTAACTCAGCCCGCTATTTGCTCCGAATCGTCACCGAGTTCCCGTGCGCATAAAGCCCCTCCATTTCGGCGAAATGCGCAACCACTTCCTGAGATTTCCGCACCGCTTTCTGATCCATCCTCAC